>NZ_JABBVZ010000209.1 GCF_012933365.1 Sulfobacillus harzensis | reverse complement strand
ACAAGTTTTCGATTCATACCACAATTATACAATGATGGATAACCATAGATAAAGTTTTAAGAAACTGTTAAAACCCTCCGATCGCACAACAGCCGTGTGGTTAGTGGGGAAGTCGCCGTGGGGTATGGATCGACGCCGACGACCGCGATTGCCGCAGCCGAGGCCACGCTCACCCCCCCACCCAAAGCGCTGTTAGGCCAGTTCGTCGCGCAATGGCACCGTTATTTGGCCCCACTCTATCATCCCAAAGGCCTTAGCGCAGCACTGACATCTCAGTACTGGGTGTCACTTATGACCATCAAAGCCGCCGAAGACAAAACCCATATTGGAGCAATGGCCGCGTCACTGACCACGCCTTGGGGCGAGGCCGAATCGGCGGCGAGCAACTCTGTGACCGGATATCACATGACCTGGGTGCGTGACTCGTATCAGATGGCTTCGGCTTTGCTCGCTGCCGGTGACCGACGCACAGCCCGCCAAATTCTCCACTGGTTCTTTCATACAGATGAATATCCCAACGGTAACTTCCCGCAAAATTCCTATGCGAACGGGAAGCCTTTTTGGACCGGCCAGGAAATGGACCAAAACGGATTCCCCGTCATTTTGGCGTACCAACTCGGGGACGATGGCCCGAAAAAACCTACGACCACTATATTGAACCGGCACTGCGCTATATTTTAGCTCATGGTCCTTGGACCGATCTGGATCGCTGGGAGGAGGCCTCGGGATTCTCCCCCAACACCATGGCCGTCGACATCGCCGCGTTAGCGCTCGGTGCTCACATTGCCCAGAAAGATGGGCATCCCCACCAAGCAGCGATCTATCAGGGCGTGGCGAAACACTGGCTGACCCACATCGAAGAGTGGACCGCTGCTGCCCACGGCCCGCTGTCGTCTTCCCCGTATTTTGTCCGCATCAGCACGGCCCCGACAGTGTCCAGCGATCATACCATCACCATTGCCAACGGCGGCAACACCTATCCCCAGACAGAAATCATCGACCAAGGGTTTCTGTCGTTAGTGCGATTGGGTTTGTTGGCACCTCGTGCGCCCATCATCCAAAATTCCCTGAAGGTTGTCGACCAGACGATCCGCGTCGAGACGCCTGCAGGTCCCGGATTCTTCCGATATAATCACGACCACTACGGAAACTATGCCAACGGAGCCCCCTACAATGGCTCCGGGAATGGCGGACTCTGGCCGGTATTGGACGGCGAACGCGGCGAATACAGTTTGTTAGCCGCACAGGACGGAATCAAGACCCGCCATTCGCCGCTCTTCTATCTCCAAACCATGCGGAACATGGCTTACGGTCTCGGAATGATCCCAGAGCAGGTGTGGCCCTTCAACACTACCATCCCCGCATCGCCCCCCGGAACATCCCCCCAGACGGCGAGCATCGGATTACGTCCCGGCGCAGCCACCGGCTCCGCCGCCCCACTGGATTGGGCCATGGCCCAATACGTACGCTTAGCCGTCGACATTAGCAAACACGCCCTGGTCGATCAGCCGACTGCTTTGGCGCGAGAGTTTAATCTCACCGCTCCGCACCCCAGTTCCCTATCCCTTGCGTTGGCTGTCTCTCCCGGTCGGACCATCCCGCTGCCTAGCACGGGGCCCTTCAGCATCGACTCGGGCAGTCAGATTGTTTACTCGACGTCGCCCACCATTTCTGGGAGAACCGTTCCGAGAGCTCGTGTCACCATTGGAGTGGCTGGGCATTACACCGTCCATACCTGGACCAGTACGGCCAACGCACATGGGAGTTTTTCGCTGCCGGTTACCATAGGATCGGGACTGAACATCGTTGACATTACAGTCCAGCACGGTGCGTCTCAAAAAACCATAACAGAAGCGCTGAGCTACGAGCCCCCGGCATTGGCCGCCTGGCGAAACCTGCCGTTCGACGATCAAGGCCCCGGTTGGTATCAATACCCGACCGGTGGTTGGTATGTCCGCGGCATGTTGGACATGACGTCGGTGGCCGTCCGCAATGTCGACGCCTACGATCAAATCAACGTGTCGTTCGACGTCTTACGGAACCTCTATGGCGGATCCAACGGGTTCGGTACCAAACTCATCGAACTCTATCTGATCAATCCCGCGGACACGAGCAGGGGAAGCCTTCAATCGCTCCCGTACGCCAATGTGGGCTTTTCCACCCCCTGGAACTATGCCGTACGGGTGTCGGGGTTCGATACTAAGCTAATCAATGCCGAAGGCCAAGTGCTTAGCCGCTCTTTGCCCGTGTCCACCAATCCATTGACACGGACGGTCAGTATCGACATCCCTTCCACCCTGGTCGGCGGCAAGTTCAGCGCAGGATGGGGGCTGTACGTGACGTCCCTCAGCCAAGATGGCTACGCACCGGGGGAGGTGCGACCCATCGCCCAGTATGCGGGGCCGTATAATTTTGGCTATGTCCGTCCAGATCCATACGGATACCCGACAAACGTCATGGATGTGCTGACCCCGACCGGAACACCGCAAGCGGCTCTGGATTACCTCAACGGCCCCATTACGCTCCGACCAGTGACCATTCCGTAGGCCTAGGTTGATTCTGGCGACACGCGCTGGCCCCCCAGCGCGTGTCCTTGGTCTTTGGCTCGCAATCGCCCGCCGTGGGGGACGTGGTTCAGCGCCCCATGCCGCGATTGGCCACCTGCGCTTCTAACCGTGGGTGCTGGGGGCGCCGCCACCACAACTAGCAGTATCTGGTAGGTAAAGAGGGGCCTCGGGGCTTGGCTGTGGTAGCGAGTGCCCCTTGAGCGCCCTCCTCCCCATAGAACCG
>NZ_JABBVZ010000208.1 GCF_012933365.1 Sulfobacillus harzensis | reverse complement strand
AGGAAATCGTCAAAAAAGCCAACGGAATTCCTGCAATATGGCCAGGATTAAATCGCCAAAACGGCCAAGATAAAATCACCATGATGGCCAACGGAAAGTCACCAGGGGATCCCGAAAGAAAGAGGCCCCCGACGACGTCGTCGCCGAGGGCGGTTATGACACCTGGTGTCACTCCGGTGGGGAATTCTGGTGTTCCTGAGGCGGATGCCGAGAACGCCAAGAGGATAACACGGCGGCCGCCGCTTGCAGACAAGCCCGCTCCGGCGCATCGCCCCACGATTGGTGGGCCCAGACCTGGAGTTGATGCTCCACCCGAGCCCAATCCCAGGCGGTCGGGGATAACGGCGGTTCGGCCGGCGGGCCTTGCGCCAAGGCCTCACTCACCGCCGCCCAATCAATGGGCAAGCCGGGGAAGTTCCGGGCGACGGCTTCGCGTAGGCTCCACGAGACGGAATAGGCGCCATGGAAGTTGGCCAGCACCCGTTGGCGGCTACGGCCGTCTTCCCAGACAGTGGCCAAGAGTTGGGCGCTCTGCCCGCGCCATCGCACCCAGGCCATTAGGCGTGGACGGTGCCCGACGCCGGGGGCACGAGCAATCCGTCGCGGCCTTGGCTCCGCTTTTTCTCTCGGAGTCGATAGGATTCCCCGCGGATATTGACGACCGTCGAGTGATGGAGCAGGCGGTCGAGGATCGCGGTGGCCAAGACCGCATCCCCGAACACTTCCCCCCATTCGCTGAAACTCTTGTTGGACGTCAAAATCATGCTGCCGCGTTCGTAACGGGCCGAGACCAAGCGGAAAAAGAGGGTCGCATCGAGGCGCTCCAAGGGGAGATACCCGACTTCGTCGACGCACAGCAATTTGGGCCGCGTATACACCGCCAACCGGGCCGGGAACCGATTGTCCTCCCATGCGCGCCGCAAATCCGCGATCATGTCCTGAATGGTCACGAAATACACGGATTGGCGTGCTTGGATGGCCTGCAGGGCCAAGGAGACCGTCAAGTGACTTTTCCCCACCCCAGGCGGCCCCAGGAAGAGAATATTGGCCGCCGCATCGATCCATTGCAAGGTTGCCAATTCGCGGATTTGGCGTTCGTCGATGCTCGGCTGGAACGCAAAGTCAAACGTGTCCAATGGCTTCCGGAACGGGAGGTGCGCCATTTGCACGCGGGAGGAGACATAGCGCTGCTGGCGGGCATCGACCTCCGCCTGCAACAAATCCGCCAAATACGCCGTGTACGGGTCTTGGGCCGCCGCCGCGCTATCCGCGCGCGGTCCGGCCAACCGAGCCACTTCCGTGAGTTGGAGGCGCTCACACAAATCGTCCAGGATGAGGGGGTTCATTGGAGCACCTCCTCGTAGGCCGCCAGCGCCCGTTGCACGACATCGGGCGCGACGGCCTGATGGACACCCCGGGAACTCGGGGCCGGACCCGACCGGGTCCGGGTTTGCGAGGGTATGGGGCCCGGCGTGCCCATGAGGGCATGGGGATGGGTCGGAGCTGGATATTCGCGAAGCACCCGATCGCCCAGGCGAATCACGATGCCGCCGGCGGGCTGACGCTGCACGATGACCTCCTGACCAATCCAGTCATAGCCCACCGCCCAACTGTGCCCGTCCCAGCGGACATAGCCATCATTGTAGACGCGACGCACGATTTCCTCACCATACCAGAACCGATGGGCAGCTGGCCAGACCGCACAGGCGGCCACATCCGCCGCACGCCGGTCAATCGGACGTTCGTGCGTCGTGCCATGAATGCGCACGTCCGCGACCGTTTGGACCCACGTGGCCACTTGGCGATTCAAGTCCTCGATGCCTTCAATCCGCTGAATCCGGGGCCAGAAGTTGTCCCGCACGTAGCGGACTGGGCGTTCAACCTTACCCTTCGTCTGTCCACGGTAGGGGCGTGCCGCCTTGGGCGTGAAGCCATGAAACCCGGCGAAGGCCGCAAAGCGCGGATGCCATTGGACGGGCCCATCGACGGGATGCGCGATGACCATGGGGGACATATTGTCCGACAGGATGTCGGTCGGTACGGCGCCAAACGCCTCGAACGCATGCTCGAGGCAGGCAAAGAGGGTGTCTTGGCGCGTGTCATGCACGAACTCGATGTAGAGACACCGGGAATAGCCCAGAGTGAAAATGAAGATCCAGAGGGGCCGGACGGTGCCGTCCGGATATTTCAGGCTCCCAAATTTCGCCCAGTCACACTGGGCTTGCCGCCCTGGGGGCGTTTCAAAGCGCTGCACGGGTTCCGGGGGCATGGTCGGGCGCAACGGTTGCACGAAGTTTTTGACCGTGCTCCGGCCGCCAACGTAGCCCATGGCGCGAATCTCGTCGAACAAGACGGCGGTATTGAGACAGCCACCGAGCACCCGTTCTCGGATATACTGATGGTATGGATCGAGGAGGCTGGGCCGCGCCGACGATGGCGGAGGGCTAGTCCGCTGTCGGGGATCGCCGGCATCCCGAATATCGCGGATGGTTTGGCGGTCGTGCCCGGTCTCCCGGTGAATTTGCGACACGGACTGGCCGTGTTGTAACGCATCATAAATGGCCAAGCGTTCATCTCTCCCTAATTGCCGCATCGAATCGCTCCTTCGTCATCCATTGTGGCCACAGTGTGGCGTCCATAGATTCCCGACCGGATGAATCCAATCCTTTTGCGACGAATGTGGCGACAGCATCTTGGCCAAAATGGCGACTATCCGTTGGCCGTTTTGCCGAAATCAGGTTGGCCTTTTTGGCGAAGTGTTGTTGTCGTTATTGGAGATTTTATACTTGGCCGTAACA
>NZ_JABBVZ010000207.1 GCF_012933365.1 Sulfobacillus harzensis | reverse complement strand
CCGGTTCTACGGGGAGGAGGGCGCTCAAGGGGCACTCGCTACCACAGCTAAGCCCCGAGGCCCCTCTTTACCTACCAGTTAAGCTGTTGGAGGATAGTGGCTATGAGGGCCCGCGCCACTTTGACGCCCACCCCTATAGAACAGAGAACTTAGAAGGAGTCTGGGCGTTCGCACAAGGATCAATGCGAAGCTATCTTGCTTACCGGGAAAAAGTTCGCCAATTCCGGGAGGACTCCGATATACAAGCTGCTTTGAGGCGAATTCGGGAGGTTAACGGAGAGGGTCCAGAGATTCATGACCCATCGGGATTGGATTGGTGGCGGGAGCGCGGATACGCCTATGAGGAACTTGACCAACTGGTGACGGAACTATTGTTGGGGTTGAGATAGCATGCGAGAAGCTTACCTTGGTCTCGACGTGGGAACTCAAGGACTCAAAGCGGTGGCGGTCGGCGAGGACGGGACGGTTCTTTGGAACCGTTCCTATGAATATCCGTCGACCCATCCCTATGTTGGATGGGTCGAACAGAACCCGCTAGATTGGGTATTAGCCCTGAACCGAGCCCTCGCTGAGGCAGAGGCGTTGCCGGTGGCATGGAAGGGGGTTGGCGTCACCGGGCAAATGCACACTTTGGTTGTGTCCGATGAGTCGGGAAGCCCGCTCCGAAGCGCCATCTTGTGGTCCGATCAGCGAACGGAAGAGTACGTGGATCGCCTCACTGAGAAATTTGGGATGGATCGTCTTCTTGATATGACGGGGAATGCCCCGTTAACCAACTATACACTGCTTCGGTTGCTTATGGATTCGTGATCATGATTCGGAAACCTACCGACGGATTTCCCGGGTTTTGGTAGCCAAGGACTGGCTCCGCGGGACCTTAACCGGGACGTGGGCGATCGATGCCACCGATGCTTCGGGAACGTACCTTCTCGATGTCAGGAACCGAAACTGGCATGAAGCGTGGATCAAAATGCTGGATATGGATATAACCTGGTTGCCGCCGGTGCGTGAGTCTAGTGAGATCGTCGGAGAAATGGTGAAGGGCCCCACTGTTTTCCGTGGACTGCCGGTTGTCACCGGGGCGGGTGACCAGGCAGCGAGTGCGGTGGGTAGTGGTCTTCAACCGTCCGAGCTGGGACTGTCGCTTGGGACGAGCGGCGTCCTGTTTTGGGTTTTAGATCGGTTTTCGTTGCCCCCTCACCCCTCGGTTCATGCCTTTTGTCACGCGGAACCCCATTCTTGGCATTGGATGACGGTTACCCAGGCGGCGGGACTCTCAGTACGCTGGTTACGCGATGTTATTTATTCGGGCGCAGATTACGCTTCGATCGACCAGGAGGCGGCGCAAGTCTCCCCGGGCTCCGACGGGGTCCTCTTTCTACCATATCTCTCGGGTGAGCGGGCACCGATCCGTCAACCCAATGCCCGCGGCGTGTTCTTCGGCCTTGACTCTCAGCACACCCGACCGCAGCTGGCGCGAGCCGTTTTGGAGGGGGTTGCCTACAGCCAGCGTCACTGCTGGGACACTATGAAGGGAAACAGTGACGGCATGAGGCCAAGCAGGGTGGTTCTAACCGGCGGGGGAAGCCGCAGTGGTCTTTGGAGTCAGCTGGTTGCCGATGTGTTGGCCTTACCGGTCTTGGTTACGGAGGACCCTGGAGCCGCGGTAGGCGCCGCATGGCTGGCTCGGAACGCCCTTATGGGCGACGTGGCTGCCTATCCTCGCCGCACCATTGCCGAGAGAGAACCGAATTCGTTAACTGCGGGGGAATACGAAGATGTCTACGCAAGATATCGTCGTATCGTAGCGCATATGGACCTCCTATGGGGAAGCCGGTGACGGGACGCGTCCACGTGGACTCTTCCCCGTTGTGTCAGAAGGTTTGAGAGATTGTTTCAAAGGGTACTGACACGGATCCTCTTCGTTGACGGTTGAGCATTTTGGATTGCGTTATCCCGGCCGTCGCTCTATCCGGCGGACCAACAAGATGGATCTACAGCTCCCAATTTTCGGGATAGTGAATGCGCTTCTTTAATAAGGCGAGAGGCGAGCTTGCTGCGGTCAGCTTCCACAAAACGGCTTTCGGGAACCGACACGCTGATGGCGGCTAGCGCTTTATGATCGACACCCAAAATCGGTGTCGCAATACAGAACAGTCCCGGGGTGCATTCACCGGCGTCTATGGCGTAGCCACGTGCCCGGATGCTTTGGAGATCGTGCCGTAATGCATCGAACGTGCGAATGGTATTGGGGCTTAAAACGGCAAGAGACTCAGTGTTCCCATAGAGCTCTTCCAGCCTCTCCGCGGACAAACAGGCTAACAATGCCTTGCCGAGCCCTGTCGCGTGCGCGGGTAGCCGGCTTCCAACGGAGGAGACCAACTGGACTGGCCGTTGTGACTCAGACTTAGCGATATAGACAATGTCGGTGCCATCCAATATGGCCATCTGGACCGTTTCACCGAGCTCGCTGCTCAACCGATCGAGATGTGGCACAGCGATCGGAACGAGCTGGAGATTACGGGAAAAGGCCATGGCGGCCTCCCAGGAATTCCAGACAACACAGTAATAAGGGTGGCGACGCGTTCGGCCGATTTGACCACGGCGAAACCTCCTAGAATTGCTTCCACAAAACGGAATTTTCGGCAGGAATTTAAAGCGTTCCGACGAATACAGTAATTATACATGTGAAATTGAGTTCTTGTATAGGAACTGGGGTGGTGAAGAAATGGGAACTCTGGTCTGGGCTGATGTCCGCAAGATGCAATGGGACCAGAAGACTAGGAGCTTTTTCAAAAATTGACCCGGACGGCTCCGCGGACGGGTGTCAAAATTCGCTGGGGTGGGCGGCCATT
>NZ_JABBVZ010000206.1 GCF_012933365.1 Sulfobacillus harzensis | reverse complement strand
TGATCTCTTGCACCCGCGCTTCCAGTTAATTACTGGCAAATCCCCAGCTTATCCGGATTAAATACCGAGAGACTATTCCACCATTCGCCGCGTTGATAATTGTCCTTACCAAGGTAAGGGACAATGTCGAACCATACTTGCCGATGGACCAAGGCGCGGTCCCCCGAAGTAGATCCTCATTCTGCCAGCATGATATAATTACCGACAATTTCTAGACAACAGGTCGGAGGGGACACCATGGCCCGGGTCTTTACTCAATCCGATGACCAAAAATCAGCATTTTTAAAACGAATTGAGGAGAAGGAGACGGCTAAGGTGCAACAGGTCCGTGAGCGCGTTGACGCCGAAACTCCGAAAATCCTCCATTGGGCATTCAAGCCGCTCGCGACGGCGATGGCCCGGACGAAACAGCGCCACGACAGCCAGCAGGGTGCCCGGGGGGAATTTGCCGTTAGCCTGCGACTATGGGCGCGTCTCCCGAAAAGCTGGGCAATCATAAGCGACGTAGTCCTTGAATACAAGCCCGGTGAATATGCCCAAATTGATCATATCGCCATTGGACCCGGAGGAATCTTTCTGATTGAAACAAAGGCATGGGATGGGGCGGTTTTGCTCAAAAACGACCAGTGTTTTCGAAAAGAAGCCGGCAAGTGGGTTAAAACGCACAGCCCCATCCATCAACACAAAACGCACCAGCGGCGATTTCACCAATGGTATGTGCTCCACGAGTTACCCCAGCCCCTCCCCCCATTGAGCCACTTGTCGTGTTCACACAGACCACGTGGCTGGTGGCCGACCAGTGCTCCATGCCGGTCCTAACGCCGAGACAAGCGCTCGCGTATCTGACTAGGGGCTCAGATGGCCCTCTTGATGAAGCGAGCGTCGATCGCATCGTGGACGAAATCCTCACGGTGACGCCTTTGCCGACCACCATGTACGATGCGCGCACAAGGTTTTCATCCACTACGGACACGCCCGTACCCTCGGAGCAGCCCACCCCATCGAATGCCATCCAGATACGCGAGGGGATGAACCGGGAGGGGCGGAAATATGTCCGTGTTCGAGGAACGCAGGAAGCGGCTCACAAAGTGTGGGAGCAATATGGTAAGCCAGGAAAGTTATCGGTGGACCGGTTCGATAAGGGTATCTTCTTCTTTTACTGCGACTGACCCGCCCTCATCCCAATGGTCGCCCTCATGCAAACGTTAAGGCATTTTCGCCCCCAAATCTCGTTCATTCGCACCATGAACCATTCCTGCCTTGTGAAGCTCCTCTCATGCTCTATACTTGGACGGGGCCATAAGGTGACGCACGTTGCGGACAAAGGCCTCGGGGTCCAACCATGCCTGATGGGGGGCGGGATATCAGCTTGGGTGATCTGCTCGGGGTCGATGCCCTCACCCACGTGGCGGTCGGCGACGTCGACTTAGACAATGCAGCCACGACTGGCAATTCGCATGCGAGGGCCGTAGCGAACCAATGCGGGTGCCGGGATCCGTTCGGGCGCATCCGCATAAACTGGGTGTCCGCGGCGGCGGAAGGACTGATGTGTCGGGGCTATCGAGTGAGATGTGCGCCGGCCCCGACCGCATACGCCTCCCGTATCCATGCCCGAAATTCGTCATCCATCTCCGCGCAGACCCTTACGCGAAAGTGATGCACATAGAGGCGCTGTGTATAGGGCGAACTCCGCAAGATTCGTGAATCAGTCACTTCCCGTTCGAGATCCAGGTAGCCGTCGAGATATTGGGACTTTGGCTTAACCCCGGCAAAGCCGCGACGGGCACCTTTGAAGGTGATGGCGGATTTGCTGACGGCGTAACTCACCGGGCCGCACGCTTCGACGATCGCGACAAACTGGCGATACAGCTCGCAGATATGCTCCGATTTCCCCATGAGATGGCGCTCGATGGTCCACACATCCGTATCCATGACCCCATTGTCGGACACTAGATCACTCTTGTCCATCATGTTCGTCATCATCCACATCACCCAAGCCTGCTTCGCTTCGGGCGCTCTCGCTCCCTGTGTTAAGTGAAATGAATCCGCGGCGATGTGACCGGGCCTGGAGACCGTCTCGCCCATCCTGAAACCGGTTATTGGGCTACAATGTGTCCATGGAGGTGATAGCCATGACGTCCGAGTACGACGCGGAACTTAAGCAACACGCGGTCCAATTGGTTCTCAGCGGGCAGTCCGGGGCGCAAGTGGCGCAGGACCTGGCGATCCCCACCGATACCCTGGCGCAATGGGTGAAGGAGCACCGCCGGGAGCATCCCTATCCGTTTCTGCGCCCCTGGCACACGATGCATCGAGACCGGGTTCGCCGGCGCCGGCACCGATTGCCGGGCAAGCCGTGGCCGGCTGCGTGGACCCCGTTAGACGAGTTTTATGGGGACGGCGCGTGGACGCTCAACGAAACGCACCGAGTGAGTCGGGCAGAACAGACCTACGAGATTTTGCTGCACTGGCACGAACGGATCATGGTCATTGACGCGAGCGCCGCCCAGCGCAACTGGTGTCCGCTGTGCCCGGCGGCGTGGGGCGACCCGGTCGCGCGCTTTCAGGTCCCTCCCGAGCGGCAGCCCTTTGACGGTGCCGTGGGGGCCCTCGGACAGTGGGATGCGTGGATCCGCCACCGATCCCACGGCGATTGGCTGATTACACCGGAGGCGGCGCAGGAATTGCACATTCACGAATACACCCGCCTCATCGCCGGCGATCCCCACTCGACCCTGGCCCGATTGACCGAGCGATTGGCGGCCACCCGGTCTCCCGGACTCCGCTTTTGCGCAGGACTGCGTCATAGTCGGTAACAATGGGATGATGGCGCTATTTTGGCAGTAATACTGGCGGAAAATCCCAAAAT
>NZ_JABBVZ010000205.1 GCF_012933365.1 Sulfobacillus harzensis | reverse complement strand
CTGGCTGCGATCGCAAAATCTTGGCGCGTTCCGCCAGGTCGACGCTCCCGGGAGACTTTATGAAAACTCTCCTAGGCTGTACCAGGTTGCAAAGTCCGCCCTCACCGTTTACCGGCGATATGGAGTCAGATGGACCCGCGCCCAAGGGGCCACCAACATGGGGTCCGCTGAATGGGCAAAGGTGGGTAACGCTATTGCAACGCGGTCGAATGCGACCAACCGCCGGGACTAGGCGTGGAATCCCCATATTCAATCACCCGGGGCCGACCGTCCCACGATGCCCCGATTCATGCCGCGTTGGGATACAATCAACCGGTGGTCCACAACACTGACACTTACGAACCGATGCCTATTCGACTCACCTGGTCCAAACAAGCCCATATTTACCACGCTTCTCCAGATTTCCAGGAATCCTCCATTATCCGACTGGTTTTTGCGACAGGGTCCCGTCCCAAGGTCCCTCATGCGACGGGGTCGATAGGCCTTTTTCGTCTGCCGTCGTACCCATACTGTTCGTTGAGTGGCGAAATACCTGCGAACCACCAAGTGCGGTGGCCGAAGTTCCATCGCGGCATTCCTGTGCCGCTTAAATGGATCTTTAGAACCGAGGCCGTTCGGCATGGCCCGCCAGCGCGGACTAGTTTCGACCGGGGCAGTGGAGCATTCTGACTGAAGCCTCTCGAAGATTACATGGGCGTGCGGTGTTCCTGTAAGCGCGCCAACGGGGTGGAGACCGTCATTAGGGGGTTAGCTGATGGAAAGCAGAGGTTTAATGGACATGGTTGCACTCATCATACTGCTCGCCCTGGCGTTCTGGGTTGCGCCTATCGTCGTGGCGGGCAACATCGGGGCTCACAAAGGCCGTGGCGGCATCGGTGTGTTGCTGGGTATTGTGTTCGGCTGGATTGGGGCCATTATTATTGCCATGATCAACCCAACCCCGGATGCACTACGGCAGGAGGCCCTGCGTCACGGTTTTGCTTGTCCCTTTTGCCAGGAACCGGTGCGCCACGGCGCAACCGTCTGTCCCCATTGTCAACGGGATTTGCCCCCTGTACCAGCGTCACCTGTGTAACTCGTCCGCCCTGGGGAACCGGTATTCCAACCTAAAAAAATGGTCGCCGCTAACTGTTCACGGTACGATGAAAAGAGATGGTTGGAATCCGGAATGAGAGGTTCGACACCGTGCAGTGGTATTCGATACAGTCGCATTCGCTAGTCCGGCGTCTTCGTCTGCGCCCCCCAGCCGCCCTTCTCCTGATCGTCATCGTGCTCTTCGGCGCCCTTCAGATGTGGGTCTCCCTGCATAAGTTCTATACCTTGCAGGCCAGCACGATGGACTTGGGCGACTTCGAGCAAGAGTTCTGGAAAATCACTCACGGGGACTGGTGGGCCTTTTCCACGGTGTTTCAAACCCCCGCCTTTGCGAATGACGGCTCGGTGTTCATCTATCCGTTGGCGTACGGCTTTCGATTTTTAGGCGGCGCATCCTTCCTCTTTGGGCTCCAGGCTTTGGGCACAGCTTGGGCCGCCTGGGGCATTTATCGGGCAGCCATCCTCAACCACTTAGCTGAATGGACGGCGAGCATCCTTGCCATCCTCTTTCTCCTCTATCCGGCGATCCTGGGAGGCAGCCAATTTGACTTTCATCCCGATTTTCTGGCCTTGCCGTTGTTAGTCTGGGCGTATGTCTATTACACGACCGACCGAAAGGGGGGCTATTACATTTTGCTCGCCTTGGCGGCGGTAGCCAAAAACATGGCGCTCATCTCCATTGCGGGATGGGGCCTTGGGCTCCTCGTGTACCGGAAGCGATGGCGGGATGGCCTGATCACCGTGGCAAGCAGTGTGGGGTTGTTCTTCCTTGAAATGGACGTCATCTTTCCGCGCTACTTTCAGGGGGGCACCGAAAAGATCAACCTGGCCTTGTATGGCTATTTGGGGCATGGCTTTAGCGGCATCCTTCTGGGGATCGTCACGCATTTCCCGGCGGTGGTTCACCATCTCCTGCAAGAAGGTCCTTACGCGTTTTGGATTTTGGAGCCGGTGTTGGGCCTATCGCTGTTAGGATCGGCCAGCGTGCCGGCCCTGTTGAGTCTCGTCGCGCTGAACGCGCTGTCGGCGTTCCCCGCGCAACAGCAGATTAATGACCAATACCAAGTCATCCTGGCGGGATGGGCCTTTCTCGCCCTGGGAGAGGCCCTGGCGCGGTTTCGCGCCCAGCAACCGCGTCTGCTGTTTGGCGTGGCAGTGGCCACCGTAATGATTGAAGCGCTCTTCGTGGGATCGGTCATCCTCCCGGAGTTGGCGGCGACGAACCGCACCCTCCCCGCAGTTGAAGCCGCCGTGCAGCACATTCCCCGCCACGCAGTGGTCTGGACGCAAAATCGCTTAGGCCCGTGGGCGTATCGGTTTCGCGTGCTGGGCATCGCGCGGGAGCAAGCACCCCATCAGTTTATCGATCCCTTGCCGTTGCTCTGGCGGGAAGCAGACCGGGGCGGGGTTCGGCCGACCGCGATTCTTGCGGAACGCCCGGTCACGCCGTATATGGCGGACATCATTGCGGAATCCCTTCGCGCCGGATACCGGGTGACCGAGCACCAGGGCGGGGTCTTCGTGGTGCAAGGGATGCGCCACTTTGGGGCAAGCCGTCCCAGTGCGGTGGGCAACGGCTGGCAACCCCGGAGCTCGGTGTGGGAAATTCCGGCGTGGACGCAACAGACGATGCTCGGGCATGTCGACTGGCCGGACCTTGCCGTGGTGGTGCCGCCGCATGCCCGCGGCGTCGTGTTCCCCGGATTCCCGGTCGTATTGCGACCGGGAACCTACGTGCGACTGGCAGGTACAGAAGCTTGCAGGTGAAAGTCCTGCTCCTGCGAATTACCCCATTCAAGTGGGATAGCCA
>NZ_JABBVZ010000204.1 GCF_012933365.1 Sulfobacillus harzensis | reverse complement strand
GCCATCGCTACGGCCACGGGATAGCGCGTGCCGAGGCTCAGTTGTTCGAAGACCAGGTGGGGCGTGGCCAGACGATGCCGCAATTGGCTCAGTTGAATGGCTAACACGTCGGTAAAGGCTTCCTGCGGCCCGCGCACCGCGATCTCGGTTTCGGGACGATCAATGCTGCGCTGGGGGATCTTGGCGGTGTCAAAGAGCCAGGCTTCGGGCACCGCCTCGAGACAGACCGCGGTTTGCCCCTGCAAGATGGCGTCTAGGATGGGGTCCCACTGGGTCTGTCGGGCGACCGGGCCCACCGGCAGGCGCCGAAGGGTCCCCTCTTCCCCTTCAAGCAACGGGGACAAAATATCCCGATCGACTTGGTTCAGGTCCACCAGATTGTCCAGGTAACAAATGAGTCCCGCTCGGCCCGTCCGCTGGTGGAACCGGCGAATCACCACGTCGGGACTGGGGCCCAACTCCGCGAATAAGCGGTCGGTGGCCGCCTCGAGGTCCGGAACGTATGCATTGGCATCGCCTTTGGCGTGCAGACCGGGCAGCAGGCTGGTTAGATACCGCTCCAGATGCTCCAAGTCGTTCACCAGCGATTGGAGAAGCTCCATACGTGGCCTCCTCCTATAGGATTTCATGGCTAGTGTGTGGCATCGCCGCGGTCTTTATGCGGATGCAGCCTGCGTTGCGCCGTGGCCAGTCAAACGCGGGATCCGTGGAACTCGCGAATGTCTTGGTGCTGTTGCCGGTCACGGTCTTTTAGGGATTTTACTCGCCTTACTGGACGTTGCCGTCGGCAAAGGGCGGTCCTATGGGTTGCGTGTGATGAGCGAACTCGGAGTCCACTCGCAGGAGAATGAGGAATTGGCTCACTAGGAACCTACGACCGAATATATTTGGCATGGCGCTTACGAAAATATGGAAGTCGAGAGGTGGCACGCGGAGGTGTTCGACCACTCGATCATCGATTACGAATGGAAGGCCCAGCTGCACCGGAGCCTCGGCTGGGTCACGGCCCGCTGCGACAACCGGTTGGTCGGGTTCGTCAATGTAGCTGGGGATGGTGGGGTTCACGCCTTCATACTGGATATGATAGTGGCGTTAACCGGCGGAGCCGCGGCATCGCCTCGCAATTGATTGATTGGACTTGACACAAGTCCAAGAAGTCCCGCCGTGCAGGTCGTTGTCCGCCGTTGGTGCCGTGGCGCCCACGAGGACACGCTCGCAAAAAATGCGTTGGGAATAGGCCGGTGCCGCCCACAACTTAAAGGTGACCGTAATAGAGCTAACGGGGAACTCCTACAAATGCCGGACATATCGGCTATGGATCCGGGGGCTCCACTAGCCACGCGCGGGACAAGACGCGCCTTGCGCCACCGACTTCACCACTAACCGCGCCGGTTGGTCGGTCCCGCGGACTAGCACCACGCGCATCCCCGGGTACTCTGGTAGACTAAACAACGACATGCTCACACCTCCCAAGGTGGCGTGTCCCCTTTGCCAACCCCCAAAAATTCCTCTTTCACCAAACGTGTGAAAGAGTCCAGTTGTGATTCCCTGGGCAACATTTATGTGCGGGGAAGTAAACTTGTTGATGTTGACACACTCACCCTCGGAAAAGCAGATCAGAAGCCCAGTCCAAATTGGAGTTAGTTCCTTAAAGCCGTCCAATCCGTATCGAAGTCCCAGAAACTACATCCCGCCATCGGTGCGACCGGTCTGGCACGGTACGCGGCGCTGATGAATTTAGTCCGGGGCAGGTACCGCCCATCGTGCACACCATACTCTACTAGAAATAGCATAATCTGTAATGAAATGAGGCGCACACTGTACGTACGCGGCAGCACCCCTGGGACCGCCTGCAGGAGAATACGGTAAGCCACTTAGTGGCGGCCGCCTTGGCCGATGACCGGACCACCTTTTGCCGCGCGTGGGAGACCTGGTGCCGAATCCGTGAAGTGGAATCGGGTTGTCGCGCTGGGCATCGTCAGGTGAGCCAGGCCTATATTCCACCCAGGACGCTCCAGGTCAACCAGAACCGTTGCGTGTGAAAGTAGCCTTCCGTCAATGAGCCACAGGACAAAATCCAGGCGGTCAGACCGCCGATCACTACGAGCGAGTCGTTGAGGGATGAACCATCACGGGTGGATCCGTAATCCAGCGATGAAGTGCTGCGCCCGTGCATGAGTACCAAGGCTAGTCCGACATGGTGAAGCATCGAATGTTGGGTAAGCTCATGGGCCGCCGGCATCGTCTCGTTCATCACCCGAAACTAGCGCCGGAGTCGATGACAGCGCGGGGTGGTGTGCTCACCGGGACGATTGGCCGATCCGCTCAACGAGGATTAACGCGGCGGTCGGATGGGCATCTATATTGATATTCGGACCCCAAGAGACGCCCATACTTGTTATTCCAATGATGAGGAGGGATGTTCCATGGACTGTGGGTATTGTAAAAGACCCCCGCCAAACACTGCCGCCCGCAATGTTCCCAGCCGCGCGAAGGCCCGTAAGGAGTGCATCCACACAGTATAGAAAGGAGAGGACACCCGTGGGGCCTATTAACGTCTTGACCACCCGAATCCGCCATACGATTAACCGCCTGATCGAATGGGGGGTCAGCACCCTTTATTTGCTCACGGTGCTGTTTGTGCTTGCTTTCGCCGCGGTGTTGGCGCGCCATCTGATGCAAGGATTGTTCCGGGCCGGAGACCCGAGGGCCCTCCTGCGGCTCTTGGATCCCTTGTTGATGCTGATGATGCTAGCCGAACTCCTCCACACCATCGCGCTGACGCTACGTACCCGTCATCTCCCATTACGCCCGCTGTTAGCCTTAGTCTTCATCGCCGTCTTAGAGATAGTCCCGAATTTCGTGGAATTTGCGGTTAGCGATTCCTGTCCGTGTTTGGTTGAATAGAGGTACCATCCAT
>NZ_JABBVZ010000203.1 GCF_012933365.1 Sulfobacillus harzensis | reverse complement strand
TGTTACGACGTTGGTCGTTTGTTACGTTCGTTCATGTGGCATGATGATATAGTTTTCAAGGACCGGCACTGTCTCGCAACAGCAAAATTTATTATATCGTGTCGACGATTGGATGTCTACTGGAATTTTTCAGCTCCGCGACAGAAGTCGACGCCGATCAAAACCGTCGTCTATTATCGATCGGACTCGCGAATGAATCAAGCGGAAATGGTCACCAATCGTGGGATTAGCCGACGCGTTTTTTAAGCCGTTTCGCCAAAAACGGCACCAAGTACTGAAAAATTGCGCCTAAGGCATGCCAACGCAGTCGCGGCTGCCATGCCTTCCGCCACGCCGTCTTGGCATGTTCCCGATCATGCTGCAATGAAAATGACACCCAAAAACGCAAGTGATGCCAGCTCTCCAACGTGGCAAACTGTGCCCGGGTAATGACCGTGGTCCCACGATGCTTGTCCAGCATGGGCTGCATGGTGCTGTACACCCGCCACACATCCTTGCTGTAGCCGGTGGCGACATCGCGATACTGGACCAACGGCCAGTCAACCTTCACGATGTTAGTATGCTCCGAGGCGCGAAGCCAAAAATCCCAGTCTTCCGCCCCATCCACCTCAGGATCAAATCCGTTCAATAGTTTGGCCAGACGCGTCGACATAAGCACCGTCGAGGTTTGAAACTGATTCATGGTTAACATGTCGCGATATGTGAGACGCGTCGTGGGCACGGGGTTGGGGACCGACGTAAACTCCGTGCCGCGAACCCAATCGGAAGCAATCAATTCCACATCTGGAGACACCTGGGCCATTTGCACCTTCAACTTATCCGGGTGCCACGTATCATCGGCGTCTAAAAAGGCAATCCATTCGCCCGTCACCAACTGAATTCCCTGGTTGCGCGCTCTGGATGGGCCGCCGTTGGGCACTCGCACAAGACGCACACTGGGAAACTGGTCTCGTACAAGGGGGGCCGTCCCATCGTTGGACCCGTCATCCACCACCACAATTTCATGCGCCGGCAGACTTTGCTGGAGAACAGAGCGAATAGCGTCCACCACCGTGTCTTCTGCGTTGTAGGCAGGAATCACTACACTAATGGATGCCAACCCCGTCCGCTCCTTTCCGCACCCGTTCCCCCAAGGCGTCTAACGCCACATCGGAATCCTTCAGCACCACTCGCCGTCCGTGAAAGTATTGATATGGCTCCGGACCCCGACCGGTAATCAGAACACAATCGGTGGCCTGGGCCTCCTTCACCACCCAATGGATAGCCCGGGCACGATCCAGTTCAATTTTTATCAGCTTGGCCGGATCCACCGTGTCAATCCCTTCCCGAATCGCTTCCGCAATGGCATCCGGCTCCTCATCATTGGGACTGTCGGCCGTGAGCACAACGCAGTCAGCCAAGGTCGCCGCAACACGCCCCATCTCCGGACGTTTGCCGCGGTCCCGCCCGCCACGGGCGCCGAAAACCAACCACACGCGGCCCTCCACCATTTTGCGTACGGTGATCAAGGACTGGGTTAATCCGTCCGGGGTATGGGCATAGTCGACAATGACCGTAGGCTGGCCCGGCTGCTGCAACACCTGCATACGGCCCGGAACTCCAGGAAGTTCAGGGATCACCCGTTGAATGACTTCAGGCGATACCCCTAACGCCAATGCCGCGGTCACAGCTGCCGTGAGATTGTAGACATTATATTGACCGGGATGATTCAACTGCGCTTCAATCGGTCGGCCCTGTCCGGCATCAATGCGGACCCGTGAGCCCCATGCTGTGGCTTCAAGAATCTCCGTCCGCACGTCACCCGCCTCTAATCCGTACGTCACCACCGGGCAGACCAGACCCTCTCGAACCACATCTGAGTAGCGGTTGTCGGCATTCAGCACCGCCCCTAAGGAATCAGCCGGCAATCGTTGAAAAAGCTTGGCCTTGGTTGCCACATAGTTTTCCATGGTTCCATGAAAATCAAGATGTTCGCGGGTAATATTGGTCAACACCGCCAGGTCCCAACCAATTTCGTCTACGCGGCGCTGGGCAATGCCATGCGAGGAGACTTCCACGACCGCGTGAGTCGCTCCATTCTGACGCATCTCCCACAATTGGCGTTGCAGTTCCGGACTTTCCGGGGTGGTTAAAATCGAGTTTCGGACGCGGTTTCCGGTATCGTTCACGACGCTCGAGATCATGCCGGCACTGATGCCTCCTGCCCGCACCAGCGCCGTCAACCAATAAACCACCGAAGTCTTGCCGTTGGTGCCAGTTACACCGATGGTCACCAAATCACGGGAAGGATAATGATAGTAGGCCGCAGAAAGCTCGGCGGCAGCCCGCCGGCTGGATTCCACTTGAAAATAGGGGACAGGAAGATTCAAGGGGTGCTCGCCGACAATGGCCACAGCGCCCCGATTGATGGCATCCTCGACAAAGGCGTGGCCGTCCGATATCGCGCCCGGAATGGCGACAAAGATATACCCCGGCTTCACCAGCCGAGAATCGATGGCGACCCCTTGAATGACGTCGCTAAGGCGCCATTCATCACCCGTTTTAGTGATGCCTGCTGCCATACTTACCTTGACCTCCCTGTGACTCCCCATGAGTATCATTCACCGTTTAGGCTCGTGGCATGAGCAAGGTTCCACGGCAGCGTATCACGTACGTATTCCGTCCATAATAGATTAACGGTTTACCCCATCACGACGCAACGCGTTTTCTTGAATTCCGTCACCTTATCGCATGCCATCCACATAATCCCATGGTATTGAGGGTGACTTGAAAGGTGTCGATTTAACACATTTTCCCACATATAAAAGATATGCTCGTGTCGGGTTAAGCCTGTGGCCAAATTTGCGTAAGAGGCCATAAAAAAAGCCCGCTCACACGAGCGGGGTTTCGGAACAAAAATGGGTCGGCACGGCCTGATGATCCCGGGGCCCTGCGGCCCCAGTAGTCTCAGCGTGCGCGAGGGGGACGACC
>NZ_JABBVZ010000202.1 GCF_012933365.1 Sulfobacillus harzensis | reverse complement strand
GAAATGTTTTCCAGACACCCGTAGTGTACCCACTACGGATCCGGGAGCCCGACTGGTGTCATCATTCTATCTACACACACCCCGTGATCGTCGAAGGGGCCAAGCGCTTATCCTCGGGCCATTCTTCGCGTGCCCGGCGTCACGCGGCGCCCGGGTCACACGTTTAGGTCAGTGAGGAGGCAACTTTGTGGGCGTAGCATCATCCAACTGGCTTGAACCGTGGGTCCGGGAGTGGGGCGACAAGCTGACGCAACTGGCGTATGTCCTAACGCACGACCGCGAGTTGGCGCAAGATATCGCACAAGAAGCGTTCATCCGGTTGTATCGCCACCATCAGACGCATCCGGAGGCCCCGATCTCGGCGGCGTGGCTGTATACCGTTACGCGCAACCTCGCCCGCGATGCGCTGCGGAAGCGGCACCGGCGCCCGGAAGTGGCGTTCGACACCGCACCCCCTATCGCGGCAGGGCAAAGGGATCAGGACACGGTTCTCGATGTCCAACAGGTGCTGGACCGCTTATCGCGGACCGACCGGGAGTGTTTGTGGCTCTTTTATTACGGGGATTTTTCGATGCAACAAATCGCGAACGCCCTGCACTTGACACATGCCGCCGTCCGGGCCCGATTGCATCGGGCTCGCCGGCACTTTGCCGATTTATGGGAGGAGGAACAGCCCCATGGCTAAGGATCACAAGGCGCAGGATGCTCTGGATACCGCGATTCGGGATGGGTTTCACCGCTACGCTGCGCGACACGGCGTAACGACGGTCCGCTTTAACGAGGATCGGTTGCATCAGCGGCTAGCGCAAAAGACCCCGCGCTTCCGAGGGCCGCGGCGTCGCTGGGGGTTTGCTGCTGCCGTCGTGATGGTCGGGATGATCGCGATTGGGAGCGGGGCTTGGCTGCATGCTCGGGTATCGTCCGCCGTGCCCCGTTCTATCGCACTCCCGCCGCCCGTTGCAACGTGGAACAGCACCTATTGGTTGCATCCGCCGGCCAATGTGCTGTCCTCTGTAACGGTGGTGTCCCAGCAGAGGGCAACGCTCGTGGTGCAGCAGAGTCCGGATCCGGCGCACCCGCATGGCGTGACGGACACCCTCGATCTTACGCGTACAACGACCATCTGGTTGAACGGGCACTTGGTTCCGTACCGCACAGCGCCCGCCTTGCACCCCGGAGCCTCCATCACCGTGGTGACCGCTCACCAGACCCATCGGATTACGGCGCAAGCGATTTACGGCCCGCAAGGGCAGATCACCGGGATTATCACGACGGTCTCACACGGCATGGTGACGGTGCGGGAGATTAAGAACCTGCCGCATGATCGCTTCACGTATTCGGGGCAGTCGGCACGCCTTGTCTATAACCGCCGCACCAACTTTGGGGGCGCCACCCCGGCGGATCTCCTCCCCGGACGGATGCTGGAGGCTCAAACGTTCGGGGATCGCGGCACGCGTCTCATGGCTACTCTGTTTGTCTTGCGGAAAGGCAAGCGATATGGGCCCGGCCAATATCAATGGGTGCAAATTCAACCACACGCCAAACAATGAGGGGCTGACTCAAAAGGCCTTGTCCGGCAGCGCGACCGGTACACGTCCGTATCGTGGGCGTTTTATCAACTGCGGCAGATGCTCGAATATAAAGCCGCGCTCTATCAAAACAATGCCATTACCGGTCGAACGATGACCGGATTGGCGCGATGAACCTGCACCGTCTGGGAATCGAGTACCGGGTGACAGATGCGACTGCGGCACGCCCGCCGTCGTGAGGGTGCCGTCAACCACCCTACAATGCGACCCCAGCTGAAGGAAGGAGACGGCGTCGACCGTCGCACGCACTTCCGGGGAGTCGCAAGCTCCGCCCTTCAGGGCGGGGTCGTTGACGAAGTACGCTCGGAATGAAATCAATTCGCGTGGGGGGGCTCTAATGGCAATGAACCGCTTTAACAATGACGCCGACTTCAAACATCTCTGCGATTTAGCGCACCTGGCGGCCGTTCAAGCCCTTACAATTATGCGGGAAGAGGGAATGGTCGGAATACGCGTTCGTGCGGCAGCGTCCCTCTACCAAACAGATCCGGCGATGGATACCGGAGATGCAGCTGAATTCGTCGGCCTGCGTAATCGCGGTCTGCTGGTACAGTACATCTTAGACCACCATATCGCTCCGATCACCCCCAACGATCCCGAAATTTAGGAACTCCGACGTCAAATGACCGAGCTTCAGGGGCCTCAACATTCGTAGTCTTTGCATCGCTCCACCACAGAGGAGCATTGGTGGGGGCTCATTCGAATGACAAAACAGGAGCGTTGCGCCGAATCTCGCCGCGCCAGAGTGTCCAGCTCAATCTTGGACAGCCAGCCAGTCGATCGGAGACGCGGGCCGTGATTGGTTTATCTATAGATTTTACGGTAAACCGCGTACGGTCCACGGCGGACCGTACACCGTGGTCGTTGATGCACGAGAAGTCGGCATGTGGGGGGAGTGAGCCATCCCATGGCAAGCAGTTGCTAACCTGATAGGTAAAGGCGAATCATCCATGACAGGGATACAATTAGCGGACGTGGCCGCAGGGACAACACGCCGATTTTTGAGCGAGCAAAATACGGAGCGCTATGTGGATCTGAAGCATATCGTGAGGCTTCACCGCCAAGTCTTCTTGTCCGCAAAATAAAGTGGGCAGCTTGCGATTCATCACCCTGGCGTCCTTTGTTTCAAGCGCCTGACCCCGGAAGGGAGGTGATGAGGCAGCGGCTGCACTCTTGATGTCAGTATAGCCACCAGAGCCATTACTGTCAAAAAACGCAGAAAACCTCTAGACGTCTGCTGCGAAGCCCCGCTCCACGGTCGCTAACAACCCGTAACCGGTTCAGGACTGCGTCCGCCCGTTCCTGCGTACTTCTAGGAGCCTTTTCATTTAATCCGAACCCGCACGGCGCGCGGGTTTGACGCATTGGACGCTGCGATTTTCCTACAC
>NZ_JABBVZ010000201.1 GCF_012933365.1 Sulfobacillus harzensis | reverse complement strand
CCCTCGCACATCGTGAGTCACGAAATCCTGCGAATCAGCGAGTATACGGGAGAAAAGCCCTAATCTACGAGGGAGCGCGGTAGGCACATGTGACGAGCGCAGCGATTTCACGCGAGTCAGCTTCCCATTTGCAGGAAACGCCAACCGCTGGGTTGAACACATGGTCAGAGGTGATATCGATGGAGCGCGGACCTTTAGAGGATGTGGTGGACGTTCGTCCTGGACTGTGGCTCTGGCGGGTGCGCCACCCGCATTGGAAGTCGGGAGATGATTGGGACCCCGTGGTCACGACCACGGTGGTCGAATCGCGAGGCGAGGTGATTGTCATCGATCCGCTCGCGCCTAATGACGCCGGCGAGGCGGTCTGGCAGCGCCTGGCCGCTTCTCCTCCAACGCAGCTCGTCGTGCTAAAGCCGGACCATGTGCGGGACGTGGACTGGTTTCGTGAACGATACGGGGCCGCGGCGTGGGGGCCGGCACTCGTCGACCCTGACGATGTTCCATCCACGCGGTTTGCCCCCCTGTATCCCGGTGTCGAAGTTCCTGGCGGTGTCATGGCCCTCAACGCCGGACGTTGGGGCATCGAGACACCGGTGTGGTTGGCCGATCAGCACACTCTGGTCTTTGCGGATGCCCTCACGGAGCGAGACGGGGTCTTGCGCATTTGGTCTACGCCCTGGGATGAGGCGGGGCCGCGTCGGGCGCTTGAACAATTGCTTCACGTGCCATTTGAGCGCGTTATCATTTCCCATGGTCGTCCGGTCCATGACCGCGAAGCCTATTTGAACGCCTGCAAATTGGATCCTTGGATGTCAGATGCGTTGAGGCAGTGGTCCGGGCAGATAAAACCCTACCGAAAGCTACTCCGTCTAGAGCCCTAGCTTCTAGAATTTAGAGCTGGATGCTTCACGATACGAATCAAGAATTTTCGGGGGCGAGTGTGCACTAACGGCACCGACCGATTCCTCGCCTTGGTCGGCGCCAAACATGGGGCGTTACCATGCACGTCCTTCTCCTTGAAACAATGCACTCTCGGAAGTGCTGCGCCTCCAGCTACATTAACGACGGGGCGCACTTCGGATATCATTTGCTTAGCATTCTCCGCAAGGAGATGGAACGGAGGTCTGACGATCATGTATCACGTCGCACCTATAGCCGCCGACCGTTTCGCGTTGGCGATTTGGGATCCCTCATGGAATTCCTACAACAATTGCTATCTCACGCCACAAGAACAGGGGTGGACTCTCATTGATTGCGGCAAGCAGGATCATACGGCCGACCTTGCGGCAGCGATCCGCGAGGTGGGGCTCCGCCCGCAGGACATCGGCTCGGTAATCCTGACGCACGGCCATCGCGACCATGTGGGAGGCCTCGCCCTATTTGTCGAGGCGGAAGCCTGGATGTCATCGCGTGATGCATCGTTAGTGAGCGAGGAGAAGCGTCTCTGCCTTCGCCCCCTGGATAACACGCACTCCGTGGCAGGCTTGACCGTGATGCCGCTCGGGCACCACACGCCCGGCTCCGTCGCCCTGTATGACCCAACCGCCCGGGTTCTCTACGCCGGCGATTACCTGTGCTTCTTTCGGGAGGAACTACCGCCCGACGGATTGGTCACGGAAGGGAACGGCTTACGCGAGAAGACTCGCACCTTTATCGCGGGATGGTCAAAAAGCCCGGCGGATCGCCAGCAATATCACTTCGACCAGTTCATGAGAGGGCTCCAGACATTGGGGTCATGGGACCGGGTGGACTTTCTAGCGACCGGTCATGGGCCCGTGCTCAAAGGCGGCATTCCCCAGTTTTTCGCGGAATTACTGGATGACGGAGGCTACCCTCGTTAACGCAGAACCCTCGGGGGCGTAAATACCTTGAGATATGGTCGCAGAGTCTAGCAAAATCTGCCACTCACGTCATAATGAGGGTATCAGTCGATGGAGGATTGCACCGTGGTCATTAGTCTGTTCGTCGTTGAGAAAGGGGTTGAGCGGCATGGGTCATCTCTTGTGGGGCAACTTCGCGTTCATGATGTTTTCTGTTGCGTGGCTCCTGTACACCAAGAGAACCCCCGACCGCATATTAGGGAGAACCGAGACGCCACACAAGCGAATATCCCGCACATTGGCTCCGTGGGTACTGGGCGTTGTCGCCGCTGGCAATGGCGTTCTTTGGCTCTCCCCGCTTCTTTACGTGCGAGATAGCTTAGAATGGCGCATTTGGGGCGATTGGGGGCCAGGCGAGAAGTCGGTCTTGGGGTTACTTCCACGCGGTGCCGGCACGCATCTCGAACGTGCGGTCACGGCCATCATCACCCAGCGTTTACGTCCGAGAATGCGCTCGTGTCCAGCGACTCGATAGATGTATCCTGCAACAGTTCCCATGATCAATAGCCGGGTAATGGGGGCTTTAGTGCATCACCGATTTTTGATAGTGTGGGCCGACACAAATTCTCTAGGTGACGATATTCAGCCACCAGAGGGTTTGTGATGAGACGTAACTGCTGGCGCACCAGAATCAAGAATTAGCGCATCGTGGGTGGAACAAAGCTAACCGAGTCCCAGGCGAAAACGTCGGCAGGCTGCACTACCGCTGAGCTCAAAGGTTAACAAGCAAAGGAGGCAGGAGCCTGGAGCCTGTTGAAACTCGACGAGCAGTTTCACGATGGTGATCGAGTTTTACTTCGGCTCCCGGCGTATTCTCGGGGTCAGGAAAGACCGGGCGTGAGTCATTTGAGCAAAAAATTTTGGGTATCCGGATTTTATGATGGATCGGCCCATGGTGACGGTGTTCGTCATGCGGATACCAATGCGGATTTTGTGATGGATCAAGTCGGACTATCATTGGAAGGCAAAACCGGATTGCATGATTGATCGGCAATTCCCATGAAGGAATTTGTTCTGCTGTGGCAGACCAACGGAACGCATATTGACGTACCCTGGAATCGGCGGTCTTAGGGCACTAAAGGGCCGGATAGCGAACCAGCAGAATTTTCTGTGAAATAGACAGTAGAGTGAAACACCGAGTCGGCGCGCATTGCTCCCCAAAGCTGGGACGCGGG
>NZ_JABBVZ010000200.1 GCF_012933365.1 Sulfobacillus harzensis | reverse complement strand
TAGTGTAGGAAAATCGCAGCGTCCAATGCGTCAAACCCGCGCGCCGTGCGGGTTCGGATTAAATGAAAAGGCTCCTAAGAGGTTGGATGCCGCCGCTTCTCGGCGTTGACGGCTATTCGCCCAATGGTGGTCGGCGCCTACTCCTGAACGTCGCCAATATAGGATTGTCGAAATAAGTCAAGAACAGCTTCGTTTTCAGTATTGACGAACTAGTCAATCAAAAGTACCCTCGAACAGACGGCTTTCGCATATGAGACGAACAGGAGGCGAAGCTGTAGTGAGCAAGTTCATGGGACTAAGCCCTAATCCTGGCAAACAATTTCGTAACCTTCTCAAACAACCGGAACCCATTTTGGCCCCCGGTGCATTTGACGCCCTTAGTGCACGCTTAATCGAAGAAGCGGGGTTCGACGCGGTCTATATGACGGGATTTGGCGCCGCGGCTTCCGTGTTAGGTCGGCCAGACGTGGGACTTTTGACCATGCGTGAGATGGTTGATCATGCGCGGCAGATAGCCCAGGCCGTATCCAACATTCCTGTAATTGCCGACGCCGACACGGGATACGGCAATCCCGTCAACGTTGTCCGTACCGTGCAGGAATACGAGTTGGCGGGTGTGGCCGGTATCCATCTGGAGGATCAAGTGGCCCCGAAAAAATGCGGTCACATGGCGGGCAAGGAAGTCATTTCGACCTCCGAGATGGCGGCCAAAATCCGCGCCGCGTGCGATGCCCGGCGCTCCGCGGATTTCGTCATCATCGCGCGGACGGACGCCCGGGCGGTCGAGGGACTGGACGCCGCCCTCGCGCGCGCGCACCAATACCACGAGGCCGGCGCGGATCTGTTGTTCGTGGAAGCGCCGGAGACCGAGGACGAAATTCAGCGCATCGCTACAGAATTTCCTGACGTACCGCTGGTGTTCAACTGGGCGGAAGGCGGGAAAACCCCATCGGTGACCTACGCGGATCTCCGCCAGTTAGGCTTCCGCCTCATTATCTTTCCCGTCAGCGCCCTGCTGTCCGCGACGCGGGCCATGCGGGTGGTGCTTGAGTCCATCCGCACGGAAGGCACGCCTCTTGGCGTCATGGAGCAATTGGTGCCGTTCCACGAATTTCTAGATTTCATCGGGCTGCCGGAAATCCGGACCTTGGAAGCGCGCTATGGATCGGATCCGCAGTCGCCCCGAGTTATTGCCGGGCACAATGAGGGAAGGAGGAACCCCTAATGAAGACTCCCTTGACACCGCTCGCCCTGGCCAATCGGGCCTTCAAGTACTATGACCAGCGGTTAGCCATAATAGACGGCGATTATGAGGAAACCTACGGCACCTGGGCTCAGCGCATTTTTCGGGTGGCGCGGGCGCTTATCGACTCAGGCATCAAGCCGGGCGACCGGGTGGCCGCGCTGATGCCCAACACCGGGCCCATGTTGGACATGTTTTATGCGGTGCCTTGGGTCGGCGCGATTTTGGTACCACTCAATACGCGGCTCGCGGTGGACGACTATGCGTATATTCTGGACCATTCAGGCGCACGTCTGGTTGTGGTCGATGTGACGCTGTGGCCGTTGATTGCGCCGCTCCAGGAATCCTTGCCGACGGTCTGGGTCAGCCGCGGGTCGGCGGCCGGCCTACCTGAATACGAGGCCGTGCTGGGCCGTTTTTCGGGCGATCCGCTACCCCTGCCGGACATTGACGAGGATGCTACCATGACGTTGAACTACACGAGCGGAACAACCGCACGCCCCAAAGGGGTGGAACTGACACATCGGAATCTCATGGCCAACGCAGTCGATTTCGCCTATCACCTGCAGGTGGGGCTGGGCGATGTCTACCTCCATACGCTGCCGATGTTTCATGTCAATGGCTGGGGTGGTGTCTGGGCGGTCACTGGAGTTGGCGGGGTCCATGTCACCTTGCCCAAGGTAGACGGATCCCAAATTTGGCGGCTCATCCGTGAACACCGCGTGACCCGCCTGTGCGGTGCGCCGGCCGTCATGAATATCATGATTCATAGTCCGGATGCCGCCCACGTGGATCAACCCATACGCCTTGGCACGGCGGGAGCTCCGCCGCCGGCATCGATAATCGAGCGGATGGAATCCTTAGGATTTGAGATCTTGCACGTGTATGGACTGACGGAGGTCTCACCCTTCATTACCGTGTCGGAGTGGCTTCCGGAAGAGCGCCATCGACCGGTGGCCGAGCGCGCGTTGCGATCCGCCCGCCAGGGTATCCCCCAGCTATTGTCCGGGGAGGTTCGCGTGGTGCGCCCGGACAACACCGAAGTGGCTGAGGATGGGGAAGAGCTGGGCGAAATCGTCTGCCGCGGCAATGTGGTCATGAAAGGCTACTACCAGGATCCCGACGCGACTGCCAAGGTGCTGCGGGACGGATGGTTTCACACCGGGGATTTAGCGATCGTCCACCCCGACCACTACATTGAGATCCGCGACCGGGACAAGGACATCATCATCTCCGGCGGCGAAAACATTTCCTCGGTTGAGGTGGAATCGGTGTTGTACCGCCATCCGCAGATTCAGGAAGCTGCCGTCATTGGGGTTCCCGATGCCAAATGGGGTGAAACGGTGAAGGCCATTGTGGTATTGAAGAAGGACGCCGCCTTGGACCCGCACGACATCATCCGCTTCTGCCGCGATTATCTCGCCCACTTCAAAGCGCCGACATCGGTCGACATTGTTGCCGAATTGCCGCGAACCGCCAGCGGTAAGGTGCAGAAGTTCATTTTGCGAGAACCGTACTGGAAAGAGCAGACCAAACGGGTGAATTGATGGCCCCTTCGAGGTAGGTTGGTTTGCCAGCCGTTGCGGTCATTGTGAACAGGAGCCCGTTGTCGTTCCGTGTATGCGAAGGTCTTGAGCCGTTTGGCGTTTTTCACGAGGAGGTTGGATCATGGGACTGGCTAAGCTAGAAGAATTTTTCGAGGATCGCATTGCGGTCATTACCCTGGATAATCCCGGCCGGCGCAATGCGCTCCCTCGTAGATTAGGGCTTTTCTCCCGTATACTCGCTGATTCGCAGGATTTCGTGACTCACGATGTGCGAGG
>NZ_JABBVZ010000001.1 GCF_012933365.1 Sulfobacillus harzensis | reverse complement strand
TTAGTGTAGGAAAATCGCAGCGTCCAATGCGTCAAACCCGCGCGCCGTGCGGGTTCGGATTAAATGAAAAGGCTCCTAGGGGCTTGTTGGAGCTTTCGGCGACATGTCTTGATAGCCGCCCACATAGAAGGCGGTACGCTTCAGACCCCGGTAGATGTCGCCCGGGGCTTGGTATTCGGTCGCCGGAATCACCGACAAGGGTCCGCCTCGTAAAATATAGTCGACTAAGAACGCATCTCGGGAGCTAATGAGTTGTTGGCGCCCACGAAGAACGCGAAGACGTTTAGGGGAGATCCACCCGTAACCGAGCACCTCGTCGCCATCGATGCTCATCTGGCGCCAGTCGCAGGCGACCTGGAAGACATAGAGAATGCTCGTTTGGTTTGGGTCTGCGCGATGCGAAATGGCGATTAAATCGGTGCTGGTTAAGGGTACTCCTAATTCCTCATGCCATTCCCTTTGCATTGCGTCATGCGGGAGTTCTCCCAATTCCACACCGCCTCCCGGTAGTCCCCAGCTCGCCTGGTTGATTGTGCGGCGATGCTTTGCCATGAGCACTGAGCGGTCCCGACTGCGAATACATAAGCCCACCACGCCGATCCGTATGGTCTCCACCCTGATCCCTCCCCCATCGGAGTCCAAAATCCGGTTAAGCCTTATTGTACGGCAACGGCAATTGGCAGTTATAGGTTAAGCAACAAAAAACGGCGTCCCCAGTGGGAACGCCGTATGCTTTGACTTAATGTTGGACAGCGTTGGATTGACGGTTAGGCTCAGAAATGTCACTCAGTGCATGGCCGCTTTCGCTGACGTAGATGTTCTTGCGGGCCAGGTCCGCAATCGCCAAAATACCAACCAACTGTCCGTTTTGAACGACTGGTAGCCGGCGAACCTGATTGTCTGCCATGGTGTTGGCGGCTTTGCGAGCGTCCGTTTCCGGAGATACGGTGACGACGGTTTGGGACATGCACTCCTTGACTGGCGTATCCGGTCCTTTGCCACCCGCCACGGCCCGAACGACGATGTCACGGTCCGTCACCATGGCGATCACTTTGCCTTGGTCTACCACCGGTACGCTGCCGCAGTCCACCTGTTTCATAATTTCCGCAGCCTTTTTAATGGGGTCGCTGGATGTGACCGTTTTGACGTCCTTGCTCATAATCTCTTGAACGTTCATCAGTAGCCTCCCCTGTCGCATGTTGGAACCTATCGTGAGGATGCGCCCCAAGGGCAACCTTTATGCTTCGGAAAAGGCCGCCATCGAATCCCAAACCCAGTCCCGAAATCCCGCCACATCAATGTCGACAGCAACTTTGACGGGAGGCCGCTTCACATCCACCGGCGAGATCACCACCGTCCCCCGAAGCGGCCCTTCCCGAACGACGGCCAACGGCATTTCGCGCCAACGAAAGAGTTCCGGAGCAGAAACCGCCGCTACAGCCACCACATCATCGATGGGAAAGGCCTCGGGATTGCCACCTTCACCACGCGAGCGCTGGCTATAAAACCCCAACATCCGATGCAGGGTCTTTCCGACCTCTCCGAATCGATTCAGTCTATCCACGTCCTGCACGGGAATGAGCGCCTTATGGGCGACATTGATGCCGATGAGTTGCAGCGGTGTAACCCAGTGAAAGACAGCGTCCGCTGCGTGAGGATCGACATAGACATTAAATTCTTGGGCCTTGTCCACTTGCGCCCCGGGGAGTGCCCCGCACATGCAAGTGACGGAGGCAAAGGCAGTCGCCAACGGCGAATGCGCCATGAGGGCAATTGCGAGATTGGTCAGGGGCCCGGTTGCAACGATGTGCACATTTGTCCATTCCTCTAAGTGAGAGGCCCAATAGGTCCAGACACGTTCTTGTTCGCGAGGCACCTGGACCGTTCGTCCTTCCCATTCGCCGACCCCGCCTGGACCATGAAACGCCTCCGCCGTAATCAGCGGACCCAAGATGGGATGCTCGGCGCCGGCGAGTAATGGCACTTCCAGGTGCAGTACTTCCATCAGCCGTTGCGCATTGCCAAAAGTATGGGGCAATGCCACGTTGCCAGCTACCGCCGATACACCCACCACATGGCAGCGCGACCGCGCAATGGCCAGCGCCCAAGCGTCATCGATGCCGGGATCCATGTCCAGCCACACTTTGGGTTTGTTGATGTTCCCACCTCACTCCCAGTAATGGTCGCCTTTCAGTGTGCCCCGACAACCCTCCTGGCTACCCGCAAAAACAAGGGGCTGTCCCAAAAGGTATGTCAGCGGTAACGCCGTCCCTAAAATGTGCCCGTTTTACCCCACGTAGTGGAGGAAAGGAATCACTTTTCTCCCCGTTTTTAGGGGCCAAGTGGGAGAAAATTTTACGGTAAAAGCCTTTTGAGACAGCCCCTTTCCGCACTGTCGCCTAAGACTTCTTGATGGTAATATGCTGGGACTTCTCCATTTTCTTGGTCCAGTTTTGATACACGGTATCGGCCGATTGCTGCTGCAGTAGCGATTGGATTTCGCTTTGTACCTTGGAAAAGGGTGCGACGGCCGACGGCTTGGTGGCCTGAAGCCAAATGACATGGTATCCCTGGGATCCGTGATAGGTGGCATATTGACCCACCTTCATCCCGGACAGCGTCTTCGCCATGCCGCTGGACATGGACGTGGCTGGCAAATACCCGAGACTGCCACCCGACTTACCGGTCGAGGCAATCGAATAGTGTTTGGCCAACGTGGCAAAGCTTGAGCCGCCCTTGGCCTCCTTCAGAAGTTTCTGAGCCAACGCATTGGTTTTCACCACAATGTCACTAACCTCGTCCTGAGGAGGCGTGGTGAAGCTAGACTTGTTCTTTTGGTAATAAGACTGTTCCTGGGCCGTGGTGGGTGCCTTGACGTTTTTTGTCACCTTGGTAAAAACGCTTTGAGCCACCATTTGGTCTGCAATATAGCTCTGAAACTGCGCAAAGGTCAGATTCTTGCTCTTTAGCAATTGGGTTAATCCGGACTTCCCACCAACTTGAGCCTCAATGTTGGAACTGATAAATTGGTTCGCCTCAGACTTGGCTTTCTTTTCGGTGATCAGGTGGTGCTTAATCGCCCACTGATTAACGGCGGTCTGAGCTACCACCGCCTTGACCTCCAAGGCTTTTTCCTTTGATGACGTGGGTAGCGTCTGCCCCTGCATGAACTCTAGCCCCTTGACGAACAAATTCACATCATTCTGGGTAACTTTTTGCCCGTTGACGGTGGCCACCGTGGCTGACCCTGAGGCTGACGCTGTATGCGTTCCGCACCCGGCAATGAGGACTCCAAGCGCCGAAATGGACAGCGCCAAACCTACCTGTTGTCGTTTCATGTTTGACCACCTTTCTTGACTTGTCGCGAACACCATTGACGCATAGTCTACTCTAAAATTGTTGCGAAGTTGTAACAATAGTGCAAGCCCAAGACTTTCCCAGTTCGACCATATTCGCTATGATAACCGAGAGAAAAACTCGTGAAGGGGTGTCGTATGCGCGTACTCATGATCTCCAAAGCTTGCGTGACGGCATCCTACCGCTCCAAGATTGCCTATATGCACCAGATGGCGGATATGGAGATGGGCTTGGTGGTGCCTGATCATTGGGCCAACTTGCCTTTTGAACCCGATTCGGCGGATGAGGCGTACCCTATCTACAAGTTGCCCATCCCCTTCAATGGCAAAAACCACTTCCACTGGTATCCTAAACTAACGCGCATTATACGGGACTTTAAGCCCGATTTGGTCCACATTGACGAGGAGCACTACAGTTTCGTGACCTGGCAAGGGGTGCGAGCAGCGCGCAAGCTTGGCGTGCCAAGCCTCTTTTTTACCTGGCAGAACATTTACAAGCGGTATCCGTTGCCCTTTTCCGCCATCGAGCAAGATGTGTTTCGAGGCACTCGCGGTGCCATTGCGGGCAATCAAGATGCTGAACAAGTCTTGCGGAAAAAGGGCTACACCAAGCCGGTGACTGTCGTCCCCCAGTTTGGGACAGACTTGGCGCTGTTTGGACCGCGGGACCGCCAGGCACTTCGCCGCCAGTACAATTTTGGCCAGTCTTTTGTGGTAGGCTACGTGGGACGACTCATCGAGGACAAGGGCATAGGCGATTTACTGGCGTCCATACGCCCGGTGCTTCAGAAAAACAGCGATGTGGGCTTATTAATCGTGGGAACCGGTCCCTACGATGCCCAAATTCGAGACTGGGCTGACGGAAACGGTCTGGCAAAGCAGGTCACACGGCTTCCCTGGGTTTCCTCTGACGCCATGGGCGACGTCATGAATCTCATGGATGTGCTAGTGCTCCCCTCTCGGACCACCGCCCGTTGGAAGGAGCAGTTCGGCCGTGTTCTCACGGAGGCGATGGCCTCACACGATGTGGTGATTGGTTCGGATAGCGGTGAAATTCCCAACGTCATTGGGGATGCGGGACTGGTCTTTCCCGAAGGCGACGTGCCGCAATTGACCGAGGCCATTCGGCGTGTGCTTCAAGATGATGCCCTTCGCGCCACCTTGGCTCAGCGTGGAGCTGAACGGGTTCGGGACCATTTCACGCAAGAGGCCATAGCGGCCAAGACCTGTGCTTTTTATCGTGATCTTTTAGGAGGCATGGCATAGCATGAGAGTTTCGGTGTTCGGGGCGGGCTATGTAGGGTTGGTGACTGGGGCAGTACTAGCCGACTTGGGCCACCACGTCACGCTAATCGAGGTATCGGAGGAAAAAATCGCCCTAATCAATCAGCGCCGCTCTCCCATATTTGAGGAGGGTCTTGAGTCCCTGCTGGCGCGATCCATAGACCAGGGCCGTCTATCGATAACTAACGACGCCGAAAGCGTGGTCGGTTCCAGTGAAGTGATTTTCATCGCCGTGGGCACACCGCCGTTGCCCGATGGCGAGGCCGATTTGCGTTATGTACGCCAGGCAGCGTTGGCGATTGGCCGGGGCATGCACGGGCACCCCCGTCAGGTGATTGTCAACAAAGCAACTGTCCCCATCGGTTCGGCCAACTTGGTGGAAGTCTGGGTGCAAGACGGCTACCGGGAGGTCCATGGTCGTGCTCCCAGTAGTGAATGGTATACGGTGGCCTCCAACCCGGAGTTTCTACGCGAGGGAACCGCCATTTTCGACACGCTCTACCCGGACCGCATTGTGCTCGGCGCGGATGAGGCGTGGGCCATCGACCGACTCCAAGAGCTCTACCGGCCGATCCTGGAGCAATCATTTGAACCGCCGCCGGAATCGCCCCGTCCTAACGGGGTGACCTCCGTGCCCGTTGTTGTGACAGACCGCATCTCGTCAGAAATGATTAAGTACGCCGCCAACGCGTTTCTGGCCACAAAAATCTCCTTTGCCAACGAGATTGCCAACATCTCTGAACGCGTTGGTGCGGATATTGTCCAGGTCATGCGGGGCATTGGGCTTGACCAGCGCATCGGCGGGCGATTTCTGAACGCGGGAATCGGTTGGGGAGGCAGTTGCTTTGGCAAGGACATGGCAGCACTAACGGTTACCGCAGAGGAGTACGGCTATCAACCGCGACTTCTGCACGCCACCCAAGATGTCAACCGCGAGCAACGTCTGTTGGTGATTAAACGGCTGCAAGAGGCGCTCAAACCCGTCAAGGGGCGTCGCATTGCCGTGTGGGGGGTTGCATTCAAGCCCGGCACGGATGATTTGCGTGATGCGCCGTCCTTAACCATCATTGAGGAATTGTTGCGATTAGGTGCTCGGGTTCGGGTCTATGACCCCATTGCCTTGGACAATCTACGGCGCCTTCGCCCCGATCTGGAAGTCGAATTCGCCGATTCAGCCGAGGATGCCTTGGACGGCGCCGATGCCCTCATCTTGGCGACCGAGTGGCCGTCTTTCGCCGAAATCCCGCTAGCAACCATTGCGGACCGCCTGACGCGCGGTATTGTTATCGATGGACGCAATTTCTGGGATCCCGAGGCTGCACGCCAAGCCGGACTCCAGTATCGCGGAATCGGACGGTAGTCGAAGGGAGGCATTCGATTGAAGACTGCCATTGTGACGGGAGGCGCCGGCTTCATTGGTAGCCACCTGGTTGATCGGTTGGTGCAAGAAGGATTTCATGTGGTCGTACTGGACAATCTGGCCACGGGAAGCTGGGACAATTTGTCCCAGCACACCAAGGACACCGTGACCTGCATTGAGGCTGATGTATCTGAATCCTGGCCCGAGGGGGCGTTGCCCCCGAAGTGCGAATTGATATTCCATCTGGCCTCCCCCGCCTCTCCGGTTCACTATCGCCGTCTCGCCGTTGAGACCTTGATGGTCAATTCGATGGGAACCAAACATGCGCTCGATGCTGCGCTCCGCTACGGCGCGCGCTTTGTGTTGGCCTCCACGTCGGAGGCGTACGGCGACCCGGCCGTCTCACCACAGCCGGAAAGCTATTGGGGCCATGTGAATCCGGTTGGACCACGGTCCTGTTATGACGAGTCAAAGCGCTTTGCCGAAGCGCTGACGATGGAATATGTGCGCAAATACCATTTAGACGCTCGTATTCTACGCTTCTTTAACTGCTACGGCCCGCGCATGCAATCTGAGGATGGGCGCGTGGTGCCAAACTTTGTGCGCCAAGCGCTGCTGGGCAAGCCGTTGACGGTCTACGGTTCGGGCCAGCAAACCCGAAGCTTCTGCTACGTCTCCGATGAGGTGGACGGGATTTGGCGGGCAGCCGTCACCGACGGACTAGCCGGCGAAGTCATGAACATTGGCAATCCTGAAGAGCGCACCATTCTGAATTTCGCCGAAGTCGTGGCCGAGGTGGCCGGGATTCCCCTGAAGGTGGAGCCACGGCCGCTCCCCCCCGATGATCCGACGAACCGCTGCCCCGACATCTCAAAGGCACGACAGTTGCTTGGCTGGGAGCCTCGGGTCAGCTTGAAGGATGGTCTGGAGGAGACTTTTCGCTACTTCCGAAGCGCTGAGCATCGTTAAATAGGACCGTGAACCAGTGCGGCAGCTCCTGGGCGAGAATCTGAGCGGTATGGTGACCCGACGAACCCATCTCGCCGTGGGGCTGCCATTCCCAGGCAGGAACTCGCAATAACTCCAGAGCTTTGCCTCCACCACAGGCCGCGACAAGCTCTCAAGTGGCTCCGGCCACTCCGGGCGCAAGGCATGATGTGCAGGACTAGCTTCCTGGGCCCTGATCGCGGCCCCAGAGACGCCGATCCAAAGGTACTTAAGGAGCAGCCAATGCGGGGGCCCACCCGTGGCCAAGCTAAGGGGACGGGAAGATCCAAGCTTAGCAAGGCGGTCGCCCGACCGTCATAAAAGCGACGCTCGCGCGCCGCACATCTTGTTTCAACATGCCATAGCCCGAGTCCCGTGCGGCACCCAACGCCCGGCAGCCTCGGCGGAAGACAGAGGATGGCAGGTCAAGACCCGGCCCAAATTTTCTCGGATAGCGTCATCCCAAGGATTTCCCATCCCACCCCCCCTATCTTGGTTTCCGTGTCGCGACGCGTTCGTGTAAGGTAAGCACATGGATATTCTTCATTGTGACATGAATTCCCAAAATCGTCTGGTGATTCGCAGCGACGAGAAGCCTCTTATGGTCGTTCATCTGTCCGACTGGATAATCGAAGACGTGCAACAGGTCACCGAACGGCACTGGCTAGCATGGGATGTCTTCAAGGAGCGCGGACGGCACCGCCTTGTCCCGTTCGACGCCATCTCCCTCTCCAAAGGTCAATGGACGTTGGTGGATCGGGCATCCAGGGCTTTGGCCACGATTCGTCTGGAACAACCTGAACCCTGGCACCTGCTGCTGCAATTAGATGCTGCCGACCATAATCGTTCCGGATGGGTCTGGTGGGGGCCTCAGGGGGAACGTCTCTACGGTTTTGGAGAATACGGGGACGGTCCGCGCATGCCGGATGGCACCTGGAGCACGTGGACGGAAGAGGGTCCGGTGGGGCTTGGTCCTCTGTCGCCGCTTCTTCGCTGGACAGGCCTCGTGCCCCTGCCCGGCCACCGTGCCACCTACGCGCCCTCCCCTACCTGGCTCAGTTCGCTGGGATATGCGGCATGGATTGAGGAAAAGGATCGCATCGACTGGTCCATCCGCGGGTCCCGACGTCGTCTCCGCATCTGGGGTTCGCAAGTGCGACTCCACCTGGTCGCCGGGTCCACCCTTAAGGAAGCTCTCACCCGCAGAAATCTCCTTCTCGGCCTTCCCCGAATGCCGGCGATTTGGCAGTTTGGACCGTGGAACGACGCCGTGCAAGGTCAGGACAATGTGCTGAAAACGGCGGCCAGGTTGCGAGAGCATCGGATCCCGTCATCCGCCATATGGATCGAAGACTGGACCGGTTCATGGGAAGATGAGAAGCGGTTTTGGATGCGACCGTTGAGCCACCAGCTCAGCCGTCGCCTATACCCCCAGTGGGAGAGGATGGTCGAGCAACTCCACCAGGATGGATTTAAAGTTCTAGGATATTTTTGCCCCGAGGTGGCCGTCGACACGCCGTTGTTCCATGAAGCGCAAAAAGGTGGACACCTGGTCCTTGATTCTGGAGGACAATGGGTGGACATTGACATTTTGGGAAAGCATCACGGTGAGTTAGACCTCACCCGGCCGGAGACACGGGAATGGGTCAAGTCCCGCGTTTTCTCGCCGGCCGTGGAGATGGGGTTTGATGGCTGGATGGCGGACTTCGGTGAGCATCTTCCCGTGGGCAGCCAGCTCGCGGATGGAAGCGACGGATGGCAGAGCCACAACCGCTGGCCGCTGCTCTGGCAATCGCTAAACCGAGAATTTTGGGAAGCGCAACGCCCCAACGGAGACTACTCTTTTTTTGTCCGGTCTGCCGGCCTTGAAACCCCATCGCTGGCTCCCGCCATGTGGGGTGGCGACTCCGACACAGATTGGGATCGAGCGGACGGCCTGCCCACGGTGGTGCCCCAGGCGCTCTCGGCGGGCTTAAGCGGCAACGTGTTTTGGGGAACGGACATCGCGGGGTACATGACGTTCGGCCTAACCCGCCCTTCGACCCGTGAACTTTATATCCGGTGGACCGAGGTGGCTGCTCTGATGCCATTGATGCGGACACATCACGGGACGGCCCGTCCCCGAAACCATCATTGGTCGCGCGACGCCCAAACACAGGCGGCCTATGCACGAATGGCCCGACTGCACGCAGCTCTCTTCCCGGTTTTCTATACCCTGGCAGTCGAAGCCACAACGGCGGGTCTTCCTCTCATTCGCCCAGTGTGGCTGGAATATCCCCAAGCGAAGGGCGATGGGCATGGCCAGTTTCTCCTCGGCACCAGCCTCCTCATGGCGCCGATTATCCGTCCCCGTCAGGAACGTCAGACCGTTTACCTGCCCTCCGGGACCTGGGTTCACTGGTGGACTGGCAAAGTCTTTAGTGGCCCGGGACCGGCTCGTGTGGACGCTCCACTGGGATTCCCGGCCCTCTTTTGGCGGCGGGACGTGTGGCTTCCCTTAAGTGAGGGCATGCCGGACGCCGATGGCGACACGCTGGGCTTCGTCGACACGCTGGCGACTGCCGAAGGGGCTCAAACGGTGTCCCGATCCCTGTCGCTACTCCGCTTTGAGGACTCGACAACGCCGCTGGAGATACACCTTCCCGGCGGCACCTTGTCGGGGATTACCGCGGTGGATGAGGAGCGTCGCTCAACACCGGTTAGCGCGCCTCGGTACCGGGAGCATCTCCCCCCGCTGACCGAAGGTCGACGACTGGACATCCCCCCCAACACACCGGTCGCGTTCGCCAAGATGAAGTGGTTCTGGTCGGGCACGGCCCCCCTCCTTCTTACCGTCCGCAACCCCGTGACTTAAATGGGCTATAATGGCGTTATTAATATCTAAATATGACAATGATTGGGACGAGGCATAATGCAAGCCAACTCGATGACAAGTGATAACATGAGCGAACCGCGTCCGCGCTCGAGGCGCCATCGTCCACGGCTCACCCGCGACTGGCGCTTTTGGACAGGCGTAGGTATCTTCATGTTCATGCTGGCCTTTACCTATTTGGGACCCTTAATCTATCGCCAGAACCCTCTTTTGATCCATGTCAACCTCATGGACCAGCCCCCGTCGCTAAGCTTCCCTCTCGGCACCGATAATCTCGGACGCAGCGAATTGGCCCGGGTTATGTGGGGCGGGCAGATGATTTTAATCGTCAGCTTGGCTTCCACCGTAGGCGCCACGCTGATTGGGCTGGCCGTGGGGTGGGCGTCGGCTTTGGGCGGGCGCTGGGCTGACGCATTGGGCACCTGGGTAACGGACATTGTGCTGAGCGTTCCCCAATTGGTGCCCATTTTGCTGATTATGAACCTCTATCGGTTGAACACCCAGGCCCTGATTGCCGTGGTGGGACTCACCAGTTGGCCTCTTGTGGCACGGATTGTTCGAGCGCAAACGCTGTCGATTAAAGAGCGGCCCTATATTGAAGCGGCACAGTCTTTGGGAGCGGGCCCACTGGGCTTAGCAGGCCGCCACGTCCTTCCGAACATGGGGGGCACGTTGCTGGTCGCGCTTAGCAACTGTCTCGGTGCTACCGTCTTGGTGGTGGCGACCGCCAGCTTCTTTGGGTTTAGCCTCCCTCCCCCGGCCCCCAACTGGGCCACCATGATCGCCTACAGTTCCAACGCCGTATTTGACGGTTATTGGTGGCTAATGATTTTTCCCGGTTTGGCCCTGGTGCTTGTCGAACTATCGGCCAACTTGGTCGCTGATGCCACCCACGACGTCCTGGCCCGTCAAGGAGGTGCCTCGTGATACCCTTCCTGGCGCGCCGTCTCGGGCAAGACATCTTAGCTCTCTTTGGCATCGCGGTGATTATCTTTTTCTTGTTGCACATTGACACGGCCAGCCCTGCTCGCGCGATACTGGGTAAGACTTGGACCCCCGCAAAAGGAGCCGCTCTAAACGCCCGGCTGGGACTGAACCATCCGGTTCCCGTCCAATTTATGCTGTGGATGAAGGGATTACTGTCAGTTGGCGGGGTGGGATCAATCATTACCCGGGCTCTTCCGCCAACATTGGAGATCCTAGGGCTAGGTATGCTGATTGGAGCGGTCTTTTCTGTGCTTTTGGCACTCGCTCAGACACGTCATGCAGGTACTCTGTTCGATGGGGCCGTGAGCGCACTGGTGGGAATCCTCAGTGCCATCCCAAGCTTTTTCCTGGGCTTTGTGTTGTTGTTTGTCTTCAGCGTCCAGATTATCCTTTTTCCAGCTAGTGGCCTTGCACCGCCCCATGCCTCGCTGGCTAATTGGGCCTGGCATGAGGTCCTTCCAGTGGTGACGCTGGCATTGTCGGTTATTGGCCCTTGGAGCCGGCAACTCAGGAGTTCGGCCGCCGAGTTGCTACATGAAGAATTCATCCGTACGGCGCGAGCCAAGGGCGTACCGGAGCGGCGCGTGGTCTCAAGGCACGTTGTGCGAAAAGCGTTATTGCCGTTCATTACCCAACTCGGCTTGTCGTTCCCGACCATGATTAACACGATTATTGCGGTAGAGGTGATCTACGGCATTCCCGGTGCAGGGACCGCACTCCTGGGGGCCTTGAATGGATTTTTCTTTGCCCAGGCCACCACCGTGGCACTAGTCTTGGCTGCGGTTACCATTACGGGCAGCCTGTTGGCAGACCTTGCCTACACCTTAGTCGATCCCCGCATTCAGTACCGTTAGGTGCAGCAGATTATCGACACTTCTCATTCGGCGCATGACTGCCCGATCGAATAGCAGCCGAACGGAAGGACCCGGAAGCGATTTTGGCTGTCCGGGGTACCGACCGGTTCGCTTTGGGAAGGGGCGTCTTATCCCATAACTTAGCAGGAATTTTCTTGCACATCGCGAATTTTCCTCCGGGCACCATTTTTTCCACATTCGTCCAAGGAGGGAATTCGATGATGAAACGTTCCTGGGCTCTCATGAGCTCCGCGGCCCTTATGGCCGTGCCCTTAATGATGCTGGCCTCAGGATCCGCCTCGGCTGCCAAATATGGCCAACTGAAAGGCAACGTGGCCCACAATCTATTAGCCTCATCTACGAACAGGGGTCTGCCTCAACGTCGGCTCACATTACTCTTTTCATTGGCTTCAACTTCCAAAGCCCATCCAACATGCCGAGTCTCAACCAGTTTATTCAGGACACCGTGACACCGGGAAACCGATACTTCCACCACTTTTTGAGCGAGAAGCAATTTGCGAAGGAGTATGCTCCATCGTCGTCGCAAGTCCAAGCGCTCTTGAACTATCTCGCGCAGTACAACATCACGCCCGTCACCCTCAACGGACAGACCGTGCAATATGCGCTGGGGATTAATGTGAGTGGTACCGTGGGCAATGTGGAAAAGGCCTTCGGCGTGTCCATTAACAACTACCTATCCAAAGGCCGCTCCTTCATTGCCAACTCTAATGCCCCGACCCTTCCGACGACCTATAGTTATCAGGGCAACAGCTATAATCTCGCCGCTCTGGTGTCGGGCATCGCCGGCATGACAACCTACAATGGCTTGACGGACAACGCGGTGCAACTGCAAGGCGTGTCCGGTCTGGCCGATCAAAATCAAGCCGTGGGCTACTCTCCGCAGCAGATTTCTCATGCCTATGGGGTCAATCCGCTCTATAACCAGCATGTCACAGGTTCCGGCGAAACCATTGCCGTGGCGACGCTGGCGCCGTTTAAGCCGAGCGACGCCAAATACTTCTGGAGTTATTACGGCATCAAGCGCAAGGGGACGCTGAGCGAGGTGGGTGTGGACGGACAGTCCACCACGGCATCCGGCTACGGCATCGGCGGGTCGGAGACCTCCCTGGATGTCGAGCGATCGGGAGCCATGGCCCCGGGGGCGAATATCATCGTCTACGAGGCGCCGAATACCAATCCCGGGTTCATTGACTTGTACGACGCAGTGGCGACGGCCGACCAGGCCCAGGTTATGACCACCAGTTGGGGCGAGGCCGAGTTCTTCGAGCCCTTCTCCTACGCCTATCTCCTCAATCAAGCCTTCATGCAGGGCGCAGCCGAGGGTATGACCATGATTGCCGCATCCGGGGATGACGGCGCCTATGACGGCTATCCCACGGACAAGAACCTGGCCGTCGATTCCCCAGCATCGAGCCCTGATATTCTGGCGGCCGGCGGTACAACCTTGCCGCTGAGTTCCCCCACCAACCCCAATGCGGCCCCGATTCAGCCGGGAAGTAACCAGACCGGATACATCCCAATCCCCGGCACGGCTATCACCATGACGGGCGAGCATGGATGGGGTTGGGACTATTTGCTTCCCTACTATCAAAACTTTGGACTCACAACGGAAACCCGCTGGAAGAAAGACATCTATCCCGTGGGATCGACCGGGGGCTTCAGTGACTTGTGGACGACCACAAGTCCCGGGACCGGATCGAGCCTCTACAGCTGGTGGCAGTCGGGCACCGGAAACTCATCCCGAGGGGTTCCCGACCTATCCCTGAACGCCGACCCCTTTACCGGATATGCCATCTATGACACCAATTCCGCTTATACCACACCCACTGCGGGTTGGACCAACGGGTGGGGCGGGACCTCATTTGCCGCACCTCAGATTGCCGGCATGGTGGCCTTGCTGGATCAGGACCTTGGCGGGCCTCAAGGACTGTTGAACAAGGCCCTCTATGCGAATGAGGGCTCTTCCGCCTTCAATCCCGTGACCCAGGGCGACAACTGGTATTATTCAGCCGGTGCCGGCTGGAATGCGGTTACCGGCCTCGGAACCCCCAATCTGGCTCAGATGGCCTCGGTTCTAGATGCTTGGAACCACTCATAAGCCTAAACGTGCCGGTGAAAAAACCAGCCAAGACGGCTGGTTTTTTCATATAACGCATAAATTGCTCGTAAGCCCGGCACGCTACCGGTAGAGATTTTGGCAAGGAGGCCCCAAAATGGAAGATTCCGTCGTCGGTTCGTGCTGTTGCGCCAGTTGCGCCCCGGGGCACTGCGCTGATACCTGTGCGTGCGCGGGGAAATGCAATTGCAACGATTGCGCTTGCGGGTCATGACCCACCAAGGGACGGAGCCCCCTGGGGCTCCGTCAGTTCAGGAGGCGGGGCAATGATTCCAGCCACGGTTCATCCGATGATTGTCCACTTTCCTATCGCCCTCTTATTTACTGCCTTTCTTCTCGACCTGATCGCTATTTGGCGACAGGATCGCGATTGGGCTCAGGCGGCCATGGTCCTTTTGTGGTTGACGCTCATTTCCGTGGTCTTTGCCATCGCCGCTGGGTTGTACGCCGAAACCAAGATATTGGTCCCGCCGACCGTCCGTCCCATATTGGCCGCCCATCGCCGGGATGGCCTAATTACGGGAGCTCTCATTGCCGTGGTGGTCATCCTGCGTATGCGCACCCACGCCATCTGGCGCACGACCGCCAAAGGGAACGAGCGGCTGTCTTGGTCCCGCGCTATTAAGCCCTGGTATCCGGCACTCGGAGCATACGCGCTTGGCCTCATTATGATTTCTGCGACCGGGGTGGTGGGAGGAAGCATGGTCTATGACCATGGGCTCGGTGTGGCAACTGCTCCCGCCCCCAACCTGGTATCCAGCGCAAAGAACAAGCCGCCTGTTACCCCGGCCACCAACAGCGGCAACGTCGCCGCCGGTCGCGCGCTTTATGCCAGCACCTGCTCCCGGTGCCACGGCCCGACCCCTCCCTTCACCCACTCCTTGGTGTCCTCCATGGGTGCATCCGGCATGGAAAACTTTATTTCGACCCGGATGCCGCCAGGCAACCCGGTCTCCAAGGCGGCAGCAAAGCAGCTGGTCGCCTACTTCAACTCCCTCTAGCGCTTAAAAGGAGAAGCTCACACCCTCCTCGGAAACCCAAGCGATGGCGCTCACCGCCCCCACCCGCTTAATGCGGGAGTCCAGGGAATCGGACAGTCCGCGTTTCTCTACACAGGGCGTGCAAGCCCAGATCTCCCCGCCCCCGTCCAAAAACCCTTCGATGAGGTCACCCAGGGGCGCAAACTGATCTTCATGCACGCGCTGATATTCCTTGGGAACCCCGGCCCACACGCCCTCGGTGGATAACAGGACTACCGCTTCTTTATCCAGACCCAGCGCGGCGTTGGCCATAACAAAGGCCACTGTGACGCGGTCTGGGTCCTCTTTCGGGCTACGGGTCAAATTGACGAGAAATCGCTGATGCGCCATGAATCCATCTCCCTCCACGCCATATTTTACCGAATCCCGTTGAACACAAGAAAAGCTCCCTGGACGAGCCAAGGGAGCTCTTGACGCTAAGTCTACACCACCATAGCCACAAACAGGGCGGCAATATAAATGAGAGAAAAGCGAAAGGTCTTTTTCGCCCAAGCCAATTCTCCGGGAGGCTCTCGAAGAAGACGAATGTTATAAACCACAAAGGCGATACCCAAAACTACGGCTGCGCCTAAGTAGACACGACCCACGGTATGGGTCAAGTACAGCGCGATGGAGACCGCCATCGACAAAAGCGCGTAAACCAAGCTCTGAATCTTGGTGGACCGCGGCCCGCGGACAATCGGCATCATGGGTATCTTGGCATTGCGATAGTCATCCTGTTTATATAAAGCCAGCGACCAGAAATGCGGCGGAGTCCACATAAAAATGAGAAGAAACATGAGACCTGATGCCAAGCCCAAGTGCCCGGTGGCGCCAGCCCATCCGACAATGGGCGGAAAAGCCCCTGCAGCACCGCCTATGACAATGTTCTGTGGCGAGCGCCGCTTGAGCCACATCGTGTATACGAAAACGTAAAAAAGATATCCCCCTAGGGAGGCGCTTGCCGCCAACCAGTTGACCAACGTCCCCATCCCGACAAATGCCACCGCGCCCAGCACAATGCCGAAAGTCAACGCCTGCGTGGGGCTCACCCGACCGGTTACGACCGGACGCCGACGGGTGCGACGCATGACTTGATCAATGTCACGGTCATACCACATGTTCACAGCGTGGGCCCCACCCGCTGACATTCCCAACCCAACCAGCGTATAAACCGTTTCAGCCAATGGGGGGATCCCGCGATGCCCAACAATCATGGCGCAATAGGCGGTAATGAGAAGCCAGACGACGATGCCCGGCTTGGTCAATTCTAGATAGGCGCGGCCCGTCTCTTGAACTTTCTTAAGCATGGGGCAACCACACCTTTGTCATGAAATAAATGAGGTTACATAGAAGATCCGGCGGCAGGCAAGCCCACCGCCGGCCTTCATTATCCCGGAATTCCCGGTCCGTCCGGCGGAACCTGGGGAGCACCCGGCCGAGACGCCTTGGCGCCAAATTCGGCGGCGTCCCGATCCCGGTCGACCCGGATCGCCAGATGCCTGAGTGTCAACAGCACCCCGCCCATGATCACCAACTGGAAGCACCACCAGAAGATGTCCCACCAATGCGGCATGCCGGGACTGCCAGGGATAAAATACGGGAAATGGGGCCAAAAATAATTGCCCATTTCGCTCCTCCTTTCCCAAGCAACGCCAGACTACAAGAAGTACAGCACCACGTAGAACACAATCCAAGCAATGGCGGTAAACGACCAGAAATAGGTCGCGGCGTCCACGTCCCAATGGTCGTCTACCGTGTACCCGCCAATCCGACGCCCGCGAACCGGTGCCGCGTACAAAACGAATCCCGATACCAACGCGATAAGCATCCAGATACCGGTAATCACGTAGTACGCTTCAGCCGTGGGCAAAGTCGGCGGCACGTTGTTATGTGCCAACAGGATCCATTGCAACAACACCGAGGCAAACGAGAGCACTCCAAACCAGAAGGCGGTTCCCAAACGCCGCTGCATGACAGCATTGTTGCCCCGCACAATGGCGGTGCGTCCCGCGCGTGCAGCGAAGCCGCTAATCAGTATGAACAGCGTGGTGATGGCCCCTAGCCACTGGCTGTACGGGCCGACGTTGCCGCCGGCTGTCAGATAGCGGGCGGCGATCAGCGTCACCAGAATGACGCTCTCGCTGATCAGGAAAATACCGAATCCCGCCCGAATTGCACGGAGGTCTCCGTTGCTCTTTTGTTGCATGGCCATACGATTCCCTCCTTCCTTCCCTTCAGCAGAACGTTGGCCCACAGCTAGCCCTGCGAGCCCGCCTTGGCGGCGACAACCGGTTCTGGCGCTCCCTCACCGTAGTTGTAGAATCCTGCCACTACCACAGGAAGTTCCTCAAAGTTGTACCGCGGCGGCGGCGAGGACGTCTGCCACTCCAGTGTCTTGGCCTGCCACGGGTTCTCCTGAACTTTCGGGCCCTTCACCCATGCCCACACAATGTGGACCAGGTTGACGCCGAAGCCGGCGCCCAAGAAGAACGCGGCAATCGAAGTCCAGAAGTTTTCGGTTTGCAGGTAGGGGGGATACACGCCGACCCACCGGTTCATACCCCGGAGACCCAACACGAAGAAGTTCATGAAGGTCGCATTGAACGCCACGAATACCCAGATGGCCCCCAACTTGCCCCAGAACTCATTGTAGGTCCGGCCGGAGAACTTCGGCAGCCAGTAGTACATGGCCGCCAACCAGGTAAACACCATACCGCCGATAATAGTGAAGTGGAAGTGGCCCACGACCCAGAAGGTATTGTGCAACTGCAGGTTGGCCGGGACGTCAGCGACAAAGAGTCCCGTAATGCCGCCGATGAAGAAGTTGTACATGCTCATCAGGACGAAGAGCATCGGTGTGGTGATGCGCATCCGCGAGTTCCACATCGTTCCGATAGCTGCCAGATACGCGAACCCAGTGGGAATGGAGATCATCTCAGTGAAGAACGAGAATGGCAACATTTCACTGTAGCGCATGTTGGTAAACATGTGGTGAGCCCAGACCATGCCGGACAGCATCATCACGAACACCAACCCCAACACCGCAATAGGCCGAGCGAACAGGGACTTGCGCGTCATCACGGGAATAATCTCGTTCCACATGGCTAAGGCCGGCACCACTACAATGTACACTTCCGGGTGACCGAACAACCAGAAGAACTCGGAGAATCCCAAGGCATGACCCAACGCGTTGAACATGTTCATCGGCACCATTTTATCGATGGTAGCCAACAAGAAGGTGGTTTGAATTTCCGGGAACCAAATAATGGTTAGAAGTCCCACGGTCAACATCCCCCACACAAACAAGGGGAGACGATTCCAGGTGAGCCCCTTGGTACGCTTGAAAATGATGGTGGTGACCAAGTTGAGCGCCACAATCAAAGACGACATGGTCAGCGCAAACACGCCGAGATAGTAGTAAAACATCCCGACGCCGTCTGATGCTGCGAGCGGCTCATATCCACGCCATCCAGTCGTCCAAGCGCCCAAAAGCGGACTAAATGCCACCGTCAACACACCGGCAGGAACAAGCCATACGCCGATCCCGGAAGCCTTCGAAAACACCGTTTCTCGCGCACCAATCATCAACGGGACCATGTAGTTGCCCAGTCCGCCAAACATCGCCACCGTAGCCACGGTAAACATCATTAGCGTTCCGTGAATACCGACGGCGTTTAAATAGCTCTGGGGGTACTGGAAAAGCGTTGGCCGATAGTTCATTAACTGAAACCGCATGGCCATCGCGATAAGTCCCGCAATCAGAAAGGTCCCCGTCGAGAAGGTCAGATACTGAATGCCAATAACTTTGTGATCGTCCGCTAATTGGAAATACCGCCGCCATCCCGTTTGGCGGTATCCCGGATCGGGGTGGCCAAGCATCGGCTTGATGATGTGCTCATAACCACCGACACCCAACAGCCAGCCCACTAGGGCACCAAACCAGCCCGCCACCGCCCCTACCTGACTGATGTAGGGGGAGTTGGGGCTGTAGTCAAACAATACGGTCAAGGCGTCCAGCACCAAGAAGCCGATAAGCGCCCATAGCAACCCCCGTAAAACGGGCGGCATAATGCGCCGATCGGGAACTTCTGGCGTTGGCTGCTGGTCCTCAACCATGGCTCTTTGCGCCATTTACCTCAACCCCTTTCTCCTAAACTCCCGTGCTCAGTTCGCATTGTTACGACCCCGAGGCCTGGGACTTGGCCCAGCTAGCGAAGGCACTCCCAGAAACGATGTGCACGTTCGCCTCCATGTATGGGTGTCCCGGTCCGCAAACCTCAGCGCACTGCACACGAAGCATCGGATCGCTTTCAGTTGAGGCCAATTGCGTGGGCGTCAGCACCAAGGTTCGCGTTTCTCCGGGCACGACGTCCATCTTGACACCAAACGCCGGCACCCAGAAGCTGTGAATCACGTCAATCGTCGAGTCATAGGTGTGAAACGGGTCATAAGACCGCATCACAAACTTGACGGGCCGATTGACCGGCAGGTACAACACATCCTGGCCTGACGCGTTGACAGACTGACTGATGCCGTACTGCGGGTAGCTGAAAATCCATTCCCATTGCCGTGCGGTCACATCCACGATGAGGGGATGCTCCTTAGCCGTAACCTTTTGCGCCGCGAACACCTGCTCCAATCCACTGGCGTTGGGGTGCAACCAGATGAAGACGTTCAGGAGAATACTGACCACAATCCAAATGCCAATAAAGGCCTTGTTAGCCCGAGTTTGATCCTTGGCCTCGCCCTTGTCCGGAGAGTTTTTCCGCACTCCGAACCGAATCATGCTGAAAACCAGCATCAGCACAACGAAGGCGAAAATCGGCACGGCGATGATTAGGATAAAATCGAATGCCCCCGCGGTAATCACACCGAGGTTGGACATCGTACCCCAATAAGGGCCCGCCCCGTTGGGAGCCGAGTGAATCCAGGCGCTAGCGCCAAACTCTCCCAGAATGGAGAGCACGATCCACAGAATCCCAAACAAAACCACGTTAGCCATCTAGAAATCGGGCCTCCTTCCCTGTTTGTTCATTTGAAGGACTCCGTTAGGCCCGCACTACGTTAAGGACGCCACGCATCCCGAAACGCCAATGTTCGGCGTTTTGCACAAATCACCCGTAGTGCCAAATGCCGGGCTTGTCAGGAACCGTGAAGGTGATATCCACATGGCCACCGGGCTTCAACGTGGGGCTGAACCCACCCCCCGACGCAATCTGGTAGGCGCTCTTTGGCCCCACGTAGGTGACAATCGCCTTGTTGGGCACGAAGTTGTCCATCAGATAGACATTGGACATGGTCACATGGACGCCTTCCCAAAAGTCCTTGAGGAACCCATCAGCTGTTAAGGTTCCAAACACCGTATTCTCGGTGCTGACATCGCGGCCAATCTGCATCTCGTGGTACCGCGTCAGACTCATGTTGTGCAGGCGCATCGTCATCTTGTCTCCGACACGCCAGGTCATGTAGTTGGGGACAAAATAAAAGTCCTCTTGGTAGACATGGATGAGCCCGGTCGATACCGGAGAACCAAACACACCGCGAGCCGCGTTCGCAATGACGCCGTGGCCAAACAGAGCCACAACGCCGGCCACCGCCGCTCCGGCGGTACCCCAGATAAATTGGCGCCGACTCCACTTAAGCTCGGGAGGAGCTTCTGGGGAACCGGACGGGCCATATTCCGGCGTAGTTCCCAATTTATCTTGCCTCCTTTGAGAAACCTCGTAACGCGTGCAAACAGCCTGGCAGTCCGGTATTAGTTCGGACGATCTACCACGGCTGTATTCGCGTGAAGCAGGACGCCACTCGTCCATCCTACCTCCAGCGAAGAGTTCTACAATGCGGCGGAAATTCCTGCTAAGTCATGTAGATTTTTGGTGGGATTTTTTCTCTGCGCCAAAAAGCAAAACAAGGCGGGGAACACGCCCCACCCCGCTCCCCAATCGGGGGCTCAGGAGCTTTTTTGAAGTTGAGCCGGACCTGGTTGAGGTTGGCTATACAAGTATGCAACCGACATGCACACCATTCCCGCGACTACCGTCAAAAGGGCCACTACGAAGCTCCCCACCGCGTTGACGGTGGTGGTCCAGGCAAATGACGCGGCGAGCATCTGAACCATGACGAGTACGGCGAGCCACGTCCACGGCAAAAAAAGCGTTTCGCGCCATTGCGTGCGCAGGAGATGCCAAAAGCGCTCTCCGCCATGGATACCGAGCGCACTTTTCCACATCGTCCAAGGAACTACCACGATAAAGAGCCCTGCGACGACCAACGCCCGGATGGCGACCAAGGCGGGCGGATGGTCCGGCCCCGAAATCGGAACCCGCATGGCGGCCATTCCAGCATAGGACAGAACCAACCCCATCCCTGACCACAGAACGGTGGACGTCGCGCCGCGCTTGGTCGGAAAAAGCCTCGGCACGACCACCAAGCCCAGCACCGTTATCACCGCTCCGACAATAAGGAGTTCGGGCATGTGATGGATAAGGGCGGTCACCTGGCGATGGTAGGTTTGAACTACCACTTTGTCGTTGATGGGTTGAAATTCCATAAAGGCAAACGGAACCACCTGCGGAACAGCCAGGAGAATAATCCAAATCCAAAGGGTTGATGCCGCCAGCACAGGAATCCACCGGCGCCATTCGTCCCTCCAGTAATCCCAAGCCCGCGTCCAACTTACCTGCCACTTGGCATTCACTTTCTCATCCCCTTCCGTTCCGCTAAGGCAGTACGCCCTGTCCATGGTGATGGCGACTTAATTCACTGCGATGTTGAAACACGTAGTCCCACATGGTGGAATTTTTCGGATTCACCGGCGGAGGCAGCGCGTGTGACGGAAATGCGTTGACCGCCATAATCGACGTGATCATAATGAACGTTGCGACGGCCATAATGAGGTGCATGCCAATCAATCGCCGCCGTAACGGACGCCGACGGGCGTCAAAGCGAACGAAAAACAGCATTCCGGTAAGAAATGTAACAACGTACAGAACATAGCTGACATCAATCCAAATCATCGCTGCATCCCCCTTCTAAAACGCCAGCGCCGCCGGATCAAATACGGCGAACGTAAAGAGAATTAGGGTGACGCAGGCAAAAAAAATATGCAAAACCACCCAGTTAAGTGGAAGAGTACGACGGGGCATGGAAACCGTCGCCCCCCGCTTGCGCGGCTTTGGGGGACCGAATAGAGCGAAGCCAAAAAATACGAACGCCCCCGTGGCTGCGGTGACCAGGAGAGCAAAATAAGTAATGATTAGCGCGCGACTCATTGCAGATCCTTCTTTTCGACAATATTCTAGCGCATCCCTTCCCAGCGCCGCTAAAACAGTTACAATGCACTGGGAGGGAAAACATTATGGCATCATTTTTGTTGGTTTCTGCCATTGTTTTTGTCGTCGCGGTTGGCCTGACCATCTTCATCTATATTGGAGAACGTCGGGAAGGCCATGCCCGCGACGACGACTAACTAACTCTGAAAATCGTAGTCCTGCAAGAGGTAGTGAGCCAATACGATAACCGTGATAATGAAAAGCGGAACCACGGAAAAAAACACACTTGCCACGTAGCCCATGAAAGTCCCCTCCCTAAAGAATGGTGAATTTATGTTAACCATACTCGAATTTACATGATTGGGCAATTCCGACGGTGAAATTTCCTAACGCGTGGACATTCTCGGATAAAATTAGGGCCGGGGATAATGCGGGGTATCGTGGTTCGGGTCAACAAGTTCTCGGTATTTGTCAATGACACGCTTTAAATCCAACCACACATCTCGTTTCCAAGCGGGGTTGCGAAGAAGGGCGGCGGGATGATAGGTTGGCATCCACCACCGGCCGTCTTGCTCAATCCACTGCCCGCGTGCGCGCGTAATACGCCACTCCGATCCCATCACGGCTTTAAGCGCTGTGGAGCCTAGTAACACAACGATGGCTGGATCCAAGATGGCGAGCTGACGATCGAAGTGAGGACGGCAAGCCTCCACTTCATCGGGCAATGGCGTGCGGTTGTTGGGTGGCCGGCATTTCACCGCATTCAAGATATACACCTGCTGAAATCGGTGCATGCCCATCGCACTGAGCATTTTATCCAGCAATTGACCCGCCGCACCGACAAATGGCCGTCCCTGTCGGTCCTCTTCGGCCCCCGGACCTTCTCCAATGAATACCAGGCGCGCCTCCGGATTCCCCTCCCCAAACACAGCCTGACGACGGATATTGCCCAGCCGACAATTCTGACATCGGAGAACCGCTAATTCGAGATCCCCCAACGCCTCCTCATGCGTCATGCCCCATCCCCCGTTTCGGAACTCCGCGCCGGCCGAGCACCGCGGCCAACACCACGATCGCCACTTGATTGAGTGTGCACCAAGCACAAAGATGTCCGATGCGTGCTTCGGTGCCGATCGCATAGGCAACCCCCATCAGCCCAACCGCGGACCAAAAAGGGGCCACAGGGGCAGCTCGACGCCACACCCGCGACCCCCACCATCCGATCAGCCAAACCAGGGACCAGTCGCCCAGCGGTAATCCCAATACCACACCGAAGGGACTGGACACCACCGATTGACAATCAATCACGGAAGAAAGCGCGGCACCCGGGCATCCCAGAGCGCTTGGATGTGCTCGAATAACCAGCGTGGCCACCGACGCGACCACGACGACCAGGCTGACGAACCCGCGTGCCACCCACTTCCGTCGAGCCACTTAACCCTCCAGCAGCAGTGTTTCCGGATCCTCAATGAATTCTTTAATGGCCACGAGGAAGCGCACAGCCTCCGCGCCATCCACGATGCGGTGGTCATAGGACAACGCCACATACATCATGGGTCGAATCACCACCGAGCCATTGAGCGCGATGGGCCGCTCCTCGATCTTGTGCATTCCCAAAATGCCAACCTGAGGCGCATTTAAAATTGGCGTGGACAACAGCGACCCGAAGGTGCCCCCGTTGGTAATGGTGAATGTGCCGCCGCTCAATTCCTTCAGACTCAGCTTGTTGTCGCGCGCCCGACGGGCCAAGTCGGCCACTTGCTTTTCTATTTCCGCGAAGGTTAACCGATCGGCGTCGCGGACCACAGGCACGACAAGTCCAGTATCTGTGGACACAGCGATGCCAATGTCGTAGTAGTGCTTAAGGATCATGTCCGTGCCGCGGATTTCTGCATTAAGGCGCGGAAACTTCTTTAACGCTCCAACGGCGGCCTTGGTGAAAAACGACATGAAACCTAAACCGACTCCATAGCGATCACGAAAGGCCTCCTTGCGCCGCGCTCGCACGGCCAAAACGTTGGTCATATCAATTTCATTGAAGGTGGTTAACATCGCCGCGGTGTGTTGAGCCTCCACCAGCCGCCGAGCAATCGTCTGTCGGCGAGCGGACATCGGTACCCGCTCTTCACGGCCGCTCTCATCCGGCGTCGCCACCACGCTGGGCACGGACGGTGCCGTGGTTGGCGTCGGCACACTGGGTGCCGGCTCGGGCTTGGCCTTTAGAACGTCGTCACGAAGAACCCGTCCCCGAGGACCACTACCCTGAACGGCGTTGATGTCGACGCCCTCCTCCCGGGCTAGGCGACGCACTTCTGGCGTGGCCCTGCTGGCTGCGCTGTCTTCCGAAGCCATCGCTGGCGTGCTCTCTTCTTTCGGGGCCTGTGATGCTGGGGGCTCGGTGGGGGCGGAACCGGCTTCGATAACCGCCAGAGCCGCCCCGACTGCCACGTTGGCACCCTCCGGCGCCACAATTTCCTTTAACACGCCATCCTCTTCGGCCGCGACTTCTAAATTAACCTTGTCCGTCTCCAGTTCAACCACCGCTTCGCCGGCTTTGACCGCCTCACCCGCCTGCTTCAACCACCGGCCCACTGTTGCTTCCACTACTGACTCGCCGAGTTCCGGCACCTTCAATTCAGCCACTTATTGTTGCCCTCCCCGTGTAGATACTCCCATTGGCTTCAATGCCTCGCGTGTAATCCGGGTTTGTTCCTCGTTGTGCATCTCCGGAAACCCTTCCGCGGTGGCCGCTCGCTCAGGCCGTCCCACATAGCGAAGCACGACCCCTTCGGGCAGTTCTTTGGCCAGGCGCGACTGGATGTAGCGCCAAGCCCCCATGTTTTGAGGTTCCTCTTGCAGCCACACCACCTCTTCAATGTGCGGGTAGCGTGCTAGTACGGCCGCCAGTTCCGACTGTGGGAACGGGTATAATTGCTCGATCCGGACAACGCTCACGTGGTCGTGCGGCTCGGACTCCATGGCCGCTTTCAAATCGACGACCACCTTGCCGGACAGCATAATGAGCCGCCTCACCCCGTCGCTCGGCGCCGTCTGGTCGTCGATAACGGGTCGGAAGCGGCCCTCCGCTAGATCGGCCAACGATGAAGCTGCTAACGGATGGCGCAAAAGACTCTTCGGCGTCATGACCACCAGCGGCCGGGGGTCACGGTGCACCAAATTGGCCTGTTGCCGCAAAAGATGGAAGTATTGAGCCGCCGTGGTGCAGTTCACGACGCGCAGGTTATTGTCTCCGGCAAGCTGCAAATACCGTTCCAGACGAGCGCTGGAATGTTCGGGTCCTTGGCCCTCGTAGCCGTGCGGTAGGAGCAGTACCAGTCCGGATTGTTCCTTCCACTTCGATCGCGCAGCAGCCACGAACTGATCAATAATCACCTGACCCGCGTTGGCAAAGTCGCCGAATTGGGCCTCCCATAACGTCAGCATCCGCGGTGACTCCACACTGTAGCCGTACTCAAAGCCCATCACGGCGGTCTCTGACAAGGGACTATTGTAGATCGCAAACGACGCTCTGGCGCTCCGCAGATGTTGCAAGGGCACGTACGTCTGTCCGTTGTTCACGTCATGCAAAACCGCGTGCCGGTGACTGAAGGTTCCGCGTTCCGAATCCTGACCCGTAAGCCGGATGGCCGTCCCATCCGCCAGGACCGATGCGAACGCCAAGCTCTCCGCGAATCCCCAGTCGATCCCACCCGGTTGGCGAAGATTCTCCAAGCGCCGCTTCAATTGCCGCTCCAACTTGGGATTGGGATGAAATCCCTCGGGCAGTTGATGCAACTCCTGGGCCAAATCGGCCAACTTCTGCTCCGAGACCTCTGTGCTCTCGGCAAGCGCAACCAAGGCATCACTCCAGGAACTCGCTTCCGGCTCGTCCGGTGCGGCCGTATCGCCGAGCTCGTCTTTGGCCCGCTTCAAGTCGGCTTGGACCGCCTCAAGCCAGTGCTGGGCTTCCTGGGCGTCGACTACTCCCGCTTCCACCAATCGCTCGGCGAAGAGCGCCCGCACGGTCGGATGCTGGGAAATCTTTTGGTACAGCAACGGTTGCGTATACATAGGCTCGTCGCCTTCGTTGTGGCCCCAACGCCGATATCCTACCAAGTCAATCAAAAAGTCCTTATGGAACTTTTGGCGGTATAGGAATGCGAGCCGGGCTGCTTTCAGACAGGCTTCCGGATCATCGGCGTTGACGTGCACAACGGGAATTTCAAAGCCCTTAGCCAAATCGCTGGCATAGAGCGTAGAGCGGCCGTCATTGGGCTCGGTGGTGAATCCCAGCCCGTTGTTCATGATGATGTGTACCGTGCCGCCTGTTTGATAGCCGCGTAAGCGGGATAGATTGAGCGTCTCAGCGACCACACCTTCTCCTGGGAAGGCGGCATCCCCGTGGATGGCGATGGACAATGCCCGGTCTACGTCCTGCCGTGGTGCACCCGGCTGATCCACGTCTTCTTGCGCGGCGCGCGTGATGCCCTGGATGACCGGATTGACAAACTCCAGATGACTAGGGTTGTTGGCCAAGGTGATGCGGACCCCAGCAGCCTCGCCATCGCGGACCAACTTATGGGCACCCAAATGATACTTTACGTCGCCCGTCCACCCTGCGTTGATGCCCATAGAGCCTTCCGAGGGCACCAGCTCCTTGTTGACGGTGGTATGAAACTCAGAAAAAATTTTGAGGTACGGCTTGCCCAGGACATGGGCTAGCACATTCAGACGACCGCGGTGCGCCATCCCGATAACGACTTCGTGCGCCCCGGCTTTGACTCCATCCGCGACTAACACGTCCAACATGGGCACGAGAACGTCCGTTCCTTCAATTGAGAATCGCTTTTGGCCAGGGAAAGCTGTGTGCAAGAATCGCTCGAAGGCTTCTACCTCGGTCAAGCGCTTCAGCACCGCCCGCTTCTCGTCCCGCGTGAGCGGTTGCTCCCGCTCCGGACCTTCCACTTGGCGACGCAGCCAATCGCGCTCCTCAATGTTATGGACGTGGCTGAAATCATAGCCCAGCGGGCCCGAGTAGAATTGCCGCATGAGGTTAATTGCATCTAAGGCGTTAGGCGTGGTTCGAAGCCCGTTTGGCCACACCACGGTACTTGGCATACGCCGCAAATCCTCGTCGCTGATGCCCATTACCTCGGGGTCATCCACCACCGTTCGGGGCGATACCCCGAGCGGGTCAAAAGACGCCTGCAAGTGGCCATATTCCCGGATATTTCGGGACAATTGAACGGCCTTGACCAATTTTTCCAGAGGAATCTCGGGCAAGGCTGCCGTCGCGGATAGAGCTGGCTGACCTTGGGAAAGCGCGGCGATAGCGGCTGGTGACAACTGGCTTAAAATCTCGCGGGTCGCGGGATCGAAAGACTCCGGGTCCCTTTGATACTGTTCGTACGCTTCAACAACATAACCAATATTGGGACCCGCAAAAAGGTCAAGCACACTTTTCGGTTCCGTATGTTGTGGCAACATGATTCCCTCCCGTCCGAAGCACCAGATGGTTCTTCGCAATTACACATCAAAAGACGCATCCGGAACGGGCCGCGCGGTCGGTCTTGACTTCGGGAAAACCGCACCAGGCACAGCTCTTTCGGTCATGCGGTGTTCATTCCTATCATACCAGAAATCCCAACGACTGGGGAAAAACAACGCCTCCGCGACCTGCTTGCGGATACCAATTTTTTGGTGAAAAAACAGCTCAATTTTCCATAGCAAGCCGAAGTCGATGATACCCTGCCAAGCCGCGCGAGTGCACAGAGCGCCATTTTCCAACATTTTTCCCAAAAAAGTTAAGAGACCCATTTGCGACCGCATCGGCCAACGTCTGGGTTAAGGGTGCTGCAATGCGCTCTCGGGCGGAATCCGACGGAGCCCGTAGAACGTCCTGCGCCAGTCTGGCTTACGGAGGAGCGCACCAACTGACACGCATTGCAACCCTCTTTAAACTAGGTGCGGACAACGCCTCATTTCACATGTGAACCGGGGAACCGGATTCTCTGTCAGCTTGGACAAGAGACGATCCCCGTCCGTGTGAGTGAACTCCGGAGGCATACAAGGAGGGTTTATCATGATGATAAAAGGCGCTCTTATCGGCGCAGCCATGCTGTCAACCCTGGGCATCTCGGCCCCCTCGTGGGCGGCCACCAAGAGCACGACCGGAGTTGTCAGCACGACCACCATCGCAGCCCAGCATCCTGCCCTGCAACAGCGCCTGCAATACGGCGACCGGGGGCATTGGGTGATGACCCTGCAGGCGGACCTGAACGGTTTGGGCGTGGTGGCAGGACCCGTCGATGGCGTTTTTGGCCCTAAGACCGAGACGGGAGTTAAGCACTTTCAGCAGCTTCACCATCTTCCCGTCACGGGAATCGCCAATGGAGCCACCTGGCAGGACCTTCTTGCCGGCTACGGGATTACGCCCCCGGTTTCGAACCAGGTCGTGTCGGCCAGCCAGGCAGTACCCGCAGCGAACGCCAAAACGATTGACGGCCGGCCTATTCTCCATGTCTACCACATGATTGCGACGGCCTATGGACCGAGCTTACAAGACAACTATCCCTATGGTCCCACGGACGCATTTGGTCAGCCTTTGCAACCTGGAATGATTGCGGTTGACCCTAGTGTGATTCCCCTTAGGTCAAGCGTTTATGTAGCCGGATATCACGATGCAAACCTGCCCACAGGAGGCTTCTTAGGTCACGCTATGGATACCGGCGGTGCCATTCAAGGGATGCGTATCGACATCTTCATGAACGACAACGCCCAGACCATCTCCAACTTTGGTATTCAACCGGTTACCGTTTATGTGCTGGGCAAATAGCTCTGCTGCGATCATGGTTGCATTACGAGGCTCCCTGGACTAGCCTTAAAAGGGAGAATCGGAGGCAAGCCTGTGACCTGGACCCTGATGTTTGCCAGTCTCTATTTAGCGGAATTGCCGGATAAGACCTCGCTGGCGACGCTCGCCCTTCTGCGGCGCCACAACCCTCTTTGGGTATGGATGGGCGCTGGACTAGCTTTAGTTGCTCAAACCGTCATTGCCGTCGGTGCCGGGCGCTTGTTGGCGTTGGTTCCCCGCAATCTACTCAACTGGATTGAAACGCTCTTATTTTTGGCCTTTGCCGTCTGGTTGTGGCGATCGGCAGGAAAACCTGACGAGGCGCCCGAAGACCAGACGGTCAAGGGCCGTGGCTCTACGGTGGGGCGCATCTTTTTATTTGTCTTCGCGGCCGAATTCCTCGATCTAACCCAAATGGCCACCATCGCCTTTTCCGCCCATCACCCCCAACAGTCGCTGGCCATCGGCGTCATGGCGGCCGTCGCGCTGTTGTCCGCTAACGCCACCGTGATTGGCTTCGGGCGGGTCATTCTTCGATACATTCCCGGCAGTTGGATTGAACGCGGAGCCGCCCTGTTGTTTGGTGCGATTGGCGTTGCAATTGGTTTGGGACAGCTTGGCGTGGGGCTGTAACCTCCCATCATCCGTTGGCGTTAGTATAGAGGATGCCTCATAGGAGGTTTTGACGACGAACGCGCATGATCAAAAAGTTTTCGACGATTTTATGGATCAATTTGGCGATAAGGCGGTTCGCTACGCTTATGTGACGCTGCACTCCCGGCCTGACGCCGAGGATGTAGCCCAAGAGGCGTTTATCCGTATGTGGCGTCATGCTGGGCGCCGCGGGGCGGAAACCTTGTCCCCCGCATTGCTGTTTCATACCGTCACCAATTTATGCCGGGACCGCATGCGCCATTTGAAGCGCCACCCCGAAGATCCAACCGATTTGATTGAGGTCACGCAAGGCGAGGTTGACGACACCCCGCTCTTAACGGACAGCGCCTTAGTCCTTGAGGCCGTCATGAAACTGAACGCGCCAGAGCGCCAATGTATTCTTTTGTTTTATTACATGGACCGAAGTCTCAAGGAGACCGCCCAAGCGCTCGGCGTCAGTGAGCAAGTCGTCAAGACCCGGCTGTACCGGGCCCGCCAACACCTCAAGCCGATGCTTGAACCGGTTTGGAAGGAGAGAGCTTATGAGTCGTGATCTGGACCAAGATTTGGGCCAACTGCTCGATGAGGCCTTAGGAGAGAAGCTGGGGCTCTATTATCAGCCTGCGTGGCACCCTAAATATCGGGCAGCTCGGCGGCGCTCGCGCGTCAAACGGATTGCACTTGCGAGTGTAGGTGTTGCCGCAGCGGGAATGTTGGCGTTGCCACTGACGGTCCGTCTGCCGGAGGGCCATGGAGCGGTTTCGAACCTGAATTTGTCCTCAGTCCACCTTCCTTCCGGGCTGAGTCATAACGTGAGCCAAATTAGCCACGGTGCGTTTAGTGTCAGTAGCATGATGCCGGTGTACGGCACGTACCCGGTGGCCAATCCTACCGGCCACGACTTAACCCTGACCGGGAGTTTTTCCATTAACGGCAGCCGTGGCGATACCCTATCGCTGCTGTTGAACAACAAGATGAAGCTGATGGGCGGCATGCTGTTCAATCAGGGAACCCCGACCTACAGCTTTACCGGATCATCCATGGAAGACGGCACTGCCGTGGCTTCGCCCTCTCCCGCCACCCCCATTCAAGGGGAATGGTTGCAGCAAGACAATGTAGGCATTAACACGGCATCGGTGGCGGGCAACCACACCTATGTCACCCATAACAATCTCTGGGCGGACATTACGGGAAGTCAGCTTCAAGACTGGGTGACCTCACCCGCCAACCCCCGCCCCAATACGGTGGATAGCATTGCCGCCTTGCCCTCGTCACCCGACCAGGCGCTTTTGACTGAGGAGAAGCCCTCCGGATTAAGCGACGGCTTCATCACCCACAACGGCGGGAGGACCTGGGTCGGCTGGGGTCTCGGCGCACAGACCGTCTCCAATCTGATTGCGATGAAGGATCGCTTTTGGGCGATACTCAACGGCACCTTGGCATGGAGCGCGAATGGCAGACAATGGAATTCAGTGCTCAACTTAAATATCAAGAAGTGGCAGGTTGAATCATTTGCTCTAGACCCCGCCAATCCCAATGTTATGGCGGTGGCACTGATCCCCATCAGTGGGGATGGCGTGGGGCCGGTGCTTGAATCTCAGAACGGTGGTCAAAGCTGGCAAGAGGTGCCCCATTTCCCTGCAATCGGCGCGGCACCGACGACCATGGTGATGACGGCGAACGGGGATATTGCCGCTCTCATTAACGCCAACGGACCCACGATTGTGTACTACGCGCAATCGACGGGCCAGTGGTCCATTGTGCCGGTGCCGGCAACGTCAAACGCGGAGGGTCTCGGCCAGTTGGCCGCCAGCCCCAACGGGGACCTTCTCTACGGCGCGCCCGGCGGCAGCATCTATCAATGGGTTGGTCAGTCCAAAGTCTGGCTGGTCATCAATCCGCCCCCCGGACTGGACGGCAGCGGTCAAGCGCCATCACCGTTAGGGAGTATTGGCAATCAACAGATCACGGCCAGCTATCCGTCAGGCTGGTGGATTGTGTATGAGCCCCCCCACCAGTTCGCGGCAGCTGTCAAAACGGCGCTCAAGGCGAAAAGCGGGACAAAGGCGTTGCTGGCGCGCCCGGCTACCCTACAGACCAAACCGTAGCTCTCTCATCTGCGGGAACGAAACAGGCGTCTTTTCAAGGTGAATCAGGTAACAAGCCACGGGGGGCAAGCAGCCCCCCGTGGCTTGTTGACGAGAGAGTCAGTATTTTTATACCCGCTCGATAATGGTGGCGACCGCCATTCCCCAGCCTATGCACATGGTAATAAGCGCATAGCGTCCCTGACGGCGTTCCAACTCATGAAGCGCGGTCAGTACCAGTCGACCGCCGGAGGCACCCAACGGGTGGCCCAAGGCGATAGCACCGCCATTGGGATTCACCCGCTCCCAGTCGGGATGATATTCCTCGCCCCAGGCGAGGACTACAGAGGCGAAGGCTTCGTTAATCTCGATGACGTCCATATCGTCGAAGCGCAAGCCCGCCCGCTCCAATACTTTTGCCGTGGCAGGGATGGGACCCGTCAACATAATCACCGGGTCTACCCCGACCACCGACATGGCCACCACCCGAGCCCGAGGCTTGAGGCCGTGGCGCTTTAATCCCTCGTCCGAGGCCAGAAGCAAGGCTGCGCTGCCATCTGTAATCTGACTGGAGTTAGCGGCTGTTACCCGCCCATCTGGCTTGAACACCGGCCGCAGGGAACCCATCTTTTCCAGCGAAGTGTCCGCCCGGGGCCCTTCATCTTGACGAATGGTGACAGGATTCCCCTCGGCGTCCACCGTGTCTACCGCAATCACTTCTTGCGCCAGCCGGCCGCTCTCGATGGCCTTTAAGGCGCGCTGATGGCTCTGGTACGAGTATTGATCCAAAGATTCCCGACTCAGATTCCACTGTTCGGCAATCATTTCCGCCGACATCCCCTGGGGTACAATGTTATACCGACGCAGCAATTCGTCGCTGAACGTCGATCCATCCGACCCCATGGGTACCCGTGACATCGATTCGACACCCGCTGCAATTACCAGGTCGTGAACATCTGCCCGAATGGCTTGGGCAGCCTGGTTAACCGCCTCCAAACTTGATGCGCACATGCGGTTAATGCTCATGCCCGGGACCTCCACAGGAAATCCGGCGATCAAGGGTGCCAACCGCCCAATGTTAAATCCTTGCTCTCCAACTTCGGTAACACAGCCCATCCGTACGTCCTCAACGGCGCCGCTTTCGATTCCCGTTTTGGCCACCAACGCCTTCAATGTATGCGCGGCTAAATCGTCCGGACGCACACGCGAGAGTCCACCGTTCCGCCGTCCAAACGGCGTGCGCACACCGTCTACAATATAGGCTTCCCGCATCACAACGCCCTCCTTGACGTCAAAGGAGGCGGGGACGCCCCGCCTCCCTGAAATAGGATGTTAGGAAATGAGAGTCTGAAGCTTCAACGCCATGCTCATGTCGCCGGCCACCGACAGTTTTCCGCTCATGAAAGCGCTCATCGGGTTTAGGCTTCCTTGGGCCAAGGCTTTGAAGTCGTCGGCTGTCATGGTAATGGTGACCCCGGCGTTGGCCGCTTGACCTTCGGTGACCTCCGCTCCCTGGTCACTCACCGAAACATAGTAGCTGGCGGCGTCGTTTCCTGTCAGGTTGAACTGATACACGCCGCGTGAATTGGCCAGTTGCTGCGCACCCTTGGCTTCCAACCGCGTCTTGAGTTCGCTAAATACCTCTGCCGTCGTCATGAAACATCCTCCCTTTCTCTCTGGTGGGCCTAAAGCAACCGGGCCATGACCCGTTTTTGAATTTGGCTGGTGCCTTCATAGATGGACATAATCTTGGCATCGCGGAACCATTTTTCGACCGGGAAGTCACGCATATAGCCGTATCCACCTAATGTCTGAACAGCCTGGGTGGTCACTTCCATGGCCATGTCGCCGCAGAAGGCTTTGGCCATGGAACCTTCCAAGTTGCACGACTGCTGGTGATCGGCAAGCCAAGCAGCACGATACGCTAACAGGCGGCCAGCGTCAATTTTGGTGCGCATTTCCGCCAACGGGAAGGAAATCCCCTGATTCGCAATGATGGGCTTATTGAACTGCACCCGCTCCTTGGCGTATCCCAGGGCATACTCATATGCGGCGCGCGCCACCCCGACGCCGGCGATAGCGACCGTCGGTCGAGAATGCTCTAACATCTTCATGGCGCCAAGAAACGCCATGCCCTCCGGACCCAACCGATTTTCCTCCGGCACGCGGACGTTGTCAAAATGGACTTCGGCGGTGTGGCTGGCACGCAATCCGAGCTTCTTGAACTTTTTGCCGCCGCTAAGGCCAGGAGTCTTGCCGTCGACAATGAACGCCGACACACCGGCATAGCCCGCCTCAGGATCGGTTTTCGCAAATACCACGTAAACGTCGGCAATGCCGCCGTTGGTGATGAACGTCTTAGTTCCGTTGATGACATAGCTGTCACCATCTTTCACCGCTCGGGTCGACATATTGACGACGTCGGACCCCGCATTGGGCTCAGTGAGGCACATGGCCCCAAGACGCACATGGTCCGGATCAGTAAATAGTGGCAGCCACTTCTTCTTCTGTTCGTCGCTGCCCATCTCTAGAATCGGCAGACTGGCCAATCCAATGCCGCCCATGGCCGTGGCGATGCCGGCGCAACCCCAGAACAGCTCTTCGGAAATCACCAGACTGGCCATGAGGCTAGACACCCCGCTGCCCCCGTATTCTTCGGGAATGGCATAGGCCAAAAGTCCGATTTTGGCTGCCTTCTGCAGGACTTCCCACGGCATTTCTTCACGCTCGTCGTATTCCTGCGCGACCGGTCGAATCTCTTTTTCTGCGAACCCGTGCGCCCATTCGCGCAATTCTTCCAGCTCGGGAGTGAGCGAAAAGTCCATCCTGTCCTCTCCTTCCGAATACCTGCATCAAGCATTATTTTACCACGACAAATTTTGTATGAAAAGAGATCCCTCCCGAATACAAGCCTAACTTTGGGAAAAAGTTATTGTCGGAGGGAGACAATGCGTACACGACGCCAACATAATCAAAAACCACCCCAGCGGCCAATTTTTGCCAAAAGCCCCCATGCCCGAAGATTAACTGCCGCCCTTTTGGCCATGGGAGAGACAACTGGGCTCTCAGTAGGCGCCGACATAGTTGAAGACGCCCGCGAGCATCTAGCGGAGAACCCCCAGGGCGCTCAGCACGGAGATCGCATTCAGCGTCATGTGGGCAGTGGTCGACGCCACCAGTGAATCCGTGGAACGGTACAAGGCATTCAGCGCCAAACCGGCCAACGCCAAGGGCAAAAAAAGCGTGGCGTTGAGATGGGCCAGCCCAAAGACTACGGCGGAGACGATGGTGCCAAGCGCGTAGCCCCAAGCTTGGCTCAAAGACCCGAACAAGATTCCTCGAAAAAGCGCTTCCTCGGCCAAGGGCGCCAGCACAATGACCCCGAGGGCGATGGCGATGGCTGGTCCCCACCCACCCCGTGTCAGCCCCGGCGTGGTCACGAACGGGTTGTTGGCGATGACCCGAATGTGAAAGCCCCGACTTTCAACAGCTACCAAGAGGGCTGTGAGCACAATGAGACCCACCCCGGTTACAAAGCCGGCACCGACGTAGCGCCAGCTGAATCGATAGCGGGTTCGCACAAACACGCCCAAATAACGGGCCTGCAGCAAGGCTGTGAGAACCACGCCCCATTCCCAAGGAGGAGTGGAGAGATACAGCACAACCAAATCGCCCACCGTGTTCGTTGAAGGCCGCTCAAGCCGCAAACCGATTAACGACGACAAAGTCAGGGAGACCATGACCAGTAGGGCAATCCCAAACAGCGCATCCACTGGACGAAGTGGCCATTCCAACCGTTGGCGAGCCCACAGCCCGACAAGCGCGGACACAAGTGCCGTGAATATGACCCCAAGTGGATGAATGCGTCCCATGGCGGCTGTCGCGGCAAAGGTGAGGAGACCGCCAGCCACCCCGCTCACGACCGGTAGACGCAAGACATAACCCGAAAGGGCAAAGCCAAAAATTGCGATGAGCGCCCACATCAGCGCAAAACTGCTTGAGGCATGGGGAATGCCTTGTTCGGCACCCAAAGCCAACCCTAGTCCTATGAGGGCAAGCGCGCTGCGCATCGCGAATCGCATAAATGTTCACCAACAATCCTTCCCATGGTATAATATCCCACAAAAACGGGGGTTCTCATGCCTAAGCAGCGCGGTGTTGACCGCCAGTCCGATATCCTAACGTTCATTCAATCCTTCATTGACCAAAACGGCTTCCCGCCGTCAGTACGAGAAATCGGGGCCGCCGTGGGACTTAAGTCCACCGCCAGCGTTTTTCGCTATCTCAAGGCGTTGGAATCCAGCGGAAAAATTACCCATCCACCTGCCAAACGGCGCGCTTGGCGCATCGAAGACCGCCCCTCGGCCATCGAAGCACCCTTAGTCGGTCGTATCACGGCCGGCCAACCAATTCTGGCGGTCGAAAATCAGGAAGAACGATTCCGCCTATCCCCTCGCCTTTTTTCCCGGGTACCCGATTATTTTCTCCGGGTTCGAGGCGACTCAATGATTGAAGCCGGAATCTATGACGGAGACTTAGTCGCGGTTGAGTCGACAGACACCGCCGACAACGGACAAATCGTCATTGCCCTCATCGGTGAAGAATCCACTGTCAAATACTTGGAGCGTCGTGGAGGGCGTATTCGTCTATTACCCGCCAATCCCCGCTACGAGCCCATCATCGCGCCGGACATCCGGGTGATCGGGCGCGTAATCGGGTTGGTACGCTCGCTCTAGAATCCGATGGACTGGAACGCTGAATCGACTGCCAGCATCGTGTGCCAACGATTGACGCCGCCCTGCAAGTAAACGCGATAGGGCGGGCGAATCGGCGCATCGGCCGACAACTCCAGCGAACCACCGGAGACAAATCCACCCGCTGCCATGATCACCGGATGATCATAGCCTGGCATCTGCCATGGCTCGGGTTTTGCCTGGGCATCAACTGGCGACCACGCCTGAATGGCCTGGCAGAAGGCTACCACCCGGTCGGGGGACCCCAATTCGAGAGCCACCACAATATCGTTGCGCTCCTCGGCAGCCCAAGGAGGATCGGCCGGAATCCCGAGGGACGCAGCCCGCCAGCTGGCGTAGACCCCACCCATAAGAGCCTCGCCCACTAGTTGAGGCGCTAAAAAGAGGCCCTGGGCCATAAGACGAAGATAAGGAGCCGTGGCGCCAACCTCCCCGCCAATACCAGGCGCGAACAATTCCTCCGCCACCTGCTCGATGACCGAGCTCCGCCCCGCCGCATACGCTCCCGTGGGCGCCAGGGTGCCGCCAGGGTTTTTCATGAGACTCCCAATCACTAAATCCGCTCCCCAGTGGCCGGGCTCTTCGGGACGGGTAAACTCCCCATAACAATTGTCTACGACCAACAATGCGCCAAATTGGTGGGCATATTCAGCAGCCTCAACAATCGCGTCCCTTCCCCAAGACGGCCGCCCGCTATATCCCCGCGACCGCTGAACATAGACCACGTCCCCAGGCTTTAAACCGCCGGCCTCCTCAAGCGCCGTGATGTCCAGTCTCACCCCCTGCTCCGCTAATTTCTTTAAGGTGGGGCCCAACGTGTCATAGGGGATGCCGCTAACCATTACCAAGCGGCCTCCCGGATGCGTGACCGCCTTCAGGGCCGTGGCCAGGGCGTGCGTACCCGAAGCCCACTGCGGACGAATTAACCCGGCCTCGGTGCCAAAAATACGGGCCACGATACCGTCCAACAAGGCCCGTCCTCGATCGTCGTACCCATAGCCCGTGGTTCCCATGAGATCAGGAGTACTGAGACCGCTGGTGCGAAAGGCCTCCACCACTCGATAGGTGTTCTGTTGTATCACGTTCTCAATCCCGCGCCACTCTTGTTCGATCGGCGTCCAGCGTTTGTCGTTCGTGTGAAGCCCTCCCTTTATCTTCGCGATCATACACGATCGCGAAACTGGCGGGCAATTACACCAACATGCGCTGGGTCCAGCCTTTCAAATCGCGAAATCCCCGGCGGGTAATGGCCGAGGCCGGAATTAAGGCGCCGCCGCGGAATCGCTCCTTAATGAGACGCAAACCATCTTGGCTTCCCGGCTTATCCATCTTATTGGCGACCAGTAAATAGCCGGGCCGGGTCCGGCCCCATTCCACCAGAGCGGCATCAAACAACCCTGGCGCTTCGGGCCGTCGGGTGCCAGCCGCTCCGGCATCCAACACGTGAACAACCAATTCCGCCCGCATTGCCCGTTCAATGGCCAGGGCCACCTGATGACGGCGATCGGGATCATCGGCAATGCCTTCGGGTATGCCCGGCGTATCAACCGCGGTAATTTCGGGCCGTTGACGCCCAAGCGGCAGTTCCAGGTGAAGGCACTGCACGCGGGTAGTTTTGGGGGCATACAACGACACTAAATCGCGACGGGCCCGATCCAACCCCAATCGCTGCACGCGCTGCGCCCCGCCCTCATCCTCCACCTCAAGATGAATCTCCCGAAGGCCTAAATAGGCGGCAAAGTTAATTAACAGGAGCGTCTTTCCTACGTTGGGCTTGCCAATGACGCAGAGCTCCACTAAGACAGACCTCCCTCAAAGTCCTGCCAACAAAGATGCATCAAGTCGTGTCGCGTCAACGGCGTGCGCCGGGCATTGAGCCGCACCGCCTGACGGCGAATGGCGTGCTCCAGAAGGTTTCGCACCATGCGGGCGTTCCCCGCATTTTTATGCCAATAACCCTCATTGTCGGAAAGTAGGCGAAGAAGCCCCGCCTCGGCATCTTGGGACAATCGATAGTCTCGTTCTTGCACCATGCGCCGGGCAATGCGAACCAAATCTTCCGCGTTGTAGTCAGGAAAGGCCAGCCGAATAGGAAAACGCGATAAAAGCCCCGGGTTGCTGCCCATGAACCAGGCCATCTCATCTGGATATCCCGCTAATATGACAAGGAGATCGTCGCGGTAATTTTCCATCCCCGCCACCAGGGTGTCGATGGCCTCTTTGCCGAAGTCCTTCTCGCCTCCGCGTGCGAGACTATAGGCCTCATCGACGAACAAGACGCCTCCCATTGCCCGCTTAATCACGTCGCGGGTTTTCTGGGCGGTATGTCCAATGTATTCGCCGACCAAGTCGGCCCGCTCCACCTCCACTAAGTGTCCCTTGGACAACACCTCGAGCGACTTAAAGAGGCGCCCCACCATCCGGGCTACGGTTGTTTTGCCGGTCCCGGGAGCCCCAGAAAACACCATGTGAAACGACTGATGATTGCGGGTAAGGCCAACCTCGATGCGCAGCCTTTGAATTTCAACAAAGGCACGAATGTCGTGGACCACACGCTTTATTTCCTGCAGCCCGACTAAGCGATCCAAATCCGCCAGCACTTCGTCAGGTGTTTCCCGATCGGGTTCTTGACGCTCGCGACGAACGGTCGCTGGCAATGTGCCGGGAGCGGACTGAAAGCGGGCCAACAGCTGCACCGCCCGGTCAGGCGCCAAACGGCCCGCTTCAATCCAGTGAAAAACCTCTTCCTCCGACCCTGGATTCAATTCGGGCGAAACAACCTCAGACACCGTATCCCCTCCTCGCTCACATAACACTATGCGAATGGGAAGGGAAAATCTGTCCCGCTAAGCCATCAAAACTCTTTTTCGGATTTGCCAATTTTTAGCAGGCCAATTCTGCCATTATGTCGAATAACCATAGGACAAACCCGAGAGGAGTGTGTCCATGTCTGTTCTGCCGAGTATTTCGCGCCGCGCCCGCTCCCGTTGGATGGAACCCGTTGTCACGGCCGTTGGCGCTGCCATTTTAGGCCTCACGATGACTCACGCGACCCCGCGAATGCCCCAGACTTCCGATTCACCCCCTCCCCCGGAAACAAATGTGGAAACCGTTCGGACAAGCCCCCCTCCAGCCCTGGAGCAATGGACCATCGCCCGGCGCGTTCGTATCACCTTAAAGCGGGCTCCGTCACCTCCACCCGCAGGCCGCATCTACCACATTGCCTGGGGCGATACACTCTGGAGTCTCGCGCAACGCTTTCATGTCTCGGTGGCTTCCCTGGAAGTGGCCAACCACCTGTCTAATCCGGACATTGAGGCCGGCTCCTATCTCGTCATTCCCGAGGTGTACCATGTGAAGCCGGGCGACACTCTGGCCGCGGTAGCGCGCGCATTCAACGTACCACTAGTGTTGTTATGGCACGAAAACCGGCTGACCCGGGATAAGCTTCAACCGGGCCAAACACTACTTATCCCGTACACCGGCCGCATTCCCAAGGCGGAGTTCAGTGCCCCCGAGATGCGCGCGGCGCCCGCCTTGAATAATCGCGGCGGGGTGTCGCTGGCGGCCAACTTAAGCCCGGAGGACATTTTAATGCTGGCGCATTTGGTGCAGGCGGAAGCCGGCAATCAACCCTTTTTGGGGCAGGTGGCCGTCGCAGCGGTCGCGTTGAACCGTCTCAAAACCCCAGGGTATCCGAAAACATTGGACGGCGTCTTGTTTCAGCCCGGGCAATTCGAAACGGTTGCCAACGGAACGTTTTGGCAGGCACCATCGAAACAGGCGCTCGCAGCGGCCAGGGCGGCAGCCTCGGGGTGGGATCCGACGGATGGGGCGCTCTACTTCTATAATCCATCCATGACAAATGATAATTGGCTCGAAGGTCAGCCGGTCGCGGCCGTCATCGGCAATCAGGTGTTTTGCCGGTAGACCTCCAATATTTTTTCAACAGCGCGGTCCAGCGGCCACGCGCTTAAGTCCAGCCAGCGGGCGTCCTTTTCCGATCGAAACCAGGTCAGCTGACGTTTGGCAAACAGCTGGGTATGACGCACAATCAATCGATCACGCTCGTCAGCCGTCAGGCGGCCGTAGTACCAGTCAAGCGTTTCTTTGTATCCGATGGCGGACAAGGACTGCGACTGGGGACTTACACCTTGTTGGAGAAGGTGAATCACTTCATCGACCAGCCCCTTAGCCAACATGGCTTCGACGCGATCCTGGATGCGTTGACGCAGGTCAGAAACAGAGCGGGTCAAAACCCAATAGCAGGTGTTATAAGGGGAGTGTTGGGGAGCCGCACGCACCAAGCGACGCCCTGTCGTCTGAAACACCTCCAACGCCCTCACAATACGTCGATGATCATTGGGTTGAATGGCCCGATAACTCTCAGGATCAACGACGCGTAATTGCCGACGCAGACTTTCAAAACCATCGCGCTCGCCAATGGCTGTTAATTGTTGGCGCAGGGCGGTCTCACCCGCGTCTTGGGGCAGGTTGAAGTGTCGCACCAAAGCCCGAATCCAGAGCCCCGTTCCGCCGACCACAATCGGCCGTCGCCCACGGGCCCAAATGTCCTGGACGGCTGCTTGAGCCAGGCGTTGATAGTCGGCGACCGAGAAGGCCTCATCGGCACCTACGACATCAACCAAATGATGGGGGATACGTTCTCGGTCCTCACGGGACGGCTTCGCCGACCCGATGTCGAGCCCCCGATACACGGCCGCAGAGTCGCCGGAAACAATCTCCCCGTTCAGCGCTTCGGCCACCCGAAGCGAAAGTTCCGTCTTGCCGACCGCCGTCGGCCCCGCAATCACCAATAAAGGAATGCGTTCATCCGCTCCGTCCAAAGCGGCGATCGACCTCCTCCAACGTCAACACAATCATGGTGGGCCGTCCATGCGGACACCCCCGAGGATCCTCCGTGCGGGCCATGTCCTCAAGCAACGCCACCATTTCCGGATAGCTGAGCGGTCTATTAGCCTTAATCGCGGCCTTGCAGGCGGCCATGGCATAGTGAGCCTCTTCCGCCCACGACACCGGATGCAGTGACATATCACTCCCGCCCATCAACTCCAGCACTAGCCGAAACAGCCCCTGATGGCTCGCCAAATCGTGGAACGCCGTGGGAACCGCGCGAACGGCGACGGTATTGCCGCCTAACCGCTCCACCTCAAATCCCCACGTACGAATCTCCTCTTCATGCGTGGTAAACCAGCCCCACTCTTGACCAGTCAATGTTTCCGCCACGGGTACCAAGAGCGGCTGTGCGAGGCGCACCTCTTGGCCTAATCGCCGGAATCGCTCAAAGTAGATGCGTTCATGCGCCGCGTGCTGATCGATGAGACAGAGGCCTTCAGCGCCTTGCGCGAGAATATATTTCCCCTGCCATTGTCCCAACGGAACCAACTGCCGATATTGGCTGTGAAGGACTGAGGGCCCTGTTAGGGATTCGTCAAACGCCCAGCTTTGCGGAGCCCCAACCACCGCCTCCGCGCTGCTCGCGTTGGGCTCAATCCGCGGGCTGGGCGAGGTCTTCACTAAGGCATCCCGAACGAGGCGGAATAATACCGCTTTGAGAGCCTGCTCGCGGTAGATGCGCACCTCGGCTTTTGCGGGGTGAGCATTGGGATCCAGCTCATTGGCTGGCATGGTCAACCAAAACCAGAAATAGGGATATCGACGGTCCGGCAGGTTAGGTCGAAAGGCTTCCTCAACCACGGATCTAAGCCCCCAATGGCTCACCCAACGGCCATTGACATAAAAGCCCTGGCCCACCCGATTAGCCCGATGGATATGGGCTGGCGCCACAAATCCCTCGATGCGGATGCCGGATTCCGTCTCATAATCGATGGGCAGCAGCTGCGATGCGACGTCGCGGCCAAACACCGCCATAATCGCCTCGGGACGATGCCCGCGGCCTGCCGTCTGAAAAACGGTGCGGCCATCGTGAATCAGATGGAATTGAATCTCCGGCTGAGACAAGGCCAACTGTTGGACTGTTTCTTGGATGACACCAAACTCGCGTGCCGGCGTCTTGAGTCCCTTCAGTCGCGCTGGGTGCTGAGCAAAAATGTGGGACACTTCCACCTCGGTGCCGACTCCCATGGCTACCGGCTCAACCGGGGCCACGTCGCCGTAACGCACCCAGATTTGATGTCCGACCGGTGCTTCAGAGGGGCGGGACGCCAGCCGCAGTTCACTCACCGAGGATATGGCCGCCAGTGCCTCTCCCCGGAATCCCAAAGTGGTTGCGGCTTCGAGATCTTCGAGGCGGCGAATCTTGGAGGTCGTATGGCGCATTAGCGCCATCGGCAAATCCTCCCGCTCGATGCCGCTGCCATCGTCGCGCACCCGAACCCGCGCGATGCCCGACTCGACCTCCACGTGGATACGCGCCGATCCCGCATCCACACTATTCTCCACCAGTTCCTTGACCACCGAGGCGGGACGTTCAACCACCTCACCGGCGGCAATTTGATTGGCCACAATGGGGTCCAACAGATGAATTTTGCTCATTAATCCTCCTGGCCTTGAATTCGCCGATGCCACTCGGCTATCCACAACCACGCCTCGCGCGGGGATAGATCGTCCGGGGTCAAGGCACGCAACGCGTCCAAAACTGGTCCAGCCAACGGGTCGGGCTGGAAAAAATCCAGTTGCGGCGACTCGGTCGCAACAGTGGGCATCGATCCCTCCCACTGCCGCAAATGGTGCTCGGCGCGGCGAACCAGCGAGGCCGGCAGCCCGGCCAGCCGCGCCACCTCAATCCCATAGGAGCGGGATGCCTGCCCGGGGATGACCCGATGGGTAAAGACGGGGCCTTGTGGTCCCTCCAGGACCTCAACGGTCAGGTTCATTACCTGACTCATGTCGTCCGCCATCTGCGTCAATTCATGGTAATGCGTAGCGAACAGGGCAAGCGGCCCGTCCGGCATCGCCAGCCGCTCCACCACCGCCTCGGCGATGGCCAAGCCATCATAGGTGGACGTCCCTCGCCCCAACTCATCCAAAAGCACTAGACTAGCCGACGTAGCCTGGTGCAATATGGCGGCCACCTCTTCCATTTCGACCATAAAGGTGGACTGGCCCCGCACCAGGTCATCATCCGCTCCCATTCGGGTCAACACCGCATCAAACAACGGTGCTTGATACTCTTCAGCAGCAACCCAACTGCCCATTTGCGCGAGGATAACATTCTGGGCCAGCGCCCGCATAAAGGTGGATTTGCCGCCCATGTTGGGCCCCGTGATGATAAGCGTGCAATGGATGGAACTCATCCGGAGATCGCTCGTCACGTAGTGGCTCAACACGCGTTCCAGCACGGGGTGGCGGAGGCCGCGTATCAACAGGGGGCCGTCAGAAAACTGGGGGCAGTGGTACCCATGCTTGACAGCGGCTTCCGCCAGGGCCGTCAGGGCATCGACATCCGCCAGCCACGAAGCCGCCACGCTAATAGGTCCTGCCAACTCCCGGACCGATGCCTGGATACGCTCGGCCCAAGCGCGCTCCTCCGCGGACACGGACGCCTCGGCCTCGCGAATGGCTTGCTCCAACGCACTCAGTGCCTCCGAGGTAAACCGTTCCGTATGCGCCGTTGTTTGCCGCCGATGCCAGTCGCTCGGGACTGTCTTGGCCTGACTGCGCGTCACCTCCAAGTAATATCCAAAGGTACGGTGGAGCCCCACCCGCAAGCTCCCAATACCTGAACGCTCGCGTTCCTTCTGCTCAAGTTCCAAAAGCGCACCGCGTTGGTCCTCTAATAACGACCGGCAGCGATCGAGCGAGTCCGACACACCTGCGCGAATCAAGGGTCCGTCTTCCCAACGGGCGGGCACGGTCTCCGAAAACACATCCAGCGCCTCACCCAACGTCGCCAAGTCTTGCATCACAACATCCTCAAGCGGTTGCCAGACCCCTTGTTCCTCAACCAGGCGGCAAATTTTAGGCAACGCCCGAAGCGCCTGGCCAATTCCCGCCGCATCCCGGGGCCGGCCAACGCCCATGGCCATGCGGGCTCCACGCCGGCCAAGATCGCCCACCCCTCTAAGCCATTCACGGAGATCGGCCCGCTCGAGCGGGTGCGCCACCCACCAGCTGACCGCCGCCTGCCGTTGGTCGATCGCCTGTTTGTCGGTCAACGGATGCTGCACCCACTCGGCAAGCCGGCGCGCCCCCATCGGGGTCATGGTGTAGTCCAACTGGGCCAAGAGCGAATGCGGACCGTCAACCAAATCGAGCTGGCGGACAGCGCGTGGCGACAATGCCAGGCGCTGTCCAATCCCGTGGATGCGAACGTCGGTCAAATGCACAGGAGTCCGCCGCTGCATTCGCTCTAAATAGCGCCACAGGATCAAGAGAGCTTCCTGAACGGGAATCCGATCCTCCAGTCCCCAACGCCTGAGACCCGCCAACCCTAGCCGCTCCGTTAAAAGACGTTCCATTTCCGTCCGGTCCTGTCGACGGAAATAGAGCGGTTCGTCCACCCGCGTGCCAACCTCGGGGAAGTCCTCTGAATCGTTGCTCAAATACTCATCCGGGGCCCAGAGAGCCCAGAGGTCCGCGAGACTCTGCCGCTCTGCCCGGGACAACCCGACCTCGGCGATATGCAATGAACCCGTGGAGAGCTCCGCCATCACCGCAACCAAGCCCTGACGGTGACGGTAGCGAACGGCTAGCCGGGGAGAGCGACCGTCATCATCGGGAATGACCGTACCCGGCGTAAGCACGCGCACGATTTGCCGCTCCACTAGCCCCTTGGCTTGAGCCGGATCTTCCATTTGCTCCGCAATGGCGACCATGTAGCCGCTTTCGAGAAGTTTCTTCGCATATTGGTTAAGTGCATGATGCGGCACGCCACACATCGGCATGCGCCCGTCCCGCGAGGTCAACTGCAAATCCAAGAGAGGGGCGGCCACTTGCGCATCCGCATCAAAAAGCTCATAAAAGTCCCCTAGGCGGAACATCAAGAGCGCCTCCGGTTGCTCCGCCTTGAGTCGAAAATACTGTTCCAGCATGGGGGTCATCGTTCTGTTGGTGGTCATGGAGCCCCTGCCCGTCCGAGACTGGCTGCAAGCCAGAGCCCCTCTGTCAATCCGCGTTCACTTACCGAGAACTGATGGCACCCATTGGCAGTGCAAATCGCCTCTAGGATTGCCAATCCTCCCGGCAGCACCCGACGTCTCACGGCCCCTAACGGGTCTAATCGTGGATCGGCGTCCCTCACTGCTTGCTGCATGGCCCGGACGTCGTCGAGAGACAACGGGTCTCGCTGAGCCCAACGCGCCAATGCCACCGCCGTCCCCCCAACAAATACCGGCCTCTCCCCACCAGAAAAGCGCGGCCATTCGATCGACGCCTTGGGCCGGGCCGCCCCACTGGGTACACTGCAACTTCTCAGCGCATCAATCACTTCGGTGGATCCGCCTCCGACATCGACAACCACGCTGGTGTCGGGACGCTCCGCCTTTACGGCTAGCCATGCCAGCCGCCCCTCCTGCGACCCACTTAACGGCCACCATCCGCTCACCCGGCATTTAATCGCGTCCTCCAGAGCCCGATTGCGCCGCACTGCCTCGCCCCCGGCTGCTACCAGCCGGGCCCCCATCCGATGCGTTTCTGTAACCCATTCCTCCAGTACGCCCAACAACGCTTGCGAACCTGGGGAACTAAAAAGATCCATGAGCGCCTGCCGACGCAACATCGGCCGAGCGAGATCCTCGGCCATGAGGAGTGTGGAGCTGGTGGAACCAATCTTGATGACAGCCACGGGCGACACGGTCTCCCTCGTTTCTCCGCGGTCCGACGGGACCAAAAATTTCATAAACCGACATCATTGGCCCCATTATAGCAAAGGCAGGGATCGCCGATTCTGGTAAAATGGCAGATATGGTTATTATTTAGGAGGACTCAGAGTGACCCGCCGCATTCGTCCCTTGTTGTTCTCAGCCCTGGCGGCTTTGTCGTTGGCCTGGCCCTTAGGAGCTTCAGCCCCTGTGATGGCGGCCTCCGTCCCCAAAGGTCCCCCGCTTTCTGCTCAGGCAGCGATACTGATTGACGGCAATACGGGCCAAATTCTTTATGGCCGCGATATCCGGGGCGAGTTTTACCCCGCATCCATCACCAAGATTATGACCGCGTATTTGGCCATAACCCACGGCTGGAATCGCACCGTGGTGGTCTCCGAAGCGGCTCAAAATCAAATTGGCTCAAGCGCCTACCTCCGGGCGGGGGAAAAGTTGCCCATGCCGCGCGTCGTTACCGCCATGATGTTGGTGTCGGGCAACGATGCCGCCTACGCGGTCGCGCGAACCGTAGCCGGGTCGGTCCCGGCGTTTGTTCGCCTGATGAACGCCCAGGCAGCCGCCTGGGGCGCCCCCGGCATTCATTTTGATAATCCCGACGGGCTCCCCGATCCGAAGCATGTCGTAACCGCCCTGGGAATGGCCATCATTGCCCGCCACGCCATGGAGAACCCAACTTTCGCCAAGATCGTGGCGACCAAAGAGTCCACCTTGCCGCCGGATCCCAAGCCGCGGGTTTATTACAACCAAAATTTGCTGCTGTACCAATATCCCGGCGCCATTGGCGTCAAAATTGGCTACACCATTGAGGCGGATGAGACCATCGTGGGAGCGGCCAAACGCCACGGACTCTATTTAATCGAGGTGTTGCTGCATGACACGCCCAGCGGCCTCTGGCCTGACGCCGAGAATCTCCTAACCTGGGGTTTCCAACACTTCACGACCCGTACCCTGGTGCAGAATCATGCCCGTCTGGGTTCGCTCCAGGTGGGCGGCCGGCACGTTTCGGTTGCGGCCGCTGCATCCCTGACCTATGATGTCCCAAATGGGCAACCGGTTCACCCCACCGTTCGCCTCACGGCGCTTCATCCCCAGGACGGCAAACCCATCACCCGCGGACAGAAGGTGGGGGTGGCGTCTATCTCATTGGGCTCGACAGAGGTCGGCACCGTTCCCGTTGTCGCTACCCAACGCGTGGCCTCCTTACCACCCGTGGTTCATCACGACTGGACCTGGCTGGTTTTACCGATGGTCGTTCTCTTCTCGCTCGTCTCCCTATCGAGGACCAGGGCCAAAGGACGCCGCGTTCACGAAGGGAGATGGCAGCATGGCTAAACTATGGATTATCGTTGACAATCAACTGCCGCCTCCCGAGACTCACTATGATCTGGCCATTTGGCCCACGCACCAGGAACCCACAGAGGCGGAGCTTCGGTCTTGGGCGGGATGGGCCGAAACGCCGCTACTGGCCGGCAGTGTCCATACCGGAGTATGGGGCTATACGCGGGATCTCAAAGAGTGGCCTTCGAGCGATTTAAGTCTGGGTCAAGGCCGCGTGTGGCGCTTTGATGGACGCTATTTAGCCTGGCTTGACAGCATCGCTCTCCGGGTGCCGGAAACAGCTCGCGCACTTGCCCTGGCCGGGGTTGATCTGTTGATCGCAGAAAACCCGAAGACTCCCCCGACCCCCTACCAGGACCCATTGTGGCGAAGTGTCCAGGCCAACCAGATTTTCGGCCTTACAGTCGCCCCGGAGCCTTTCTGGTACCTGCCATGCGACAGCGACCCGAATGAGGAAGGATGGAGTCAACCCACCCGCGTCAGCGGGGGCTATGCGATTTCCTATGACTTCCAGGACTTGGCTCAAGCCCGGCGCCTCTTTCCCATCCATCAGGGACTGCGTGCGCCGCTGTACCGTCAAGAACGGTGGTGGGGGTCATGAACATGGTCGCGCGCCTGTCGCTGAGTGCCTATCTCGGGTTTAAGCTTGCACGGGCTGGAACCCCGCCAAGCGAGCAGGCCGCCCCAGCCCCGGTTCCCGTCGACCGCATTAAAATTGCCGCCGTCCAATGGCTCGCGGAGCCCGTCAAAAATCCCAACGAGTGGACGGAACGGGTCGAGGCTCTGTTTCGTGCGGCCGCCGCCGCCCACTGCCATCTGGTTGTATTCCCGGAATACCTGCCGATGTCCCTTCTGGGGTTGATAATGCCCGAGACAGCCGGCGCTCATACGTTGACCGACGCGACGGTGGCGGAAGTGCTCAAGGGCACCGCACGCCCGCTGTATACATTTTGGGTGCGGTGGATGGCTGCCTTTGCGCGCAAATATGGTCTGGTGACGGTCGCCGGTTCCGGCTTGGTGTTGGAGCGCGGTCGCCTCTACAATCAAACCGTGTGGTTGGACGCCCAAGGACGGATGGCTGGCAGGCAATCCAAAATGCATCCCCTGCCCGACGAGCGCCGCTGGGGCGTTGTACCCGCCACCGGACCGCTGTCCAACCCCATGCAGCCCTGGGGCCTGGCCGGCGTGGTGTGCAACGATGCCACCTATTTTGAGAGCTTTCGCATGCTAGCCCACAAAGGCGCCCGTGTTATCGCCGTTCCGATTGCCGACCCAGAATCCCGCTACACGGTGGGGAAAGCTCGGCGTGGTTGTTTTTCGGCCGTGCAAGACGTTCCTATGGTTGGGGTGGTCAGCGCCGCCACCGGACGCTTGTTTGGCATGCGGTTGACGGGCAAGGCCGGCATTTATCTCCCAGAAGAGCTGACACCGGATAGTTCGGGGGTACTGGCCGAGTCGTTGCAGCCGGTTGGCGAGGGGCTGGTCACGGGCGTGGTCTCCTTGGCACAGCTCAGCGCTTTTCGTGAACGCCATCAGGCGTCCCACCCAGTTCCGCCGGACGATTTCATGGACGCGCTCTATCACAATGAGGAGGCACAGCAATGTTAACCCATGCTACCCAAAGCATCTTGGCATTGGGCGTATTCGGTGTATTTATTGGCATGCTCTTGGAAAGTTGCTATATCCCAGTGCCGTCGGAAATCATTCTTCCTTACGCGGGATATTTGGCCTATTCGGGGCGCACGTCCCTACCCGCCGCGATGATTGCAGGCCTTCTCGGCGGTCTGGTAGGTGCCCTCATCGGTTTTTGGATTGCCCGCTATGGCGGACGCCCACTGGTTGAACGCTATGGCCGCTATGTAGGCCTACGTCGTCACGAAATGGATCGCGCCGACGCCTGGTTCCAACGCCACGGCGATGGTGCTGTCTTCTTCGGCCGCCTGCTGCCGGGAATTCGTACCTATATCTCCCTGCCGGCCGGCGTGGCCGATATGCCGGTGGGGCGGTTTCTGGGCTTTACTTTTTTGGGCGCGCTCCCTTGGACGGTGCTGTTTACGTATCTCGGATATGCCCTTGGCCCCCGCTGGAAGAGTCTCGGCCAATCAACCCATTATTTCCTGGCCGTAGTGATTGTGCTCTTCATTGTATGGATTGTCCTGACCTGGTTTCGCCGGCGAAGTCCCAAAGCATAAGCCAGGGAACGGCCATCAGCAGAACAGGCCAACTCTCCCACCAGGGCCCCAACCCCGCTGCAATCAAGGTGCGGAGCCCAATCGCCCCCATTAAAACACACTCGGCCGGCTCCAAGGTTTCCTGGAGCCACCGTGGCCAGGGGCCCATGGCCACAGCCAGCGCGATCCCGGCCATGGCCCCGGCGAGCACGGCAATGGGATTGGATCCGGCCAACACCAATGCGGCCCAGGCACTTGCCCCATCGAAGAGCGCCAGCAAGGGCGGGCGCATGGGCCGCGCACGCCGCATGCGCGCTATCGCCTGATAGCAGAGCAAGGCGCCGCTAACCAGCCACCCCACTCGGAGACCGGTAAAGGTCAAGCGGGGGATTAGCGCGAGTACCGCCAGACTGGCGATGGGCGCCATCAATCCCCAGGTGCTGGCCCTCGAGCCGCGCCAAAGCGGCGCCGCCAGTTGATATCCCAGCAGCACCGCCAACAACAACGTCCCATAATCGCTTGCCATATGGTCCCCCTCCTAGGGGATAGCGGACCAAAACGCGGGATCCTCTTGACCCAGCTCCCACAAGGAAATGCCGCCTAAGTGATATTGGCGCGCCAACGCGACCCGGGCTTTGGCGGACCGGTCGCCCATGAACCACACCACATGTGAGGTGCCATCTTTGGCGGTATAGGTGAACCGGTTTTGCGATTCCGCGGCGATGTAGCGAATGGGAACGCCATAGCTCTTGGCCATCGCTTTCGCCTCCACGTCCGGGATGGTGGGAGCCGAACCCGGTGCGCCATTATTCACCCAATCATATCCGTACATGCCAATCGCCAGAACCAGCTTTTTGGCTGGAGCCGCCTTTAAGGCCGCCTCGACGTTGGTTTTCACCCAGCCGTAGGGCGCTACGGGCCCTGGAGGACCTCCGCTGTAATGGTGATCATAGGTCATCACCACTAGGTAATCGGCGCTTTTGGCCAGCGCTGTGTAGTTGTAGGCGTTGCTTATGGAGGACGAAATTCCCGTTAAGGGAAAAACTGAAACCTCCACCGCCTTGTGCAGCGGATGAAGCTTGGCCGCCACATCCTTCACAAAGGCCGATAGAGCATCGCGGCTTGAAGGGGCCAACAACTCGAAATCAATATCCACCCCATCAAGATGGTCGGCCTTCACGACTTGGGCGATGGACGCGGCCGCTTTTTGGCGGGTTGCCGCACTCAAGAGCACCGTGTTGTTCCCACCGGCATTGATGAAAAGCGGCATCACCGAAACACGCGCCTTATGCGCCTGAACCACCAGACTATTGTCATAGCCTGTGTCATTAACCGTTCCGGCAGCGTTGACGCTAAACCAGAGCGGGCTCACGGTGGTGAGTTTGTTCTTGTGAGCATCGAACGAGCCTCGCGACTTCTTATTCTCATAAAAACCAATCACTTGAAATCGAGTGCCGCCCTGAGCCGGCATGGGGGCCGCCCGATGCGGCTTCAACGCCGCATCGATTGCCCATATCGCTAGGAGCACAACAATGACTCCGCCGACAATGAGCGCCAGGGTGCGATTTTGCCGGAGCCAGTCCCGCCAATCCTGGGTCGTCATGGCCACATCCCTCCCGTCTTTCCATTAGGATGAGATGTTGGCTATCGCTTCATGCGTTCGGAATGTTAAGGTTGGAAGGGGCGGCGGTGACGCAACCGCCGATTCTCGCGTTCTAGCGCACCAATGCGGAACCGTTGCTGCCGGTCTTGAAAGGCCACTAATTCCAAAAGAACTCGGCGACTGGCGCGCAGTCGAGTCAACTCCCGCTCCAACTGCGCTACGCGCATTTTCAGGCGCGCCACTTCCCGTTCGGAATTCTCTCGCCAAGCCACGGTCTCGCCTCCTCGCCCTAGTATACCGCGGCCTCTGGGAATTTATTCCTTGGGCCCAGACAAAAAGGGCCGGAGGCACAGGCCCCGGCCCAGCGAGTTTCCTTAACGGCTCAACATGTCAGCGAGTTTCACGAACGTGGGGACCATCACCCCGGTAGGTCCGTTCTTGACATTGTTGAGGGGCCCTTTGGGAGTCCAGGCGGTTCCCGCAATATCTAAATGGGCATAGGGGACATTGCCGGCGAACTCGCTGATAATCATCCCAGCGGTGATGGTGCCGGCATCCCGCCCAGGCGAGTTCTTCATGTCGGCCACATCCGAATGATAGAGCTTTTTGTACTCAGGATAAATGGGCAGCCGCCATACGCGCTCCCCGGACGCCTCCGATGCTTGCAGCACGAGGCTGGCCAACGGATCGTCGGTGGCTACCAGGCCGGTTGCCTCATGCCCGAGCACGACAACCACAGCCCCCGTTAGCGTCGAGGTCTCCACAATCCAGTCCACGCCCAGATGCGCCGCATAACTCACCGCGTCTGAGAGCGCCACACGCCCCTCCGCATCCGTATTTGTGACCTCAATGGTTTTGCCGTTGAACGCCTTCACCACATCTCCGGGTTTGTAGGCGGTACCGGATGGCATATTCTGCGCCACCGCCATGAGTCCAACCACATTAATCGGCAACTTGAGGTCGGCGATGGCCATCATGGCCCCCAATACAGCGCCGGCCCCCAACATGTCGTACTTCATCTCTTCCATACCTAGGGGCGGCTTAAGACTGATGCCTCCCGTGTCAAAGGTAATGCCTTTGCCCACGAGGGCTAAGGTACGGGAGCCGCCCCCTTGATAGCGCATCACGACCAGCCGGGGGGGATGGGCACTCCCGGCGCCTACGCCAAGAAGCGCTTCCATGCCTAATTCGGCCAACTTGTTTTCGTCAAACACTTCGACCGAAAAGCCATGGGATTGCCCGGCCTTGACGGCTTCTTGGGCTAAAAGCTCCGGGTAAAGTTTGTTTGACGGTCGGAAGCCTAAGTCGCGCGTGAAATTCTGCGCACGGGCAATAATCTCGCCGCGGCGCACGCCGGCCTCGGCCGACGCCAGCCATCCCGCCAGCGTCGCCTCTTGCCAGGATTGTTGCGGGGGGTCGGCTTTGTATCCGGCGAAGTGCCATGATCCCACCAGCAACCCTTCGGTAAGAAACTCTGCCGTCTCTTCGGGCGCCAGGCTGGTCTCCGGCATCATAACAGCTAGGCTCTTTGCCTTGGCTTCGTTGGCCAACTGGCCGATGTGACCGCCAACCTGTTTCCACTCTCGCACGCCCAGAGACCCTTTTTCACCAAGACCCAAAACCGCGACACGCCGCGCCTGAACGGCACCAAAGCTATAAGAGCTCCAGGAGTTCAACCACTTGAAAGAGGCCTCGTCCCGCTGTACAGCCTCCCGAATGGCGCCCTTGAATCGGCGATCCAATTCTTCAGGCACTTCGCCTTGATAGACGCCTACCACCAAAAGGTCGACCGATAGATCGAATCCTGAGCCCTGACTGATATGTACTGTCGCCATGCTGTTGATGTCCCCCTTATGCCCATGTATTTCGTAAAAAGTCGATGTAATTGTACCCCAAGATGCGGCGAATGCTATCGTCGGATAGACCGCGGTCACTCATCCGCTGAGCCAGTCGAGGCAATTGCGTCACATCTTCGAGACCCCCAACGGGATTGTCTACGCCGTCAAAATCCGAACCCAATCCCAGATGGCGATCTGTACCAACCACCGCCAGGGCGTGCAGTATGTGATCGACGACCCGTTCCAAATCCTCGCTCCCGCCTAAAAATGGCCGAACAAACGTGATTCCCTGAATACCGCCTTGGGCCGCGAGCGCCCGAATTTGCGCATCACTGAGATTGCGCCGATGATTTTGCAGTTCTCGGCAATTGGAGTGCGAGGCAATCACGGGACGGGACGATATTTCCAGCACGTCCCAAAATCCCGCTTCAGCAATGTGAGATACGTCAACAATAATATTGACCCGGTTCATTTCCTGGATAATGGCGCGGCCCGCCCGGCTAACCCCGCCGCCCCCGGGCTCCTCGCCTGCCCCGTCAGCCAGGGCGTTGCGCTCATTCCACGTCAGGCTCATTAGCCGGACCCCGAGGCGGTGCAGAATGCGTACCATCGCGGGATCGGTGCCTACACCTTCCGCACCTTCAATGGAGGGTACCCCACCAATGCCCCCATCCCGAAGCAGGGCCTCCAAGCTCTCCCGATCCAAGACCGGGCGAATCCACTCGGAATGAGCACCAATCTGTGTCCAGAAGGCATCCAAATATTGCATGAGCCGGCTCATGGCCCGTTCTGGCTTATTCTCTGGCTCGACCCATAAAGAAAAAAATTGGAGCGTGTGTCCGCCCTCTTGCATGCGTGGGAAGTCTAACTGTCCCTTTTCGCTCCGTTCGTAGAGGTTTCGCTCGCCCCGCAGCACCGCGCCTAAACTATCAGCATGGGTGTCCACGACCGGCATATCCTGTCCGTGAAACTGCATCCGATCCCCTCCGCTATTCCCGTATCAAAAAGCGTTTGATGGCAAGCGCCTTTCCTGTGCCATCATCAATATCGATTAATAGAGCACCAAATTGGCCCCGCCCAACAGCGGTCTCAAACCGCACTGGCCGCTGGGTCAGCATTCGTTGCACCACCAGGTCGGTCTTCACGCCGATTACCGAATCCATCGGGCCGGTCATGCCCAGGTCGGTGAGAAACGCCGTGCCTTGCGGCAAAATGCGCTCATCTGCGGTAGGCACATGCGTATGCGTTCCAACAACGGCCGTAACCCGTCCATCGAGATACCAGGCAAAGGCGGCCTTTTCGGAGGTGGTTTCCGCATGAAAGTCGACCAGCACCACGGTCACCTCGCCGGACAACGATTCCAACACGTGGTCAATAGCCCGGAAGGGATCATCATATTGAAAGGGCATGAAGGCTCGGCCGGACACATTGACAACCGCTACCGGCACTCCTTGGCAACTTCGAACCACATAGCCATGACCGGGGGTTCCCGACGGTAAATTGATGGGCCGCAGCAGTTGGGGGACGTCGTCGATGAATTGGAAAACCTCTTTTTTGTCGAAGATGTGATTGCCCGAGGTGATGACGTCGATGCCGGCACTTAAGAGCTCGTCCATCACGTCATGGGTGAGGCCATTGCCGCCCGCCGCGTTCTCCCCGTTGGCTACCACGAAGTCGATGCCTTCCGCCTCGCGGAGCGCGCGAACGTGCTGAACCACCATGCGCCGGCCGGTCTTCCCTACGATGTCACCCACCATCAACACACGCATGCAAAGCCTCCATCCTCGAATCTAGGTGTTGAAAATCAGGACCCGGCCTTCGTCGCGGAGAGCCACCAATCGCCCCGACCCCTCTTCGATAAGAGCCAACAACCGTTCTTGAATCGTTTCCTCCTGAACCATCATATCCTCCTCAAGAAGGTCATGCGGATCAAAGAGCACGGTGAGATCGGCTTGATCGCGCAGAATCTCGATGGCAATGCCGATTTCTTCCACCGATACCGTATCCGTGTCCCGCATCAGCTCCAGCGTGGTGACTCCTGCCGCCGGCTCACGATTCAAGTCAATCGAGTTTAAAGGCCGACGGGTCATCTGCCGATAGCTCGCCAACGCCGTGACCACGTCATCCTTCACCCGCTCCCAAGCCTCATCGTCAACGATTCCCCGCACCACGAAGGTAACCGAAATGGTCTTCGCTTCGGGGGCGCACTGAACGCTGGATACTTCCGGATAGCGCATGATCACGGCAATTAAGGTGCCCAGACCACGCGTGCTTCCTCCCCAACCAAATGACGGCATGTTCATCACTGCCACCCCTTTCTGAATGCTCCGTGCGGCTCTTCATATCCTATGCCGCGCATTACGGAAGGCGGGTTATCTCATATCGCCGGAGGATGCCATTTATCGGTATTCTCCAGTATGCGGCCCGGATACAAGTGGTGAAATTTTTCCTGAAGATTCTCCGGCGCCTCCACGTATTGGTCATCCTTCACGCAGGATTCCACCGGGCAGACATCGGCACATTGCTGGGTGGCGTAGAATCCGTAACACTCGGTACAATGATTGGGATCAATGATATAGATGTCGGGTCCTTCAGAAATGGCGCTATTGGGGCACTCTGGCTCACATGCGCCGCAGGCGATACAATCATCAATAATCTTCAACGCCATCGGTGTCGTCCCTCCCTTCCTGACCGGCGAGGCGATGAATCACCGCGGCAGGGAATCCTTCGCGGGCTAGTCGGCGCATGAGTCGCGCCCGCTCGCGAGGGTTATCCCTATCGTACCGCTGTCCTATCGGTTCGGCAATCGCGAGCCAGTCCTGGGATGCGGATAGATCGTTCATCACCGCCGAAATCAGGGAACGGTCCAACCCGCGGCCGACAAGCCGCTGCAGGATGCGCCGTGGTCCCTCGTGCCGCGCCAATGCCCGCCGCACCAACTCTTGAGCCAACTTCTGGTCGTCCAGAAATCCCACCCGCGCAAGATCGTCCGCCACCGCTTGGGCCTCATCGGCATCAATTCCCCGAGACTCCAAACGTGTGATGAGTTCTTGAACGCTCAGACTCCGCTGGGCCAGCCAGCGGAGTGCAAGCGATTTGGCTTCATTCGGCATCCAAAGTCTCTTCGGGGGCGGATTCCGGCTTGCCTTGCACCATCTGCCGGATGCGTCGGTCCAATTCCTCCGCTAAATCCGGATTGGCCTTCAGGTAGTCGCGAGTATTCTCCCGGCCTTGGCCCAGGCGTGTATCGCCATAGGCGTACCAAGCACCGCTCTTTTGCACCAGGCCGAACTCCACGGCCAAGTCTAAAATGGAACCTTCGCGCGAGATGCCTTCCCCATAGAGAATGTCAAACTCCGCCTGTTTGAAGGGCGGGGCTACCTTGTTCTTCACCACTTTGACGCGGGTCCGGTTTCCGACCACCTCGTTGCCCTGCTTGAGCGAATCAATGCGCCGCACCTCCAAACGGATGGAGGAGTAAAATTTAAGAGCGCGCCCCCCGGGCGTGGTTTCCGGGTTGCCGAACATGATGCCGACTTTCTCCCGCAACTGGTTGATGAAGACCGCCACCGAGCGCGACTTGGAAATGGCCCCTGTGAGCTTACGGAGTGCCTGCGACATCAGCCGGGCCTGTAGTCCCACATGGGCATCACCCATCTCGCCCTCAATTTCCGCCCGAGGCACCAGCGCCGCGACCGAGTCCACGACAATGATGTCAACTGCACCCGACCGTACCAGCGCTTCCGCAATTTCTAACGCCTGCTCGCCCGTGTCCGGTTGCGAAATCAGCAAGTTGTCGAGGTTTACGCCCAACCGTGAGGCGTACAGCGGGTCCAACGCATGCTCCACGTCGATAAAGGCCGCCACCCCGCCCGCCCGTTGCGCTTCGGCGATGGCATGCAGGGCCACGGTGGTCTTCCCCGAGGACTCCTGACCATAAATCTCCACGACGCGGCCGCGCGGCAGGCCGCCCACTCCCATGGCCAAGTCCAGGGTCAAACATCCCGTGGAAATGACTTCAATAGCGGTCCGTGTCGATTCTTGCCCTAAGCGCATAATCGAGCCCTTGCCAAACTGTTTTTCAATTTGCGCTAGTGCTAGGTCCAGCGCCTTATCCCGATCCATCCCCATTGTTATCCTCCCCCATCTCACCTCTGGGCAGAAAATTCGCCTTTGAGGGCGGAACTCCTGCTAGCGCGGGCGCGCCGGCTCCAAATTGACGCTTTTTCCTCGAATAACAATCGATCCGACATTTTGCAAGACTTTCTTCACCGCGTCCTTCGGCATTTCGACAAAAGTGAAGCGGTCGTAAATGTCGATAAGACCGATGACACTCCCTTGAATGCCCGCACCTTCCGCCAGTCCGCGAACAATATCGGCGGGCGTGACGCGGTCCATCCGTCCCAAATTCAAAAACATCCGCACCATACCGGGCTCAGCCCCAGTTTCGCCAAACTCGGTATCTTGCGCCGTGTCCCGCCCCTTGTCAACCATCAGGCGAATAGCCGCAGCGGCAATATCCACGGAATCATATTCCTCAGCCAACTGCATCACCAACTCCTGATAGGCAGGCAGCACCCCACGCTGAATCTCGTCCGCCAGCCGCTCCTTAAGCGCCTCGCGCTGCTTTTCGGCAACATCAGCCATGGTCGGCAACGGGCGTCGCTGAAGCCGCGTGTGCAACACTCGCTCCATCTGCCGAAGCTGGCGAAATTCCTTAGGATGAATGAGGGAAATGGCCGTCCCCGTGCGTCCCGCTCGGCCGGTCCGGCCAATTCGGTGCACATAGCTTTCCGTATCTTGAGGCAGGTCGTAGTTAATCACGTGACTCACATGTTCAATGTCGAGCCCTCGCGCGGCCACGTCAGTTGCCACCAGGATCTCGCTGCCGCCGTCTTTGAAGCGCTTCATCACGCGGTTGCGCTGTACCTGGTTAAGGTCGCCGTGAATAGCCTCAGCCGTATAGCCGCGAGCTTGCAGTCCTTCCGTGAGTTCATCCACGCGCTTTTTGGTCCGGCAAAAAATAATCGTCCGATCGGCGCCTTCCATGTCCAGGATGCGTGTTAAGGCGTCCAATTTCTCATATTCCCGCACTTCATAATAGACCTGGTCAATCAAGGGCACCGTCAGCCGCTCCGGGCTGATGTTCACGTGGATCGGATCGGTGAGGTAGCGGCGCGACAGTTTGGCGATGGGATCCGGCACCGTGGCGGAAAACAGCATGGTTTGCCGCTCTTCAGGAACATTCTGAAGGATAAACTCCACATCCTCAATAAAGCCCATATCGAGCATCTCATCGGCTTCGTCCAGCACCATCATTTTGACGTGATCCAATTTTAGGGTGCCGCGGCGGATGTGGTCCATCACGCGGCCCGGTGTGCCAATTACCACCTGGGCGCCGTGCTCGAGGGCGCGAATTTGCCGGTCATAGGACTGGCCTCCATAGATGGGCACCACCTTAACACCCGCAAACTTCCCAATTTTGGTAATCTCTTCTGAGACCTGAATCGCCAATTCACGAGTCGGCGCCAAGACCAGCGCCTGAACCCGCCGCGAGCGATGATCCAACCGTTCCACAATGGGCACACCAAAGGCGGCCGTTTTTCCGGTTCCTGTCTGTGCCTGGCCGATTAAGTCGCGGCCCTCCAAAATCAATGGAATGGTGCGCTTTTGGATAGGCGAGGGCTCCTCAAAACCCATACTCTGCAAGGCCTTTAGAATGGCGGGCGAAAGGCCCATGCTCTCAAAGGTGGTCATCGTTTCGTTCTCGGTCATAGGTAACTCCTCAAAAAGTATTTTTCGTTAATCCTGACTGTCGCGGGGACTTTGCCATAGCGTGGGCAACTTCAAAAGTTCCCATACGGCGGACAAGGCGGTATGGGCAGCCACGCGCCGAACCGCCTGGCGGTCAAGGGGGGTATGCCGCCGCCGCACGACCGTGCCGTGGGGCCCGGCCGCCGCCACATAAAAAGTGCCAACCGGATTCTCTTCATCTCCCCCATCGGGACCGGCATAGCCGGTGGAGCTGATGCCCACGTCCACACCCAGACGCTCCCGAATCGCGATGGCCATGGCTTCGGCGCAGGCCGCACTGACCGCTCCTTGGTTGGATAGAATCGCTTGGGAGACCCCAAATTGCGCTTTCACCGCATCCGTATAGGCCACGACGCCCCCAACCACGGCACGCGACGCGCCCGGAATGCTAATTAACGAGGCGAGTATTTCCCCTCCCGTCAGCGACTCCATGGCTGCGATGGTCATGGCGTGCTCCGCCAGCCACTCAATTAGGTAGGCCTCACGTGATTGCCCCGCCAACTCATAGACCGGCGCCGGAATCTGGGTCATTACCCATGCGCGGCTTCGCTCCCGAAGCACCCGCCCCATGGCGCTGTCGTCGGTATCGATGCGGACATCCACTCGTCCCGGTTGCGCGTAGATGCCGGTTTTCGGATGGTGTCCAGACAAGAGCGGCCCTAAATGCGTCGCCACCGCCGACTCCCCCAGGTCAAACACTGTGTAGGCGTCGCGGTGAATTGTCCCCCCACTGCGTTCACGAAGCCACGGACCCATATGAGTTTCCGCAATGGCTTGCATCTCCCGTGGTGGCCCGGGCAATAAAATGACCCAGCCGCTTCCCTCGGCCACCGCTTGACCGGGAGCCTGACCGCGGGGATTGGGCCATAGGAGCGCCCCCTCAAGCACCCGTGCCTGCCGACGTGCGGACGCTTCCCATCCGGCAGTGTGGCTGTGGCGGGAGCGGATGCGCTCCAACAACACCTCATCCACCGTCAGGGGCCGACACAAGGCCCGCCCGCAAGCCTCAACGGTCCGATCGTCAGCGGTCGGTCCGAGACCGCCAATCGTAATCACCAAATCGGCCTCCACCAATCCGCGCCGAACCGCGGCTTCGATGGCGTCCAGACTGTCCGGGACAATATATTGAAGGGACGGGCGAATCCCAAAGGTCATCAAAAACTGGGCCATCCATGCGCCGTTGGTATTGACTGTCTCGCCAGCCAACACCTCATCGCCGACTGCGATGATTTGTGCGCTTTCGAGCATTTCATCACCTGTTCCGGGGTGCGATAACAAGTTATGTTAACCGAAAAACTGGAAATCTGCAAGCCGCGCTGATGGGCGCGTCCCCTTAAGTAATTGGTGCCCCCAGGGTGGACCCTCATTGTGTGCCCCCACATACCGTGAACAGGGTGAAGGAGGTGCACGCGTTGATAAAAATTCGCACACTGACCGAGCCCGCCGAATTAAACCGTCTTCCCCATCTGGAGCGCGCAATCTGGGGTAATGACGATCCCGTTCCCACCTCGATGCTGCGCGTGATGGTGGCATTGGGCGGCGAGATCTCCATTGCCTATCGCGAAGAGGCGCCAGACGAATGGCTGGGCTTCACCGCCTCGATCGGCGGATATGATGAAGAAGGGCCCTATCTCTACTCCCACCAAGCCGGCGTTCTGCCGCCCTGGCAACACCAGGGCATAGGCCGACTGTTGAAATATCACCAAAATCGCTGGGCGGAACGGGCCGGCTACCGGCGCATTCGTTGGACCTTCGACCCGCTGCGGGCGCTTAATGCCCACTTTAACGTCGGAATTCTGGGCGTCAACATTCAGGCATATCATCCTGATTATTACGGAAACCTGTCCAGCGTCATCAACCGGGGCTTGGCAACCGATCGGCTGCTGGCGGAATGGTCTGTCCCCGCCCCCATGGCCCGTCCATATCCTCCCCGGGTCTGCTTCAAAATTTATATACCGGCCGACATAGGCCAGTTGAAGGTCCAAGATCCCGGTCAAGCCGCCCGCTGGCAACGGGCCGTGCGTTCCCAATTTTGCGATGCGTTGGCGGCCGGCTACCATGTCGTCGGCTTTAGCCGGCATCCCTCCCCCGCCTATCTCTTCGCCAATTGATACAGCTGCTCTCGGAGGTTTTCCGAGAGCAGCCGTTGCGGTTAGGCCACCAATTCCCGAACGCGCTCGCCGGGAAGGGTTTCATTCTCCATCAACAGGTCGGCCAGCCGACGAATGGCTTCTTCCTGACTCGAAATCAGGTGATCAACCTCTTCCTGGCTGTCCCGGATAATCTCCTGCACCGTCTGATACAGCGCCTCCGGCGATAGAGCCTCTTCGTGCACCACACCCAGGGAGGACAATCCCGCAGTCACCATGCGACGGGCGATATCCCAGGCCTTCTCAAAGTCGTTGGCCGCCCCCGTACTTTGCTCGCCTAAGAGGAGCCGCTCGGCGGTGGACCCAGCGAGACACACCGCGATGTCCTTTTTTAGTTCCGAGACCGTTTGCAAGAGGCGGTCGTCATCGGGCGCCTGGCGCACAAAACCTAAAGCCATCCCGCGCGGGGCAATGGTAATGGAAGCCACCGATCCGGGGTTGACCAATTCCCCGACGATGGCGTGGCCCCCCTCATGAATCGCGACGCGATAGAGCTCTTGCCGGTCAAGATGGCGATCCAGCTTTTCGCCTAAGAGCACTTTGTCAATGGCCGCCTTAAAGTGTTGATGGGTGACAGCCTCAGCTTCTTCGCGAAGTGCTAAAATCGCCGCTTCGTTGCACACGCTCTCAAGATGTGCCCCGGAAAATCCAAAGGTTTCTAGCGCGATCTGACCGAGATCCACCCCCGCCGCCAGCGGCTTGTTGCGCGTATGCAACATCAAAATGGCCTCCCGACCTTGACGGTCAGGCAAATCCACCCGTACCGTCCGGTCGAAGCGTCCCGGACGAAGAAGGGCCGGGTCAATCAAATCGGCGCGGTTGGTGGCGGCCATCACCAAAATACGAACATCTTCGGTAGTGCTCATGCCGTCCATCTCCACCAACAGCTGATTGAGTGTCTGGTCGTACTCCAGGTGACTTTGGTGCTGACCCCGGCGACCCGCCATCACTTCAATCTCGTCAATAAAGATAATCGCCGAGGAGAGATTCTCCTTACGCGCCACTTGTCGGGCGTCACGGAACAATTGGCGCACACGCTGAGCTCCCACGCCGGCATACATCTCCACAAACTCCGAACCCGATGCCGCCATAAAGATGGAGTCGGTATAGTTGGCTGCCGCTTTAGCCAAAAGCGTCTTCCCAGTTCCCGGAGGACCGGTTAATAGAATCCCCTTCAATGGACGGATGCCCAATCGTTCCATGTCAGCGGGCCGCAAAACAAATTCCAAGGCCTCCATTAACTCATTCTTGGCCGTGTTCTGGCCCCCAATGTCCTGGAACGACACCACCGACCGCGTCCCCACTTCGACTTTGCGGCTTTGGCCAAGGTTTAGGCGATGGCGGAGTCCGGTGGCAAACACCACCCCGACCAGCGCGGCGAGCAGCACCAGCGGCCACACGTCGACACCGTTCACGCCCAAGAAGACGACGAGGGCAACGGCGGCCCCGATGGCCATTTCTCTAAGACGCATGGCTTGTCCCTCCAATCGTTACCGGCACCACCTGGTACAACACCGAGCTCCCTTGCCTAAAGGTTAAATACAAATGATGGGTCCCAAGCTCCACCCGAGCCGTGGCGCCATGCGACGCGGCTAATTTCTGGATGTTGCTTTCCATAGCAATGTACTGCCCGGTGGCTTCCCCCTGCGCGACCATAAACGAGGCGCTCTCTGACACCGCATTGAGGCGGGAATTGGCATGACTCGCAAACACAATCGCCGTCGGAGGATGCCCAAGCCGCGCATCAGCAGCCTCGTAGACCGCACGGTACACGCTCATGAGATCGGCCCCGGGTTTCACCTTGACGGTGACGGTGCCATTTTTCATCTGAGCCGAGCGCACCCCGCCAATGGAGCCGAGGGTGGCAACCAGAGGCGACTGCACGATCGTCTTTTGATACAGCCGTTGAGCCCCGAAGAGGACGCCCAGGGTACAAATCATCGTAATGAGAGCTGTAAAAAATTGTTTAGCGGAAACCTGCATAAGGCGCCTCCTTTGGATGCATACGCTGACCAATCGTTCGGCAGTATAACATAAAGAACGCGGCTTCCGCCGCGTCAATGGTTGTCTTCTTTGGCAATAATCGGAACGTTAAATTTCAATGCTGGGCCAATAACCTCGAATATATTCGTATCCTGTCACCACGGTCAAAATGCCGGAGAGCACCACCAGCACCTCGGGGATAGGGCCCGTCAAAACGCTGGACGCTCCAATGGCGAAAAGCTGCGTTATGGTCTTCCATTTGGCCAGCCGGCTGGCAGGCATGGAAGCCCCCGGTTTTAATACCGAGCGCAAAGTGGTGACAGCGAGTTCTCGCATCAATACGATAAAAAACCACCACACGCTCAAGCGGTGGTCCGAAATCAGAACGGCCGCCGTACCCAACACCAAAATCTTGTCGGCTAGCGGGTCAACGTAGCTTCCAAATTTTCCTGTCTCATTCCGGGCGCGGGCAATGCGGCCGTCGGCAAAATCCGTAAGGCCGGCAACCACAAAAAGTCCCAGCCCCCACCAATGCCACACCAGGGCCGGCAGTGCCCACATCACTGCTACCAGGGGCGTAAAGATCACGCGTGACAACGTAAACCAGTCGGCGAGCTTAATCACACCGGTTCCGCCACGAGATCATACTCCTTTACTCCACTAATGCGCGCCGGCACCACAGTTCCTACGGGAAACTGACCGCGTACGTACGTTACTCCGTCAATTCCGGGCGCGTCAGTCGGTCCCCGTCCCACGCTGACCGTCGTCCCCGTCTCCTCGATAATGATGGGCATCACCCGGCCTATGTGGCGGCCGCGCACAGAGCTGACCAGCCGCCGCTGCAACAGCATGGCCTCCCGACGGCGCTTTTGCTTCACCTCATCGGGGACCGGATCGCCCATCGGTTCCGCCCGGGTGCCTTCTTCTGGGGAATACGTGAACACGCCCACATGATCAAAGCGCATGGATTCAATAAAGTCCAAGAGAGCGGCAAAGTGCTCGTCGGTTTCACCGGGAAATCCGACGATAAAGGTGGTACGAAGGGTCACATCAGGAATGGCGTCGCGCACCATATTCAGCACCCGTTCGGTTTTTTCCCGACGAAAGGGCCGACCCATGGTCTTGAGCAAATCCGGATGGGCATGCTGAAGCGGCATATCCAAATAAGGCGCCACCACCGGTAAATCCCGCATGGCCGTTACCAATTCGGGGGTAATCTGGGTGGGATAGCTGTACATGAGCCGAACAAACAGCAAATCCGGAATTTCCTGAAGCGCGTAGAGCAGCCGCGGCAACTGGGGATGGCCATACAAGTCATGACCCCAAATGGTCGAATCTTGGGCGATTAGCACCAGTTCCCGTACCCCTTGGCTAACCAACCGGCGCGCTTCAGCAACAATATCCGCCAAGGGCCGGCTTCGATAGCCGCCACGCATTTGCGGGATGGCGCAAAAAGCACACGAATGATCGCACCCCTCGGCAATTTTGAGATAGGCCGTATACGACGGGGTGGTCAAGCGTCGCGGGCGCTCCATACCGCTAACCGGCATCTCGCCCCAAAATCCTGGCCGGCTCCCATGCAAGGCCCCTTCGACGGCTTCGACGATGCGGTGAAATTCTCCCGTCCCCACCATCGCGTCCACTTCGGGCAATTGATCCCATAAGTGCTGCTGATATCGCTGCGACAAACAGCCGGCCATGACCAGAGCCTTCAATTGGCCAGTCTCGCGATACTGGTTCATTTCCAAAATGGTATCGATGGATTCCTGCTTAGCGGCATCAATGAAGCCACAGGTGTTGACAATCAAAACCTCCGCCTGGTCGGCCTCGGGCGTCAATTGATATCCCGCGTCCTCCAGCAAACCCAACATCACCTCAGAGTCCACCCGATTCTTCGGGCAGCCCAGGCTGACCATACCCACCTTCGCGGCCACCTGTATATCACCTCGCCCGCTATGATAGCCTACCCGTCGCCGAAAGGAAAGGCCAAGGCCCGGAACTTTTCCCAATAAATGGCGGGAAGACAAGAGTTCTTGGGGAGACAACCTAGACGTAGACTACAGCAAATGGCGAGGAGGGCTTAGGGTGCGATTCGTAACCGTTCCCCATCTTTGGCTGAGACGCCTGGTTACCACGGCCGTGATGGTCGCGCTGACCGTGATGGCGATCGTTGTCATCTCCAACCCGGGACCCAACATGCCTGTCACGGCATCGGTGGCCCCGCAAGATCGGTATTCGCTCCGCGATGTGGTCACTAATCAGAAAGTCGCAGCGCTCACCTTCGATATCTCCTGGGGGACAAAAATGCCGCAAAAGGTATTTGCCATCCTGGAGAAGGACCACGTCCCGGCGACATTCTTTGTCTCTGGTCCCTGGGCGAAGCAAAATGCCGCGCTCGTCAAGGAAATGGCTGACAAAGGCTACGAAGTCGAGTCCCACGGGTGGGCGCACGTGAACTATACCGGGCTCAGCAACAGCGGTGTTCAAGAAAACATTATGAAAGCCAACCAGGCCATCGAGCAAATCACGGGCCATCGCCCCACCTTCGTCCGCCCGCCTAATGGTGACTTTAGCCCGCGCACCATCGCCGCCGCCAAAGCGGTGGGCTACACCACCGTCACCTGGGGCACGGACTCCTTAGACTGGATGAATCCCGGCGTCAGCACCATCATCCGGCGCGTAGTGACACGAATCCATCCGGGAGACATCGTGCTGCTTCATGCCTCGGATACCTGCAAACAGACGGATTTGGCTTTGCCCACCATCATTCAGGACTTGCGCCAAAAAGGGTATACCTTGGTGACCATGAAGAAGCTCTTGACGTACGGCACCCCCAACTATCGCGGGTGACGACGGCCAAAGAGGTGTCGCCACAGCCGACGCGGAGCGGACGCAGCCTTGATGGTACGGCGCGGGTAGAGCGCCTGGCGGGCTGGCGGCTGCCCCGCCACCTCCACGCTGGCAAATCCGGCCGCCTTTTTTCGATCCACGGGCGCGGACAACACCCGGGGCGCGGCCAGATACACTTGGTAGGTTCCCCCCACCGGGACATCCACCCACACCGGACGCCGAGTCTCCAGACCGACCGTCTGAATCTGTCCTCTCCGGACCTCCGCTTCCGCGAGCCGCTTGTTGGCAGGCACCGCCTCAACCAACGACCATTCCCGAAATCCATAGTTTAAAAGCCGCGAGGCATCGCCATAGCGGTTGCCACTATTCAGCACTACGGCAATTAGTTGGCGACCATCGCGGGTGGCCGAGCCCACCAGACATTTGCCCGCTGCGTCCGTGGTCCCGGTCTTGACTCCATCGCCCCCTGGGAACCCATACAGCAACTGGTTGGTGCTGTGAATCGTCCGGGAGCGGTGGCGCTTCAACTCTGTGACCTGCGCCTCGGAACTTTTGACAATCTCCCGAAAAAGCGGGTAGCGAAGCGCCGTCCGGGCGATGAGGGCCAAGTCGTAGGCCGAGCTATAGTGACCGGGTTTGGTCAACCCATTGGGATTTTCGTAGGCGGTGTTAAAGGCGCCGATTTGCTGGGCCTTCACATTCATCTCGGCGACAAACTTCTCGACACTTCCCGCTTCGCTTTCGGCCAGCGCCACGGACGCGTCATTGCCTGAACGGAGCAGGAGCCCTTTCAACAAGTCGAGCCGCGTATATTGCTCATCTTTCTGAATGTGCAGCGAGGAGCCCGGGGTATAGTCGGCTCGCTTAGACACTGTGACCACCCGGTTAAGCCCACCATGTTCAATCACCAACAACGCAGTCATCATCTTCGTGGTGGAGGCTGGGTCTAACTGCATAAAGGCGTTTTTTTCGTAGAGAATGGCGCCCGTGCGGGCATCCACCAAAATAGCCGCTCGGGCACTGACAGACGGCGGCGTGGACGGATCAGGAGTGGAGGTTTTCGCCAGAACCGGCGTGCCATAGACCGCTGCCCCACCCACGGCGCCAAATACTAAAAGAAACCGGGTCATCCGCACCAGTGAAGGTCCCTCCTTCGTGTGACCTCACTAGTATGACCCGGTTGTCGACGACTCATGAAGAATGGCTAAAGGTGAGCGTTACCGGATAGGTCGGCGCGTCCGGCAATGGAACGCTCTGGTTGTCCACCTTGACCAGGACAGCGCGCGTACCGAGCTTCACGGCGACGCTGGAACTCCCGGTGACGCTAAGGGTTTGGCCAGCATAGTAAATGGTGCCGTACGGGTTTTGCGTGGCCCCGTTCTGCCATACTTCAACCCACGTCTTGCCCTGAAAGCTCAAAGACACCGTCACCGGAGAGGCCGACACCTGGTAGCTCGCCGTCCCCTGTGCGACATTATGGGCTGTCATCTGAACGACCGGCTGAGGCGCTGTGGAGGACGTCTTGGCATGCGGGTGCTGTTTCTTAGTGCCCCCGGCATTGCTCTTTGCCGGAGTCTTGGTCTTGCCCCGGGTCTTGCCCTTGCCGCGGGCCGGGGTCTTGGATCCCGTGGCGGCATGTCCGGTTACGGCAACGGGATGTCCCCCGTGCCGATTCATCAGAAAAAAGCCCGCCACGAACAACAACACTAAGACCAGCGCCACGCCCGCCACCGTCCGGCCAGACTCCATCGGTCCCGATGAGACCTCGGGCCGCGAACGCCCAACCCGCTGCGGCGAGCTAGGAGGGGACGCCACCCGGGTTCGCCGCCGACTCGGAAGCGGGTCTTGGCGGCGGGGCGGCTCCTCCGTCCCCGAAGCTTGTGCCAACTTCTCATGTAGACGCTTTCGGTATTGCACCAGTTGCTCCGCGTCCAGGTCCAAGTACTTGGCATAGCTCCGGAGAAAGCCTTGGCCGTATACCTCGCCCGGCAGCTTGTCCCAGTTATCCTGCTCCAGGGCTTCAAGATACTCCTCGCGGATGTGCAGATCCTGGCTAATCTCCTTCACAGTTAAATCACGGGCCTGACGCGATCGGGCCAGATATTCCCCGATGGTCATGGACGCCCCAGACTCCACGCCGCTCCCTCCTTCATCCTCTGGCTTGGTCAGCCATTAAGGCCACACCCGATTCAATGTACGCGCAAACGGAATGGTCTCTCGTACATGCTCGAGCCCGCAAATCCAGGCCACGACCCGCTCTAGTCCCATCCCAAAACCACTATGGGGAACTGATCCGTATCGTCGTAAATCAAGATACCAGCTATAAGCCGCCGGATCCATGTCGTTTTCCTTGAGACGTTGGAGCAGTAAGTCGAGATCGTGAATACGCTGGCTCCCGCCAATGATCTCTCCGTAGCCCTCCGGCGCCAGTAAATCGGCGGCCAGCACCACCTCCGGCCGCTGACGGTCCGGCTGCATATAAAAGGCCTTAATCTTGGCCGGAAAGTGTGTTAAAAAAACCGGCTTGTCAAACATTGCGGCCAGGGCTGTCTCATGCGGGGCCCCCAAGTCTTCACCCCACTCGAGACCGAGTCCGACCTCTCTTAGCCGCTCCAGGGCCTGGTCATAGGTGATGCGCGGGAAGGGAGCGCGAACCCGTGCTAAGCTGGCAATGTCCCGTTCCAGCAGTCGCAAGTCCCCTGCCGAATGAACCAGAACATCTTGCACCACGGCCGACAACAACTGTTCCTGCCACTCGAGACTTTCCTCAAATTCGCAAAACGCCATCTCCGGCTCCAGCATCCAGAATTCGGTCAGATGGCGCCGAGTTTTGGACTTTTCCGCTCGAAACGTGGGGCCAAAGGAGTAAACGCGGCCTAGGGCCATGGCCAGCGCCTCCATGTACAGTTGGCCGGATTGCGACAGATAGGCGGGGTCGCCAAAGTAGTCAATGCCAAACAAGGTGGTGGTTCCTTCGGCTGCTGCCGGAGTAATAATGGGCGGATCGGCCACGATGAAGCCATGCTCGTCCAAAAAGTTGCGCAAGGCGTGGATGATGCGCGCCCGAATCCGCAAGATGGCGGCTTGGCGCGAGCTGCGCACCCATAAATGGCGGTGCTCCATCAAAAAGTCGACCCCGTGTTCTTTAGGTTGGATAGGATATTCGGGACTCGGCGCCGTCCGTTCCACCACGACGCCGTCAATTTCTACCCCCGAGGGCGCGCGCCGATCCTCGCGCACCCGTCCCTCCACGCGCAATGCACTCTCCTGCTCGAGGTCAGCCAGCCGCTCAATTCCACGGAGTTGAAATCCATTGCCCCCCTCTTTGAGGACCAACTGCACCTCACCGGTTCCGTCACGCAAAATGAGGAAGTGAATCTTGCCCGAGGACCGAAGATGGGTCAACCAGCCGTTCAATTCCACGGTTTCTCCAATATGGTGGGCCAACTCTCGGATGGCGTAGCGCTCCATGCTTAGATGTTCTCCTTTTGCAACAAATTGCGAAAAATCACCAACCGCTGGATCTGGTTGGTCCCCTCATAAATTTGTGTAATTTTCGCGTCGCGCATCATGCGCTCGACCGGATAATCCCGAACGTAGCCGTATCCCCCAAAGAGCTGCACCGCATCCGTGGTCACCCGCATGGCGGTATCGGAGCACATCAGCTTCGCCATGGCCGAATAACGCGTCACCTCCGGCGAGGAAACCGCCTCAAAGCCCGCCGTTTCGACAACCGTTGCCGCTTTGTAGAGCAGGTGGCGACTGGCCTCGATTTGCGTCTCCATATCAGCCAACATAAACTGAATGGCTTCCTGCTCAATGAGGGGACGACCAAACTGGCGGCGTTGTTTCAAATGCTCGATGGTCACATCCAGTGCCCCTTGCGCAATTCCTAAGGCCTGAGCGGCAATGCCGGGACGGGTGCGGTCGAGGGTGCGCATGGCAATTTTGAATCCTTCACCCTCGCCTCCCAAGAGATTCTCTTGAGGAACCACCACGTCATCAAAATTGAGCTGCGCCGTCTGGGAGCCGCGAATCCCCATCTTCTCCTCAATGCGCCCCACGGACAGGCCGCTGGACTCGCCATCCACCACAAAGGCTGAAATGCCTCGCACCCCTTGGCTCGGATCCGTGGACGCAAACACTACCACCGACTTGGCCAGCCCCCCATTTGTGATGAACACTTTGGTGCCGGAAATGCGGTACTTGCTCCCGTCTTTTATGGCCCGGGTCTTGGTTCCCCCCGCATCAGATCCGGCTTCCGGCTCCGTCAGGGCGAACGCTGACAGCTTTTTGCCGCTCGCAATGTCGGGGATGAACCGCTGCTTTTGCTCCGGACTTCCCGCCACCAAGATGGGCATTGCCCCTAAATGCTGAGCGGCAATAATGAGGCTTGAGGTGGCGCACACGCGGGCCACTTCTTCGACCGCCAGACAAAACGTCAACAGATCGGCGCCCCCGCCGCCCAAATCTTCGGGCATGCCCACCCCAATCAGCCCGTATTCGGAAAACAACTCGGCGATATCCCATGGAAACTCGCCCGTCCGATCAATATCTGCCGCCCGCGGCAAGACCCGCTCCTGAGCCAGCCGCCGTACTGTCTCCCGGAATAATTGCTGTTCGTCAGACAATCCGTACATTCCGACATTCCCCTCTCGCCCACCAGGGCTAGAATAAGCCAGGCCTATATTTCCTGTTCCATGATACAATATCTTAAGGGGGTCAATCGGGATGCCAACACGCGATACGTTCTCCATGCCGCTGTTACCGGTTCCACAGGTTGTGTTTCCCGGCATCATCACGCAAATGCCGGTACGCCCCCGTGCCGCCGGCGCGTCCGCACGACTGGCAGCAGCGCAAGACCATAGTTTGGTTTTCGCCTTGATGCGCCCCGACCGTGAACCCTCGACCGTTGCCACCACCGGCCGCGTGCTGGAGATGGAAGAGTCGCCCGAAGGCTGGCAAATCACTGTCGCGGGCATCCAACGGGCCCAGGTGCTGTCGTATCGACATCAGGGAAATAGTCTCATTGGGCAGTTTCGCTACGCCAATGATGTGGAGGAGTCCATTCCGCCGTTGCTTCGGGAAGAAGCTTGGGCGCTAGCGTCCGAACTGTGGGCCATGCTTAACCTCAGCGGTCCCCCGGCCAACCTCCCGAGAACGGCTCCCCTGCTGTCGTATTGGATAGCAGCCCACGTTCCGCTGAGCGCCTCCACCCAACAGGAGCTTCTCGAAGTGCCTTCTACGCGTGGCCGTCTCGCCAAGGAAATTTCCTTGATGCGGACCTTATTGGACGGGCTACGCGCCGAGCACAGCAGCTAGTGCGGCTCAAGTCCCGCCTCCTCTTGATATCGCACCAATGCGGGCATCAAAACCGCCACTAGCCATTGAGCCCAATATCGATTGTCCTGGGCCAAACGGTTGAATCGACTTTTCCCAATCCACTCGCTCATCGCAATGGGCGGCGATCCTAAGGCTGATACCCCAATATGGCCTGGATGGGCCTGGGTCGGCCATTCCACCTGGATTTCCAACCCGGCGCGGGAGCGGAACACCCAAATACCGCTCTGCGATCCCCAACGCCAAATCGACCATTGTGGCCCCAAGCGCAGGCGTCGCGGTGATGCCGTGTCAGCCAACGGCCAGGGATACTCCGTCAAAAAGTGGGTCAATCGCTCGCGATGATGATGACTGCGTGCCTCCTCGCGGAGCGACTGCCAGGGATCGCTAGAAGCCCATGGGAGCGCCAATGGTCGGATCTGCAAAATGGGAATCTGACGCCGTTCGCGTTGCAGTGTGCGCCAATTCGCAGTGCTGAGAGGCGTCACCGGCATGTAGGTCGCCTCCAACCGGCTTCCGCGCTGCACCCGGCGCAAAGTTACCGCAGTCGCCCAGCCCGGTGACCAATTGGGCACCGACCAGAGAGCGCTCGCGCGAATATGCAGCGGTTCGGGTGTTTCTCTCAATCTATCCAGCCAGTGCGCGTCGGTGCCCTGAATGGCAAGCTCAGTCGAGGCGAAGCGGGCGGGCAGACCCAAGAGCCGTTCCGTCTCCGGGACGCGCTCTTGCCGCCACTTAACCCGTACCGGACGGGCGCCCAGGCGTTCCGCCAGCGCCGTCCAGAGCGCGGTAAGTTCCTTACTAGTTTTGTTCTCGGGTACGGTAAGGGTCCACTCTTCCCACCCCGTTAGCCAGGATCGCTCCTCAGACACGCCCCACGACAGTCGCCGCGCATGCTGAATCCGGCCTTCGGCCCACCATTCCAGGTCCTCTTCGCTGCTCCAACTGGCCGGATCCCAAACATCCTCCACGAGCGCCCACAACCACGACTCGCGCGAGGCGCGAACCACCAGTTGATGACCCATCCAGCCGACCCAGGCATCCTCTCCAGCCGGGATCCAGACTCGCTCCGGACCCAATTCGGCGAGAAAGCGCACCAAATAACTCCAAGTCACAGAAATTTCCATCGGATCAAGCCAAGCGTCGATGGCCAGCGGTTGGGATTGAAACGGGAGCCATGGGCGAAGCGCCCGCATCGAACGCGCCTTCAGCAAGAGACTGCGCTTGGCAACTCGCTTGCCCTCTAACTGCAGCCAACGTTCGGTGTTGAGCGCATCGTCCCAGAACGCCTCTTTTGCCGTTCGCGGAGCCTCCGAAAACTGTGCCAAATACCGCATGCTCACCGACCCTTTAACCATGATTCTTCTATGATATCCGATCTGGCACCGAAAGACACTGGGCCGTCCCCGATGATGTAAGACAAGAGCCCCGGGGACGATCGTTCCCCGAGGCTCTCTCGCCGCCTTAGCGGCTTAACAACGTTCCGACATACTGCAATATCGCTTGGCTGCATTCCGGACAGTACCCATCATGGTCGATGAGGCGAGCGGCGACGTCGTTGAGCTTGCGCAGCTGCTCTTGGTCGGGCGTGCGGGTGGAGGTGGTCACTTTGACCACATTTTTCAGATCATTGAAGAGTTTAGTCTCAATCGCCTGTTTGAGCCCACTGTGCGACTGATAGTCGAACTTGCGTCCATGGCGGGCTAAGGTGGAGATGCGAATAAGAATCTCTTCACGGAAGGCGCGCTTGGCGTTTTCGGTGATGCCAATTTGCTCCTCAATAGAGCGCATGAGCTTCTCGTCAGGTTCCATCTCCTCATCCGTGATGGGGTCGGTCAATTTAGTCTTGTTGACGTAGGCCTCGGCGTTGTCGAGATAGTTGTTCAAGAGGGCCTGAGCTGATTCCTCAAAGGAGTAGACAAAGGCTTTTTGCACCTCAATTTTGGCCATCTCGTCAAATTCCTTGCGGGTCTCGTAAATCAGGTTGAGCAGCCGCTCGCGCTCGTCGTCGGAAAGGCCCGTGTGCTGTTCCAACCCGTCCTTCAAGGTCTTCAACGCGTCAAGAGGGTTGATGCAAGACACACCAGGCCGAACCAGAGCTGACGAGAGCCGGTTAATCACATAGCGCGGCGAGATCCCATCCATCCCCTCCATCGGGAATTCCTCGCGCAACTCCCGGATGTCCTTTGACGTATAGCCCTCCACAGCCTCGCCGTCGAGCAGCCGCATCTTCTTAATCAACGACATGCCCTGTTTCTTGGACTCCTTCAAGCGCGACAGGACAGCAAACATACTGGCCACTCTGAGGGTGTGGGGCGCCAAATGCACATCTTTCAAACCGGACTCACCGATGAGCTTCTGATAAATTTGCATCTCATCGCTCACTCTTAGGTTGTAGGGCACCCGCACCAAAATCATCCGATCCCGAAGTGCCTCGTTCTTCTTGTTTTCCACGAAGTTCAGATACTCGCTTTCGTTGGTATGCGAAACAATGACCTCGTCCGGAGAGATCGAATGGGTGCATACAACGAGAGGGGATGCGAGACGATTTCCTTCCTATTATATCGAATTTCTGTCCTCACAATATAAACCATATAATGGACAACTATCCGAGTTTGGTTTATACTTGTCTTGGAAAGGAGGTGAGTGCATGATTAAGACCACCATTCTGGTGCCCGTGGCCGACAATGAGGGCCAGCCTTTCACGGCCGCCGATGCGCGTTGGTTGCTCCGCGAAGCGCTGACGCGGTTCGGGGGCATTACGCAGGAAGGCACCGTCGAAGGCCAGTGGGCCGAGGGGGATGTCACCTATACCGACCGCTCGACCCGTTACACTATCGCCCTCAACAGTTGGCGGCAGGTGCCGGACTGGTTGGCCTTCGTGGATGCGATTCGCGAACGCTACCGTCAAATCGCCATTTACGGAGAAGTGGCCGGGATCCCGGAAATCTTCTCCGGCTAGCGACCAGCGGGGCTACCTCCCCGCTGGGTTGACATAATAAACCACATGGTTTATACTCCGTTTCAGGAGGTGTCCGCATGTATTATCATACCCTATCCGGCGCGATGCTGACGTGGGACGAACCCATGGATGCGGCGTTGCAAGCCTTTTGGGAGACCATCGTCGCCGCGTGGCGCGCGAAGGCCGATTATGCCACCGTCTCGCGCCGCGTAACCAGCGCGGAGAACCCGTTGCTGGCTCCCACCGGCGGCCTGATTACGCCGCCCGTCTGGGCGCATCCGGTCTTTCAGGCGCTCATGGACCTGGCGTATCGCCTAGGCATTGCGCAGGGCGCGCTCGGGACCGATGGCACGGAGGATTTGCAGGATCCGTTCACCGACACGTGGCTCCCGGTGTCGGAGGCCGCGATCGTCAAAGGCGTCACCGTTCCCGGCTTGCATAAGGCGATCCAGCGCGGCGATGTGGCGGCACGACCGCAGACCCCGGGGCAGCATCGGTTGGAAGTCAGCCAACGGAGTTTGGCGCACTGGACCCCGGATCGCATGCGGCAAGCTGCGCGGAAGCAATCCTAAGCGGGATGGCCTCCGCACGGGATCCTAGAGATCCAGCGGCACGGGCGGCACCTCGGGCGTGGGCACTCCAGTTTGTTGCGGCGGCGCGTGGAAAAATTTTTCCACCGCATGGCGAATGACGTGGTCGTTGTCCACCTCTTACCATAGAAAACCACAAAGTTTGTTCAATCAATGCAACCTAATTACCATCTATCCGGCAACAAAATAGTCCCCTCGCGAGAAAACTTTGCGGAGACACCAAAAGCCCCCCATCCGCAGATGAGGGGCGTGTTCGTTAGGACGCCGCAGGCGACGTTGCGGCGGCGGTTGCCTTGGCTGTGGTCTTGGTCGGCGCCAACGGCACAAACGCGTCGATCAGCAGCCCCAGGTACTGCGCCAGGTTGGGGTACTGTTGCGCGAGAACCGCCTTCGCCTGCGCCGACAAGTTGGTTTCCGCCGCCGTCAACGCGGACTGGAAGGCTTGGACGGCCATGTTTGCGTCCCAGGTGCCTTTCGCTTTAGCGTCATTGACGAGCGTCTGGTTGACCATGTTCACGGCGTCTTCAACCACCGTCTTGGCCTCCGTCGTGGCCCAGTCAAGGCCCTGTTGAATCAGCGCATTGGCTTGCGCGTCATTGGTTACCTTGAGATCGCGTTCGAGGTGAATGAGATACTGCCACCCTTTCGCAATCAGCCCGGTCAGGGCCGTTGCCGCAAACGGCAGCACGGTTTTCGCCGCGTCAGCGGCGAGCGTTCCCCAGGTCAAGAGGATACCTCCTTAGTTGGCAAACACGTGTTTGATAGCGGTAACCATGGCTTGCAGCGCCGCCACGTCTTGCTGGGTGGTGGCGAGTTGCTGTTGTAGCGTCGTGAGGGCGTGTTGGACTTGGCTCTGAGCACTCTGGACGTTTTGGAGTTGCTGGGCCAACTGCGTCACCTGCTGCTGGAGTTGCGCCACGACAGCATTTGTGGGACCCGCCGACAGCGCGACGCCGACGGGCAAGCTCCCGAGGCGGTCCGCTTGGATGGTGTCGTAATCGACCGGAACGCCTTCAAATGATTGGTTCCACGCACCTTGGAGGATTTGATAACCCCGCGTCGCCACGTCGGGAACTTTCGATGCCGAGCGCCAGTAGTGCGTGATGGTGGGGATGTCATAGAGTTGCCGGCCGGTCAGTGGTTGTCCCGCGCCGACATAGACGCCTGCGTCATAGCCCCCGCTTTGGACGACTTGGCCCCAGTTGGTGACCCAGGGAAAGATGGCGGACGCGGGAACGTTGCCGCACGCCTCCAAATCCAGCCACAGCACGACTGGCGGCGTGGCCTTGGCGGGCAGGCCCCCCTGTTGGGCCAGACGCACAATTTGTTGGGCGCGCGTGGTGGCTTCACTCGGGATGGCCCAGGCCGGGGTGTAGTAGCCTTGGAAGAGGTTGACGGTGAGCCCCGCCGCGAGGGCGTTGGCGATGTCGGTTGCGACCCCGGGCGAGAGGCTGTCCAGAAAGACGGCCTCCACCCCACTCAGGAGCAGCGCTTCGTACCAGCTCAGGGGGTGGCCCGTCGAACTCAGATCAACCGCTTTCGTTCCGGCAGGAATCGTGACGGATACCATAGCGACCTCCTAAAGGTAGTAGGCCCGGGCGGAAAGAAACGTGCGCGGGGTATCGAAGTAGGCAAACGGTAGCGCGAAGTTCGCGTGGCTACTGTCTCCGATGGTCGCCTCATAACACGGCCCCCAGGAGTTGCGAATGTAGAGGTGTTCATCGTGCATCGAGTAACCAAAGGCGATGACAGCGTGGCCGCCGAGGGGGTGCATCCCCGGCTCGGGCAACGGCACGAGCGCGGTGCGCATGGTCTCCGGCGCTTCAAAGCTCGGATACACGACGATGCCGACCTGCACGACCGTGGGGGTTTGCGGGTGCGCCAGCGCGTTCAGAATTTCATCCAGCGTCGGGCACCACAGGCCCTCGCGGATACGGTGTTGCGCGGCGCTCGCGAGCATCGCCGGGGTCGGTTGCACCACGAAGTCTTGCCGTACATCGGGATCGAGCGCGTTGGCCCAGACGCCTACCGTCTGCATGGCGTACTGGGTTTGGCGCAAGCGCGCCCCGGCGTCTTGTGTGAGCTGATCCACGAGGGCCCGTTCGATCTCATACAAGCCGAGCGAGGAGCCGAAGAAGGCTTCATGACGGTCATGCCGCATGAGCCAGTCCATGATCCCCGCGCCGGATTCCGCTGAGCACTCGCCGAGGCCGGGCACGTTTTGATTCCGGACCGGCCCGAGGTCGGCGGCCAGGTTCACGGATGCAGGCAATGCGTCACGGGAGCGCACGGAGTGGACATCGGCAAAGCGCCGTTCAAAGGGATTGGGTTGATGGGCACGCAAAGGCAAGGTGTAGTGCGGCATGATGGGATAACTCCTTTCGGACAACAAAAAGCCGCCTTGCGGCGGTGAGACTGCGGCCCTCCCCCGGAAGGCTCAGGTGGGATCGCCTCAACAGGGATGCCAGCCGCATTGCGGGCAGAACCAGCCCCCGGCTTGCCAGCGCATAGGGGTGGTGCAGAGGTCACACCGGGGCGGCGGTTTCTTCGCGTCCGGCGGCAATGCGGTCGGCGAGCCAAATGGGAAAGGGCGCATAGTGAATCCCCCCGGAGAGCCAGCGTTCGTTGCGCTTATGCTGAATGCCCGGTTGCCCTGTGTGGCAATCGGCGCACAGGAACACGAGGCCCCGTATATCATCCGCGTCGGTCCAGGGCGTGTCGCCCATCGCTTTCGCATAGCCGTAAAAGTCGAGCCATTGCGCCACGCGCAGCGCGGCGGCGGGATTCGCTTCGTTGTTGGTCGCCCATTCCACGACGCCATGATGGAGTTGCAAATCGGTCGTGTTCTTGATGCCGCCGAGCCAACAGCCCCAGCAGTATCCGTAGCCGTCGTCGAGCAAGCGTTGGCGATTGTGGGCAAACGTCGCGGATTCGGTACGTCGGGCGTGGGTCGGCACCCACTCGGGCACATGCACCGTCAAGGAGAGCATGTGCGCAGGAATCTCAGTCGCCATGCCCCATGCCCTCCCGTTCCGTCAAGGCATCGACTTCGGCGTCGATTTCGGTGGTCTTCGCCTCGATCCGGGCCAGGATCGCTTCCACCCGTTCGAGGGTGGCCGTCGCCCGTTGGCTGACGGCAAAGTGCTCACGTACCACCTCGCGAATGACGGTGAGTCCGTCCGTCAGCGCCTCGTTTTGGACTTGCACCTCATGCAAAACCGAGGTCTGGACCTGTTCGTTTTGCGTGAGCTGTTCCAACAACTGCCGCAAGAGCGCATTAAAGGTGTCGCTCTGCATGGTAATGATGGGTAAATACCAGAGTTGGATCGTATTGCTGAGAAACAATAAAAACGCATACGGATAGGGATCAAAGCGCCACGGCCCCGGCGCGACCGTGTTCCATGCGATCCAACTCAAATACCATCCGACAAAGAGCCAGAAGGTCAGACTGCGGCCGGATGTGGTCGCCATCCATTGCACAAAGCCGCGGTTCAAGCGTTGGAGGCGAGCCCTCATGGATGGCTCCGTCCCAGCGCGGTAATAATGCCGACGAGAATCCCCACGCCCACGGAGAGGATATAGAGACCGACCTGCGCCCAGCGGGGCAACGCGGCTTCCTTCTTGTCCATGGCGTCGGCTACATCCCGCCGCATGGTGGCAAATCCCTCGTCCACATGGCCTTGAAGCGATTCGAGTCGCGTATCCAGTTTGTCGTCCAAGGTGGCGAGGCGCGTTTCCGTGCGGGCCTGCTGACCATCCACCTTCTGTTCGAGGCCATCCATGCGCTGTTGAATGACGTGTTCGAGGCGCGTGTGGCTCGCTTGCAACGCCGCGACTTGGGCATCGAGGGTGCCGAGCCGTTCGGCATGGGCGGCGGTGCGGTCATCAACGCGCGTCAGGGTGTCGCGGTAGTCGGCGACGCGGGTTTCCAGTTGGACGAGTCGGTCATGATCAGTCTGCGGTTCGGGCATAGTGAAACCTCCTACCCGCCCAGGGGCGGCAGCTTAGGATGTGGATCGGTCCCACGGGCGCGGGCCGAGGAGGAGCGGGCTGTAACTCAAGTCCGCAGGGCTCGGCGCGGGAGCATACGTCAGACGCACCCCCGCGGTCGCAAAGCACCAGGCCACGAACCCCGAACAATCGAGATGGCGCGGATCCAACCGGGGATGGATATCGAGATGCAAGTCATCCCGCAGGAAGTCCTGCCAGACCATGCTCGCCCCGTAGAGCTGGCCGACTTTGCTGAGCGCCGCCTGGCTGAGCGCCTGGTGCTGGGCGGGCGTCAGATCCACGTGATACAGCCAGCCATTCGTGCTGTACTTGTCAAGCGGACTGACCGTCACCCGAAACAGGGCTTCGACGATGACGAGTTGGCCGTGCTGTTCCACCACCACGGCACTATGCGTAAACGGGTTGACGGTGCTGATCGCGATGCCGTCGTCGAGAATGCGGTCCCAGAGGGGTTCATGTTTCGGGGAGAGCATGAGCAGAACATCCCCCGGACCACGGATATCCGTGAGTTGGTAAGGCATAACGGTCTCCTATGGTCTTGCACTAGGCGAGGCCGGGTATGGACGCCATGTCGGTGGCGAACGATTGAAATGCTTGCGCCGCTGTGGCGAGGTCTTGCGCATATTGGGCCACAGGCTGGATGGGATTGCCACTGCTGTCGAGCGATCCCGCCAGCGTCACGGGCAGGTTGGTGTTGATGTTGTTTTGAATCCAGGTGATCGCGGCTTGCTGGGCGCTGGTGGGCGTCCACGTGCCCGCCTTGATGAGCACGGCGAGAATCCCTGCGGTCCCGAAGAGCGTGTCGAACGCAATCGCGTCCGCCGTGGCAATATCACCGGGCTGGTGGGCCGCGCTGATCCCGCTGGCATAGAACGACTGAAGGAATTCACTACTGCCCGGTCCTGTCGGCGTCACGGTCGGCACCGTCCCACCCGTCAGCGGCACGCATTGGAGCGCCACGGACGGCGTTTGCGTGCCGCCGAAGGTGGCTGATCCGCTCACGGTGCCGGTCGCGGCGACGGTCGCGGCCACAGGAAAGTGGACGCAGCTCGGATGCACGTCAATGGTCCACGTCGCGGTGTTGTTGCTCACCATCGCGGTATACGTGCTCCCGAGGACCGTCAGCGTCGCGCTAGTCGGCGGCGTGCTGGGCGGGTTATTCAGCGTCGCGGTCAGCGTGTATTGGTTGTTCGTTCCGCTGGTGGCCTCCAGGATCCAATACGGCTGCATGACCAGCGCAGGCGGATCTCCCTGGATGAGGAACCATTGCGGGTACTGGTACGCGATGACTGCATTGGGGTCGGCAGGACTGAGCGGTCCCAAGACTGCCTCGCCGGTACCTGGCGTAAACCCCGTTGTGTTCGCAGCTAGAATTTGGCCGGATGTGGCTTGGTACAGGAAATAGTACATTGGCTGGGACCTCCTAGGAACATTCCCATGCTACAATACGGGCATGAGCACAAACGAACAAATCGCTGACTTACTCCGGCATCGGCGCTGGGAGGAAGCGAGGCGCGCCTCCCTCGAACGCCTACATCAGGACCGCCTGGACGCTCAGGCATGGGTCTTTTTGGGACAGTCCCTGATTGGACTCCGGCGTGGGCATATGGCGGAATTGTGTTTTCAACGGGCTAACTTACTCGATCCCTTTGCCTCATGGATAGATCAGGCGTTACACGACTGTCGCTCAGTCCCCATAGGGGCCGCCGATCAGCACGTTCTTGATGTCTTGGCTGTTCCATCTGCGACGATTGCGGCCGTTGTGTTGACGCGTGACAGTAGTCGCACGATTCGTCAGTGCCTCGCGCCATTGCAGCAGGCGGTCGACGAGATTGTGGTAGTCGATACGGGTTCGCGAGACGACACCGTTTCCATGGTGGAGTCCATGGGTTTGCGGGTTCACCATTTCTCGTGGGTTGACGACTTTGCAGCGGCTCGCAATTATTCCCAATTTCTCGTCACAGCGGAGTGGGTGATCCATGTGGACTCCGACGAAATCCTCTATCCAGAAGATACGGAGTCCGTCCGTACGGTGGCCGGTCTTTTGAATCACAAGCCCAGCTTGGTGAAAGTGCTGCAAATGAATCACCTCGGCGACACCATCAGCCCGGCGCTGGTCGCCCGGATGTTTAAGACTGCCGATTTTGAATGGCAGCTGCCGGTCCATGAACAGGTCGTTCCCAAATCTCACGTCAACCAAACGGAATTAAAGTGGCGCGTCGTCCAGATCCGCTTGTTTCATGATGGCTATAACCCTGAGGTCACCAATGTTCAAGCCAAACGCGACCGCAATCTTCGTATTTTGAGAAAGGCCGTCACTGTCGATCCATCCAATCCGTCGATTTTGTTTCACTTAGGTCGTGAACTGGGGGGCAACGCCAAATATAACGAGGCTATCCCGTATCTTGAACAGGCCTACGCCTTGGAGAAGAAGCAACCGGACTCGCCTCTTTTTCCGATGATTTGCCTCGCCTTATCTGAGATTCACTTGGCCCTGAATCATAGGGACGATGCTCGGGAAGCCATAGCGCGACTGATGCACCTTGCCCCGGATCATCCCGACGGATGGTTTCGTTATGGGCTGCTGACCTACGAATCACCTCCGTATGATCCCCATGCGCTCCGAGAGGTCTTTTTACGAGCGTATGAGACGGGACAGCGGTACCGCGGACCCGCAAACTTTGATCCCGAAATCGGGACTTGGAAAGCGTTATACATGCTCGGGGTGCTTGCGCAAGAGGTTGGTGACAAGACGACCGCCAAAACGCTATTCACGCAGGTCCTGCAGGCGAATCCGACTGTTCGTGATGCCAGATACCGACTATCGCAGTTGGACTGAGAGACGTTCGGACCGGCTTTTTGTCTACCAAAAGATATACACCGCCCCAGGGGCACCGTTTCCGCCGTAATAGCCGCTGGCGTTGTTGTCTGATCCGCCTCCCCCACCGCCATGGCTTTTTCCGTTACTCCCACTCGATCCACTCGTGCCACCCGCACCTCCATTGCCACCGCCAGGCCAATATCCAAAACTGGCTGATCCGGTTCCTCCTGTGGAGGTTGTGCTTGCCGACTCCCCAGGGCCGGTTGCCCCGGCTCCTGCACCCCCTCCTCCGCCTGCATTACTGAGAGGCACACTCCCGTTACCGCCGGCGTACGACACTAGAACAGCAGACACGCCGTAACTCGTGGGTGCGCTTGCAGCCGGGCCGCCGCTAGCGCCTAGACCATTATTGACCACAGCACCGCTGCCGCCATAGGCCGTATAGGTCGTTCCGCCCACGGTGATCGTGCTGTTGCCCCCAGAGTTTCCCGACTGCAGAGACTGTCCTCCCAAGCCGCCAGCTCCGACAGTGATACTCACGGTTTCGCCTGGTGTCAAGCCGAGCCAGACAATAGTGGAGCCGCCGCCGCCGCCTCCACCGCCGTTAGCGTTTTCCCCGCCACCTGCTCCGCCACCCCCTCCCCCGATGAGGACGGCCAGTGCCCGTGTCACCCCACTCGGCACCGTCCAGGTGTAGGTGCCGGGCGTGGTCCAGGACTGGCTCCCGCTGCCGGGGAGGGCGGCTTGGCCGCCGCTGTAGTATCCCGGCGTGATCGCTTGGCCGGGTTGGAGGGTGGGGCTCCCGTTGTTGGGCATGGTGCCCGCCGTGTCGTAGTTCGTGTTGGCGGAGAACGTGGTGCCGCTCAAGACCTGAGCAGGTTGTGCGTTACCAGGTAAAATTAGGTTAGCCATCGTCCTACCCCCCTATACCGCCAGCAGCCGCGCGTCAATGTACACTTGATTCGCGGTGCCCGCGGTAACCGTTAACGTAATCGCATCCCCACTCACCGCCTGAAAGAAAAACGGCACGGCGGCGTTATCGCCCACGGGGAGGTCTTGCGCATTCCAGACGTAGTAGGTCTGCGCCCCGCTATTGCTGGTATACGTCAGGGTGGCGGTCACGGTCGTCGCCGCCGTCCCGACGCGGGCATAGAGATAGCAGAAGAAGCCGCCCGTGGCCGCGGGGGTCACGCTGAAGATCGTCGTCGCGCTGGTCGTCGTGAGTTCCGTTTCGGCGGGACGTGCCACGATGACCGGCACGGCGGGGGTGCCGCTGACGGTTTGGGCGGTTTCGACAATGCCTGCTGCGGTCGCCGTCGCAGCGGACGGGGAGGCTTTCACCCACGTCCCCGGCGACCCCGCCGTGGTGCAGAGCCAGAGCGTTTGACTCGCCGCATCGACGACGAAATCCCCGGCTTGGAAGGTGCCGCTCGTGGGCGCTCCGCCGCTGGTCCCGCCGACATAGCGGGAAGGCGTCGTGGCTCCGGGGAGGCCCGAGACCGCCACATCCAGCATGGTCTGCTGGGCTGTAAACGTGTTGGCCGTGGCGAGGTCTGGGATCTGGATCCACCCGGACCCCGTGGACCGATAGATCACGGCGGGATCGCCACTGCCCGCTTGCACGGCCACCAGACTCCCCACGGGCGCGGTATAGCCGGGCACGGCGGGGTACACGGGCAATTGGGGCGGACTGCCCGTGGTGTTCACGGTGGGGGCGGTCGTGGTGCCGAGACCGCTATCCGGCGTGTTGTCGGTGTAGTCCGTGGTCACGTTGTCCTCAATGGTGTCAAGGTAGTAAAACGTCGAGCCGCCCGCTTGGGTGCGATACAGATCCCGCGCCACGACACCCGTGGGGCCGAGGGGGATGTTGGTCAGGTCCACGGCGTTGTCCGCCGGATTGACGGTCGTGGAGGCCGTCCCGGCCGCCGTCTGGTTGCCGCTGTAGTGGATGGTGTCGAAACCATCCACGTAGCCCGTGCGAAACACGACAAGGTAGGCATAGGCCCCATCGAGCACGCCGGTGGCGCTGCTGACGGTCGCGGTCGGGGCGCCCGGATTGGCAATGGGCTGATACGCGATAAAGGGGGTGTCATTGGCTCCAGTCAGGGCCGCGACGACTTGGTTCAAGTCTTGCGCCTTCGCCGGATTATTCGGGCTGACGAGATAGAGATCGCTCATGGATCGCCTCCGATCAAACGCTTAGGACCCACTGCCACGTGACCACCGTGGACGCCGTGGTGGTGAGGTCAATCGTGGCAAGAATATGACTCCACAAGGTCCCATCAGCGCTCAGTAATCCCGCCTCACTCGCGTTATACGGCCCGTAGCTCGGTCCCCACACGCCGACCCACTGGGCCACGAGGGGATTCCCGGGGGCGGGCCCCGCCTGCGTGACGTGGATTTGGGTGGCGACGTTGGGGCTGAAGAGGTCGGTATCCGTCGCCGCCGGGGTGCCGGTGCCATCGCCCAATTCCATATACGCGGGATAGGGCACGGCTTGGGACGAGGCCCCCCGGTTGGGGGTGGAGGTCAGCCACGCGACCACCGCCGCCGCGCCGCCGTTGCAAATCTGATTCGCGATCCACCCGCTATCCCGCAGCATGCGTCCATCCGGGGAGCGCGTGACAATGCGGACGCGGCCCGTGAGCCGCAGGCTGTCGGGCACTAAAAGATTGGGCATGGGAGCCTCCTAACGGATCGTATGAAGTCGTGCGGTGTTAACGTGGCGCAAAACCTGTCGGGGCGAGAGGGCGTAATCATAGAGGGCGATATGCGCCAAGTTCCCTTCAAAAGGATTATCACCCGCTCCCCCTTGTGCCCCCACCCAGAACGGCATCGGCGTCACGGTAATCCCTCCGGTCGCACTGCATTGCGCCACGATGTGGCCGTCGGAAAAAAATGTCAAGGTTTGAGCTGGGGCATCGTACACAAGTGCGCCGTGGTGCCATCGATGGGATGCCCATGTCGGAATGTCGGATTGCCCATCAAAGTCTTGGTGCGTTCCACTCGAATTCGTAAACCGCGTTTCTAAGGTGTTGGTATTTTCGAGTTGCAGCATATAGAATTCTCCCGAGTTGCTTTGTCGAATCCCTGCGAGAAATCCGTAATGCGATAAATCATTCGTGATCAGTCCCCACAGTTCGAGCGTCATACTGCCGTGTGCTATCCATGCGGGTTGGGGTGTCCGGACGGCTTGGGCGTAACCCGTACTGCCATCAAACGCAACGCTTCGGAATCCATGCGGTCCCGACTGGTTGACTGTGACGCCGCCATAGGTTTGAAGGTCATAGCCATGGCCCGTAACATCGATTAAAACGGCCCCTGCGGTATCTTGGCACGGATAGTATGCTATGGGACGATCCACCAGGACTTGCCCACTGTAGGTATTTGTCGGGAGACTGCGCGGCATCGAGATGATCATGCGATCACCGCCGCCGGGACTAGACGAACACGGTTAAATGGCGGACGTAGCTCACGCCGCCACCCTGATCGCCTTGCAAGCCCAACGCTGTGCCTTGGGGCGTGTAGGACGACGCCAAAGTAACCCCCCCCCGACTCGCCAATAACTACCACTCTCGCAATGGCTGTGGTGAGATCGAGGGTGATGGTATACCAGGTATTGGATAAGGCGACGAACCCCGTCCCGGGTGCATTCCATGCGCTCCAACTGTCTGTGTGTGCAAACCCGGACCAAAAGGACTCCCCGCGTGTATCCAGACGAAACATCATGCCCGCCCCGGTGTTATTGCATCCGAAGAAAACGTCCCCGAGTACACTAGATTGCATCTGCCATTGTATCCTGCGCAGGATGCGTCCATCATCGCGCCATGCGTAACTACTGTTTCCTGGTAGCGCAAACCCCTCAGATGTGACCGCAATCCCACTGTTATCCCATCCATTGAGGGTATGCCCGAAAGTGGCGATACCGTGCGCTCCGGTTTTGATGCTATAGATATCGTGAGGAGGTGACTGAATGGCCGCAGGGCGTATTCCTGTCAGGATCATACCTGCGTCACCTCGAACCACACGGTGCCTGCTTGGTCGCTCGCGCCATTATCCAAACTGACTTGGATGTGACTCGCCCCGTCGCCCATCAGCCAGCCTTGCACGAGATAGGCTTGGGTGGTGCCTTCGGCGACATCCACACTCGTGACGTCGGCAAAATAGCTCGTGCTCGTCCCAAAGGTTTGGGCATCTTGGAACGTTATCGTAACACTGGTGCCTGGACCTTGGGTACTGCTGGTCGGAGGGGCTGTGCTGGAGGTGGCCGTATTGCCGCTATCCGTATAACTGGTACTCGTGATGTCCGACGCGAGCAAATCCACGCTACTCGTGGTCCCTTTGTATACGTTGTAGGAGGTCGCCCCGCCTTGGCTCGTCCAACTGAGGCTAATGGGATAGGCTGTCGATCCTTCGGTCGCTTCTTGGGTGGCGGAAATCAGTGTTTCGCCCCACGGTCCCACGGCGGAGACCGCATAGTAATACGTCGTCGATGCCGCGAGATAACTTCCGACACTACCACTCGTGCCGACCGTCGCGGTCAGACCTTGCGGGGTGCCCGTCGGATTCATAATGCTCACCAAATAGAGTGCATCTTTTTGCAGAATGCTTGGAAGACTGATGGAAGCCGTTTGCGTACTGCCCGATGCGGCACTCGCGGCAAACGCGAGGGCCCCCGCTTGCACGGCGGTATTGCGTCCGACTTGCTTACTCAGCACGTAGCCAGCGTCATCGGTGAGTTCGGGGAGCAAGAGTCCTCCGGGCGACTGCACAAACTTGGTCATGCCAACCGCCACATGATTGTTCGCATCCTGCACGGCGGCCACAAAACTCGTCTGACTGGGGCCGAGGCCCAGCAACGTCGGGTTCACATAGAGTTGGGCCATCGATTAGCCGTCCTTTCGTTGCGCCGCGGGGCGCGTTATTGCCACACCGCCTCATTCCACGTAAAGCCCTGCACCGCCCCCGTGCCATCCGGGAGCGTCCCGCCCCACACTTGCGCCGTCAGTGGGGTGGCCGTGACCGTCACGCTGTCGCTCATCATGAGGGTGTCGCTCAACTGCGAGGCGAAGACCACTGTGGCAATCACGCCCACGGCTTTGAGGGTGTCGATCATGCCTTGGATCTGGGACTGGTCATACACGAAGCCTTGTGGCGGCTGCGTCGGCCATTGGACGGTCGCCGTGAATTGGCCCGGCGTGGTGTCGGTCACGGCTACGCTATAGCCCAACGCGGCCAGAAACGCTTCCATCGCGACCCCGTTGGGCGATCCCGTAATGGCGAGGCCGTACAAGCGCGTTTGATAGAGGCTGTCCGGCTCGCCGCCGATCCGCGGGACTTGCAAATAGGTGCCCAAATTGTCCAGCCACGGCCCTTCCAAGATGCCGAGGAGAAGACTCGTGAGGTCGCTTTTCATCGACTCCCAGGTCTCGCTGAGGGGTCTGACCACCTGCCAGAGCACCGAGCCCGGAATCGCCAGGGCCGGATACTCCGCGACGTTTTGCAACGGCACGGGACTCAACGCGCTATACCCCGTGTCTACCAGCGCGGTAGCCGCCAAGTCCGCCGGAATGCCGGGGCTGAGTTCCGCGCCCCAGCCTTGGGCAATCAGCGCCGTGCAGAGGGCCTGCATGCCGTACTGCGTGAGGTCAAAGAGGCCCGTGCCGGGCACGACCAAGGTGTGATCCCGCACCATGACCAAGCCCGGCGATCCGCTCGGCGGCGTGAGCGTGATGGCGGGAATCGCTTGGGGATCGCGGTTCAAATACCCTGCGAGGTCGTGCTGGAGCCAGTTCCTCCACGTCTTGCCATCTTGCCGTTCCATACGCCCCCCCTAACTCATCTGCGACACGGTGATGGTGCCCACGATGAACTGCGTGCCGAGAATCCCCGCGACGTTCCCGCTCGGGGTGGTCAACTGACAATCGCCCACGCCGGGAATGCTGGTAATCGCCAGGATGATGGCATTCGCGTTGATGCTCGCGGCGTTGGCATTCTGGCCGTTGTAGATATCGAGCCCATCCATATAGTCCGTGATCGCCTGCGTGACCGAATCCTGGACCATCGCCAATGTATAGCCGGGTTGCGTGAGGATACTGACGGCAAAGTTCTGCGTCTGCAACTGCGCGGCCACCACCGTCGTCACAATCCCCGCCGCTTTGGCTCCTGGCACCGCGTTGCCGTTCGTGTCCGTGTAGCCGTCCACAGACTGCTGCGCGTGGCTGATGAGGGTCGCGGACGGCGCCGTTTGCAGGTCGTTCGCGATCCAGCAGGTCGCATAACCCGGCGTCACGCTGAAGGCGGTGTTCACGGTCGGCGGACTCGCCGCGCCACTCGCGGGTAATGCCGTGAGGGTGGTTTCCGCGCCCGTACCGTTGGCATCGTAGGCCACACTACTGGAGCCGGCCGCCGTCGAGAGGTAGTAGTTGATGCCCGTCGCATTGGGACTGGGCGGTGTCTGGCCGACATTGGGCAACGTCAAGGCCCCCACTTGAATGGCCTGCCCTGCGGTCAACGTCACGGTGGCCGTGGGACTGAGCGGCGTTTCGCCGGCCGCCGTCGTCCACGTATACCCCACGGTGTAGGTGCCTGCGGCCAGATTCGTGGCCGTCGTGGGACTCACCGCCGTCAGCACCGGTGCGGCACTGGGGGACGTCACATAGCCGCCACTGGTACTCACCGCCGCGCCCACGGCCTCCACCACATACCCGGAGCTGTTTTGCACCGTGGCCCCCAGGGCTTTGGCCGCAATAGCATCGGTCGTCGCCGCTTTCAGCGCCGCGAGCGCCGCCGGGACTTCTGCCGTCGCCTCCAAGGGCGTCTGCGCGTTAGACCCCGTGGTGAACGCCAGGGGGTTCGTCACCGTGAGGCCCGACAAGCCGCTCGGGATGGCCGACACGATTTGGGTGATGGTATTCGCAGGGGCATTCCCCACCGATCCGCTTTGGTTGCACGTCACGACGGCATTCAGGCTCGTGGTGCCCGCGCTCCAAATGGTCGTCGCCCCGAGCGTGTACTGAATCGTGCTGTTGGGAATCGCCACGGTGAAGCCGCTCGGGAGCGTCACGCTACTAGTCGGCGCCACCGGGACGGCAAAGGTCACTTCGCCATAGGCGGCCACGGCGGATTGCGGCGTGAGATTCAGGGCCTTTTGGAGCGTGACTTGCATGTTCTGGTCGGACGCCGCCACAATCTGTTCGGCCAAATCCTGCGCACTAATGGCTATCGGTTCCGCAATGCCGGAGCGGAGTACGCTCCCGATGGTAAAGTCGGTGAGGCCCACGTTCTCAGCTTGGGTGGTCTGGATAATCTGCGCCGTGACGCCATGCGCGGTCCACGGGGTAAATGCGGCCATGCGCGTCCCTCCTCATGAAAAACGCCCTCGGTTGAGAGCGTTCAAGGTGGTATACTGGTAGTGCAAGGGGCTCGGCGTGTGATCGTGCCACGAAACGCCTAACCTCCCGTCAGTCGCACGATGGCGATGAATCGCGGGATGCGCTTACGATAGGGCACCTAGTCTGCAACGCTGTCGTAGGTATGGCAGGCCGGATGACTAGGGCCGCGGGTTCCTGCCTCCCTCAAACGTGTGGCGAAAGTATTCATTGTAGAGCAAATCCCCCTGCCGACGTTTGTCGATTTCCCGCAACTTCCGTTCTTGTGCGTTCCACGCCACCAATACCCCATTACGAACACGGGCTGTTACCAGAAAGGTCCGCGGGTGATCTCCGTGCCGTTTGTCCTGAAAATAGCCAATGTAAAGCCGACCCCTCTTTTGCTCGTGGGAGACGGGCTGACGCCAAATTTCTACCGGCCGTTTCAGGGCAAAGGGCAACCATGCGAGGTATCGCCAACGGTTGTCCTTGGGATCCCACCGACGCCGATCCAGAAGATGCTTCATAAACTCATCGTCAAGGGTCACATCGTCGCCCAGCACATCTTGAAACGCGACCCCAACGTTGTTGACATGCCACTTCAACGCGCGGTGTGCCTGCCAGAACCGCACCAAGGAATCATACGAATAGTCCTCTTCCCACAATGGCACATTGAGGGGATGCCATACCTCCAAGATCCGACGCCATGACGGCAATCCGATTGACTCCCACGTGCCATGACCCAGGGAAGGTCGGTCATCACGCCAATATCGGCGAACCACCACGAGACGCCCAGTTTTGGTATGTCGCGTGTACTCCTTGACCCAGCTTTTGTTCACTGTAAAGTAGAGTCCTATGGGCATCGTGGGCTCTCCTAGGCCGCTTGGATAAAGGTGGTCGTCACCGGAATGGGCGACGGCATACTCCGGACTTGGCACTGCGCCACGATGATCCACGCAGTGCCGTGTTGTTGGACCGTCACGGTGGGCACACTCGTCACGCGGGGGTCTTGCAAGAGCGCCGTGCGCACATAGCCGGTGATGATGTGCGTGCCCAGCATCGGTTGCCCCACCACACTCGGCAGGCCGCTCCCATAGGTCGTCGGATGCAAGGGCACCGTGCCCAGCGCACTGTCCAGGCGGCGGCGCAACGCCCCGGCGAGATTCTGGATGCCCGTCGCCGTCATCAGATCCCCGGTGTCGGTCCGCGCCAAGAAGCCCTGCTCATCCACGTAGATGTCGGTCCCCATCGGGTCTTGCGGGTCCGTCAACTGCGCCGACGTGGGTTGCCCCGACAGCGGAATCTGGATGCTTTGGCCGGGCGCGAGCACCTGCGTCGTCAACTGCGCCGGGTTGAGGTTCAGGCTCATCAGCGCCCCCACGCCGTAACTGGCCGTGACCGCCTCCGTTAACGTCGCGACAAAGGTGTCGGGGTTGTAGCTCTGGATCGGATGGGCTTCTTGCTGGCGTCCCGTGCTCGTCCACTGTTCCAGCACCACCACGGTCCCCGATTGGGCCAACGGGCCGGGCACGCCCGGGAGGGTCACCGTCGTCGCCCCCGCATTCACGACCGGTGCCGCGACAAACGGCTGTGCGCTCGTCGCCGTGGTCAATTCAAACGCCGCGACCGGGGGACCATATTGGTCCCACAAGCGCGGGGAAATATAGGGCGAGCGCAGATGGTTCAACGCCCGAATCGTCGGCCAGAGTTCGGGATTGCCGAGATACTGACTCGCCAGCGTCAAGAGCGTGTCCTGATCCGTCAGCGTGTGCAACCGCACACTCGGCGCGGTCGTGGCCGTCGGATTCTGCGTGGGCACCACCGCCAGGCCTTGGCAGACCGCCAGCAACGCGGCTTCGGGCGAGGCCGGGGCGCGTTGATTCAACACCGGGTCCCACTGGCGCAACGCCTGCAACGCCCCTTGCGCGGCGGGACTCAGTTGGAGCGTCTGCGTCGGGGTCGCGGTCACGGGTTGCGTGGCTACGATGCGCCATTGGTGCCACGAGGCGCGGACCACCGGCCCCAGCACCAGCCACAGGCCGACGTCTGCGGGCGCTTGGCTGAAGGCGGTGTCCAATACCCAGGCGGCCGCTTTGTGAATCTGCCGCGCCAACACGAGGCCGGGACTGTCTAAGGTGCTCACCGCGTTCCACAAGACGCCGCCCGTCGTGCGCCACTGCTGCCACACGGGATGCGCAGCAAAGTACACCGCTTGGCGCTGGGCGCGGGTCGGAAAGGCTTGTGCGGGTGTCGGATGCGCGAGCATGGCATCCCCTCCTACGGTAACGGCTGCGGAATGGTCAGCACTTGGCCGACGAAAATGAGATTTTTGTTCGCCACATGGCTCGCTTGGGCAATCGCGTCCTCGGCCGCGATCAAGTCGCGGGCGCCAAACTGCACGGCGATGCCCGACAGCGTGTCCCCCGCTTTTACCACATATTTCAGTGAGCGCCCGGGGAGGGATTTGCTCACCGGGCTGGGACTCACGTTGACCACGGGCACGGTTGATTGCGAGAGCGCCATGCCGGGACTGACGTTAATCAGCGGGTCAATCGGGTCCGCAATCGGCGACACCGCGCCGGGGTGATTGAGGTCCTTCATCACCCAAAAGGACGTCGCAAATTGATAGAGATACGGCTTCGACTTCGAGCGGAGCAGGGTCAGCGGGTTCGGTTGGGCCGTCGGCACCACTTGCAAGAAAATCTCGTCCACGTCGTTGGAGAAAAACATCGTCACATTCGGCGGTTGGCTCGCGTGTTCACTCTGGAGCGCAAAGTAATACTCGATGATGTCGTACCAGAGGACGCGATAGGCGTCCCAGCCGTCAATGGGCACGCCGTTGTAACTCCCCGCGCCCCGCGCCCAGCCGGTATGCCCGGTGAGCGTCAACTGCCCGACCCCGAGGCCAAAGTCGTCGATATAGGTGTCTCGGATGGTCTGTGTGGCCGTCGTGCGAATGGCCCGGGTCTGCTGATAATCGGGATTCAGCGGGAAGTAGATGGTGTGATGCCCCGGAGCCGTCGCGCCATCTTCCGTCGGCGGTCCGGGCCACACGTTCAGCCAACAGAGTTTGCCCGCTTGCGCATGGGGCGGCACATAGGCCATGGGCGATCCCTCCTCGTTAGCCGGATTTCACGGTGTCCGAGCCGCTGATAATACTGCCCGTGTAGGTCGTGCCATTGACATCCACCTGTACGCTGTCGCCCACCCGGGCTATCCCCGCTGTCCCGCCGTTCAGTGTGATCGTATTGCCCACCACGTCAATCGTGGCGCCCCCGGCGAGCTGCAGGTGGACTTGCACGTCCGAGCCGTTGGCCGGGGGCCAGGCGGGGTTGATGTCCGTCGGAGGCACCGCCGGGCCACTACCGGTGGTGACGGTGAGCGTCGAGCCGTCCGGCCAGCCCAGCGTGAGGTTGCCGTCCGGGTCAATCGCTTCCCATTGGCCTGACTCATGGCGGCGCACGGCCCAGCCGGGCTGTTGCGGGAGCCATGCCGGTGGCGGGGTCGTGGGCGGCAGGAAGCCCACCACGAGGGGTTGCCGTCCTGAGCCTTCGAGCCATGCCACCACGGCATAGAGGTCATTGGCCGTGGGATCGGGATTCGGCGTCGGCAAACCATACGGGCCTTGGGGCGTTTGTTGGGGTTGCACCGGATCGGTTTTCGGCAGATAGCTCGATCCGGTTAGCGTGCCCACTAACTGCGGCACGACGGGTACATGCGGCAAGATGCTGCCATGGTCCAGCACCACGTCCACCGTGCCTTCGGCCGGATGCCGCGCCGACACTTTGCCCCACAGCAAGACTGCTCCCGGCTGTTTCCGATAGGGGTTGGGCATTTGTGCCTTCGCTAAGGCGTGATCGATCATGATCGCACCCTCCCTCGGATAACACCTAGATCCATCGTCCAGGTGGCGTTGTTGGAATAGAGGTCGATTTCGTGCGAGACGCTTTGTATATACGCTTCCCAGGGGTTCGGATCGCTGGTAATGGTGCCGGGAGACACCACCACATACCGTCCCACTTTCGCCGCCGGAAACCCGTGGCAGGTGATGGTGCCCGAGCTAAAGCGGTCATTCGCCGCGAACACATTGACCAGCCAGGTGTTCAAATCCGCCACCTGTTTCTGGGCATCCGGGCCAAACGTCGCTTGCAACGTGGACACCCACGGCGTCGTCAACTGCAACGGCCGAATCCCGATGTATTTCGCCCGGGGATCGAAATACGGATTGCTCCCGGGTTGGCTCGCCTGCGCGGGATTGGTTTGGAGGGGTGCCCCCGTGGCACTGCTGCCCCCCGTCGCGGCAAACACGTGATCGTTCGCGTTGCCTTGGTCCGCTTGCGCTTGGCTGGGCGTGATGATTTGCGCTTGCGTGCTGCTTCCTTGGTACACATAGAAAAATTGCGCGTAACTCTGCGCCGTCACGCTCGAGAGGTCCGGCGTCGTCGAGTAGTACGTGTACAACTGGTTGGCCCCGTTAATCGTGATGTCATGCGCGGTGACATCCCCGGCATCCACGATGATGTCTGGGAAGAAGCCCAGTTCCTCAGGGGTCCCGTTGTACCGGAGCGGGTATTGGCCCGTCTCGTAGTTCTTATAGGGTGTTTGCCGCACCACGATCCACGGGCCGTCTTCTTCATCCAGCACGAAGTCTTCGCCCCACGGCGGCGACGCAAAATAGTCGAGAAAATTGCTGTAGGCCCCCTGCCAGGGTTGCAGGGAGAGGAAATTAATCTGATACGCGTCCGGAATCGTCAGTTTCGGAATGAAGTACGGCACCGCCGGAATCACCTGCCGGAGGCCCGTCACCGCCCCCTGGGCCGGATTGCTGGCGCTGGTCGTGGGGCCATTGACCAACTTCTCAATGAACGCACTGAGCAACTTATTGGGATTCGTCTGCGCCACGTTGAGTCCCAGTTGCGCGATGAGGGCATCGCTCCCTCCGGGGATGTTGGCGGCGAAGAAGGTCGCCATGGGATCGATGCCCCACAAATACAAAATTTGCCAGTCCGCCAGAATCGCGCCCATATCGCGCCCGCTCACCGTGACCTCCCGCTGGGGCCCGGCGGGATATCCCGGCATTTGCATTTGCTGGCCCGGCGCATCCACGAAGCCGCGCATGAGAATGGGGGGCTTGCCCGAACCGATCCCCGCGCGGATTTCCACGTAGGTGCGATAGACCAGTTTGTCGGCCCACGAGCCGCCTTGGTCTTCGCGCAGGGTGAAGGTCAGCGTGAACGTCCCATAAGGCTGACTCGTCGTTTTCGAGGTTTGGATGGTTTTCAGGTCGCCCATCAAGTCCTGATGGTAGTATTTGCCTTGGGGAGTCCAGGCCTGGACATCGACCTGCACCCGGTACTGTTTGACGATGGCCATGACTCACCTCGAATTGGCCTCAGCGGCTTCGCGAACGGTCCGCTGGTGTGGTAGCATATCGTCAGAAAGTCAGAAAATTAAGGAGGCCACGCCGTGTGGGCCCTACTCTGGTTCAGCAGTCTCATCTTGAGTGTGGTGCTCAATACACAGATCGCCATTCGGCAGCGGCATGCCATGTTCGGTGCCGTCATGGGAGCCCTCTTCTTCGGTCTCGTTTCCACACTGGTCATGCTGGCATTGCCGCTCGGCCGCTCACGACTGTGTGAGTACCGCCGCATGCGCATCGCGGAGAACGCCCGCCGGTGTCCCTATTGCCAAATGGATGACCCGTTTACGGCCCCCGCGCCGTGATTTGGCTGATCGTGTTCGGACTGGCGTTTCTTATCTGGCGCGCCACCCAGCGTCCGCGCCTCTGGCGGTCGCAGGGCCGTTTTAGCGACCACGCCCCGCCGCCGCTGCCGATCCCGTTGCCTGCGCAACCGGATGGGTGCTGGTACGAGGCGATCGCCACGCTGTGGTACAGTCCGTCCGGGCGGCTCACCGACCAAGGCTCAGGGCAGTTGCGGTGCCTGGGCGACCAATGGCAGTGGCTCGGGCCGCAGGGGACCGTCTGGTGCCGCTGGGAGGGGATTCTGGCCCTCCATGGGCATCCCAATGGCGTCTTGATGCATACTGCTGATCTGCCGCCGTTGGTACTCACGGTGCCCGACAACGCGCAATGGCACGCGTGGCTCACCACGTGGCTCGCGCATGCCTGGGCGTGGGACGGTCGATCCTCGCACGCGGAATGAAAGGATGATGGATTGTGATTGTGATTGTGTTGCTCTTATGGGTCGTCGCGTTTTTTGTCGCCGCATGGATCGGCTATAAGAAAGGGCGTCAACCCCTCGGCATCGTGCTGGGACTCTTTCTCGGCTGGGTGGGTGTCCTCATCATGGCGCTCGTGGGGCCGACGTCTGAAGCAGCCCGGGCCGAGGCCCTGCGGCAGGGATTTCCGTGCCCCTACTGCCAAGAAGTGGTGCGGCACGGCGCGACCGTGTGCCCGCATTGCCAGCGGGATCTGCCGCCGACGCCGGCGGTCAAGCGCGTTTAAGCCCCCACACCGACGGGAAAGCCGTTCGACCGCGTATTCTTCTCGACTTTGGCGAGCAGCCCTCGGATCTGGCTCAGGAGGTCCGTCAACTGTTGCCCGTATTGCGGATTCGTGGCATAGCCGGACGATCCGAGAATCTGGAACAGTTGCGACGTGGACGCGCCCTGGCGCGCCGCCTGGACGATGAATGGGATCTCCGTCGGCGTTGCGTCGCCGTACCTCGCGCCGACCGCCGTGGTGAACTGGATTCAGGAGACGCTTTAAGCCATGCCTTGATTGGCGGCGTAATACGGATTGCTCCGCGTGTTCTTCTCGATTTTGGCGAGAATACTCATCAGTTGGTTCGCTTCTTGGGTCGCCAGCGGCCCCGATCCCGCATAATGATAGGCGGCGGAATAAATGTTGCCGCCGGACTGGTTGAGCAACTGATTCAGCATCTGAATCCCCGCCGTCAGGTTGGCCGTCACATTATAGGGATTGCTGGTGAGCCCGTACTTGGCCCAGTTGCTACTATTAATCTGCATGAGGCCCGCATCCATCGTGCCGTTGCTATCGAGGTTATAAGCATACGGATTGCCGGAGGCATCCTGCTGGGTCATCACGGCATCAATGAGCGCGGGCGTTAGGTGCGGGTTTCGGTTCGGCATCGTCCCCAGAATGTTAGAGATTTGGCGATTGTAGGCGCTCACGCCGGGGGTCAGGTTGGCGTGTGCCGCCCGGGCCTGCCGCATGGCGGCTTGCGCCGCACTGACATACGGCCGCAAGTTCGTGGGGGCGCTCCCGCCGGTGATATATCCTGCGGGGATGACACCGCCGCCACTCCCACTCGATGCACCGCCCCCGTTGCGCATGAGCGTCATGAGTGCCGAGAGGTATGTCTGCTGGTTGTTGCCCTGCACAAAGCTCGCCAGCGTCGCGCCGAGACTCCCGCCGCTGGAGGCTGACGGCAAGCCGGGGACGCGGTAGGCCATGGTGGCGCCCGTGCCCCCGGTATTGAACAGATTCATGATCTGCCCGGGCGTCGGCGGTGTGTGCCCCGCGCCCCCGAGCGTCCGCGCTAAGCCGCCACTCAGATACCCATTCAGTTTCGACAACTGTTCGCGAATCGGTGTGAGGTTGCGGGCGATGCTCGCCCAGTTCTTTTCCGCTTTCGCGATAGTGCTGTTCAGGTTATCCAGGGAGGTGCCGAGTTTCGGCCCTGTCTGCAGGCTGTGCCCCAGCGTCGTTTTCATCTGGGCCAAATCCAACGCCCGTTGATGCTGAATGCTGTGGGCGTCCGCCAGATTGCGCGGGTGGATGCGGCCCAGTTGCTGGTATTGGTGCAGTTCCGTGTAATATTGGCGCGACACATGCCCATGCAAGGTATGGACGATCTGATGCGCGACGGCGTTCAGGCCATTTTTCCCGCCCACGCCCGTCGCATTGGCAATCGCCCCGAGCTCATAGATGCCGCCTTTCTTGATAATGGCATTCAACGCGCCGGGTCCCAGTTGGTTCGCCAAGGCTTGGGTGGCGTTCTCTTGGCTGACGGATCGTCCTTGCATGGCTTTCAGGACGTTGAGCGCTTGCGATTGCGTCAGGTGCAGGTCCTGGCCCATCAATGCGCCCACCGCCGCCGACTGCTCCGAGGGCATCCAGATCCCATTCTTGGTCGTACCGGTGACACGGCCACCTGGCAGCATCTTTTGGAAATACTGCATGATGGCCGAGAAATTCGATTGGCCCGTGATCGGGTTGCGGCCATTAATGCCTTGCGATTGGAGGTATTGCTCCTGGAAATAGCCCAGCGCCCCGGTGGGATTCAAGGCTTGATACGTGGCGAGCGCCCCGGCTGGGCCGAGGCCTGGGGACTGAATGCCTTGGTTAATCGACGACAGCACCTGCGCGCCCATCGTGCCTTGCAAGACGGCATTGCCGCTCTTGTTGAGGGAGGTCATGATCCCCGCCAAGAGCGTCGCGTTCGGCGCTTGCCCCAACTGTGCGGCCAACTGTTGGCTGACGCTCAGCATCGCCGACAGTACTTGCCCTTGGCGTCCCTGCATGCTCCCGGCGCTCACCGCGTTCCCAATCAACGCCGCGAATTGATTGGCCGTCAGTTGCCCACTGGTGCTATTGGTGCCGAGGATGCCCATTTGCGCGGCTTGGCCGAAGGATTGCGCGGTGGAGACCGGATTCAGGCCCATGCTGTACGCCATCCCTTGGGATGCAGTCATATAGCGGGTGAGGCCGCCCGTGCCCACATTGCCGACATACGGGGCCAACGCTTGCGTCGCGGCGGTAATGGTCGGGAGGCTTTCCGCAAATCCGACGCTGGTGGCATCGACCCGGTTGCGCAAGGTGTTAAACGATTCTCCGAGGTCGCCGATCGTCTTGGAGAGCGCCGAGAAGGCGGTCCCTTGCGTGTGGTACGTGCTCCATCCCTGCTTCACCTGACTGGCGACAAAGCCGACGCCGAGCGCCGCGGCCCCAATGCCGGTCGCCGTGAGGCCGCCCCCCAAGAGCCCGGCCATTTCGCCGGCACCGGCGGCGGTGGCTAAGCGCTTGACCACATTGGTCACGCCGCCCGCGCCCCCGCCACCCGACGCGCGGGTCGCCGCTTGCTGCGCGGAGAAATAGGCCCGGCTGACCTCACGGGTGAGCGGTCCAGTGCCACCGTGCCCCTGTTGATAGGCGCGATAGCCCGCGACGGCGCTTTGCACCGCCTCGGGCGCGATGCCCGTCGCTTGGCTCATGCGGGCGATGGCGAAGCTTTCCGCTTGCGATCCGGGCGCGCCACTTTGGACCACGGCGCTCAGCCGCGCCAAGTGCTGTTGAATCGCCTTCGACACCGCCGACTTCCCCCCGCCGCCCGGCATCATCATCTGATCCAACTGCGGCAAAATCGGCTCAATCACCGATTGGAAATTCGTCAGAAACTGCCCGGAGTTCATGGTGGCGTTCGCGCCCCCGAAGCGACCCCTATGCACGCGGCGTGCGCGCGGGGGCATCGCCTGTTGGGCGTACTGGGAGGCCGTCTGCGAGGCATTCGTCCCGCCGCCCCCGGCCCCCGGCACACCCGGGGCGACACCACCGCCTCCGGCGCCGCCGCTCACGCCGGGAATGGTGATTTTGCTAGCGTAGTTCATGATGCGCTTCATGTGCGCTTCCGCGACGCCGAGCTTTCTGTTGAACGTGTCGAGGTCGGTGCCGACGAGGGTCGGCTTAATTTTAATCGGATGGGGCTCCTCCATGGTTAACCTCCTAGGCCCGTCTGGGCAATGCTCGTCAGACGCTCCCGCTCCCACCCCCACTCGGGACGGTAATCTTGCTGGACAGGCCCGACGATGCGGCTCATGTGCTGTTCAATGAGGGTGAGATGGCTCTCGAATTTCGTGAGATCCGCCTCGTCGAGTGCGGGTTTAATGCGAATTTCGTGATCCAGGGTCCTCACCTCCCAGGGGCCGCGGCGGCGGCGCGTCCACGGGTTCCCAGTCATCCTCGGGTTCGTCGGGATGGTCCGCTTTCCACTGCGCGATAAACGCGGCCCGGGCCGTGTAGTCGTCGGGCGCATACTGGCCAGCGGCGACGGCTTCGAGCCACGCGTCTTCCACGGAGGGTGGCTCGGGCGGCGGGGTGTGGAAGATTTGCCACGCCCGCCACTCTTCCCAGAGTTCTTCCTGCGTCAGATTCAAGCGGGGGTCATTCCGCGGAATCTGGTACTGCTGGCGATACCAAAAGAGGAGGCTCCGCCCCAGCGTCTCCGCGTGTGACTCCCGCGTCTCCATCCACTGGGCGACGAAAGGAGCGGTCCCATTCGATGTATTGGGTGTAGAGCGTTTCCAAGACCGTGGTGTCCGGCTGGGCGTTCCAATCCCAATTCTTGGGTTCGTCCACCGTCGCCACGGTGATCGTCGCCCACATCCACGCGATTTCGCGGGAGCGGAGCGGCGCTTCGTCAAAGGGACAGCCTAACATGAGGGTGGCCTGGCCCGCGACGCGCTGTTCATCCAGCATCCCGAGGCGCTTCAAGGTCCAGCTGCCCTCGGGGAGGGTAAACACGTGTTTTTGACTGGCATCAATCCGATCCATGGGTCCTCGCTTTCTTAGTACGCGTTCGACGCGACGTCCGTCCCCATGAGCGTCACCGTCTCCAAGAACGCCGCGTTGGCGCTGGCATTCACCGAGGAGCTGTCAAAGAGGCAGTTAATCGCGGTCTTGACCACGCCGCCCTCCAACGTCTCGTAGAGGTCGGTGGTAAAGGGGGGGAGCGTCGCGATATCGTTCAGGGTTTTGGTGGGTTCAATGCCTGCGGCTTCCAACGAGGAGCCATACAGCATCAATTTGGAGACCGTGACGGTCACCGAGTTCAGGCCCGGCACCAGAATCGGGGTGCCGGTGCCGAATTGCCCCTCTTGGCTGAGATTGACGCCATAGTTCAAGGTCCAGGCTTTGAAGCCCAGAATGACTTTGCCGTTGATCTTAATCTCGCCATAGTTACCTGAGAGCAGGTTTTGATTCCCGAGTGCCATCCGTTATGCCCTCCTTAGGCGGCCTGCGCCGTATCGACGGACGCGGACAGGGTGGTCAGCACAAAGTCGGCCACGACCGTCGGACTGGCCGGGGCGGCGACCGAAATGACCGTGCCGGAAATGGTCACTTGAATGTCTTGCAATGCGGGCGCGGCTTGAATGAGTTGCAAGGGGGCTGCGGCCTGCTGGGTCAGAAAGGTGTAGACCGCCACCTTCACCGCGGCGGCGGTCGTCGCCGTGATGGGCTGGCCGACAAAGGCCGACAACACGCTGTTCAGGCCGTATTCCAGCACGAAGACTTCGTTGACCGCTTGCATCTGCACTTGATTGACTGTGGCGTTGGGGTTCAGAGCCGCTGTGGTCTGGCCTTTCGCGACCACGAACTGGCCGTTGTAGACTTTCAGCACGAGGCATCCGGCCTGAATCAAGGTGTCAATGGCACTCGATGCAAACGCTTGTTCCAACCCCGTAGCATTGAGCGACTTCAGCGTCGGTGACGCGTTGAGAGGCTGCCCCGCCATGAGGCCCGCGATTTGCGCGGCGACAATATAGGGCGGGAAGGTCACGCTCTGTTGTTGCAGATTGATGCCCTGGAGCCCATTCACCAGATAGCTGGTGTACTGGGAGGCCAGTCCCGCGGCATTCGTCTGCGCTTGGCTGATCGTCGTGCCGCTGGCACCGCCCACGACGCCGGAGCGGCCATAGCCCTCGCTGTCCATGAGTTGGCAATGCGCTTGGTTCATGGCCCAGATGGTCGACTCGCTCGTCACGGGCACCACCCAGAGCACATCGGTTTCCCCTTGCAACGCCGTATAGGCGGCCTGCCAATTGGTGGTCGTGGCCGTCCCGGTCGATCCGCCGGTCGCATAGGTGTAGGTGCCGGGCGTGGCCAAGGTGGTGGCATCCGCTTGGCGGACGGCCGTCACCCAGGTCTGCGCCGGGCCGTTCAAGGCGCGCACGACCGCCGTGATGTTGGCCGTCAGCGTGGTGGCCGTGGTGCTCGTGGTGCCTACGGCGACCGCGCTCACGTTGTCCAACAGCCCCGCGGCAACGTCTTGCGGATTGGGATCCAGCACCGTCGCGTTCCAGCCGGACAGCGCATTGATTTGGCTCGCCAATTGGTTCACCGTCAAATTGCTGGTGAGATCAATGGTGCCTCCCGTATCGGTACTCGTCGCCGTTAGCGTCACCGCGCTGTCGGTGGCCGTGACCGTCGGACTCGTGCCTGAGCCCGAATACCAGACGGACAGCACATTCAGCGCCAGATTCGCCAACTGAACGCTGCCCCCCGAATAGTCGTCAGCGATGGTGACGGTATATCCGGCCGTCGATCCCGCACTGACGGCGGCTTTGATGTAATTGGCCGCTTGGCCCCAGCGCGTGGTGGTCAGCACAATCTCCGGGGTGTTGCCGGATGGGTCCGTGAGGTTGATCGTGCCTTGCGTGGTGGGATTCACGTTCCACACTTTCAAGGGATTCGCGCCGCCGGTGACAGGCGAGGGATTCAAGGCGAGTGCGGCGGCATTGGCTAAATCGCTGTCAATGCCCAAATTCGTCTGAATGTCGCTCACCGAGGCGATCGTCACCAGCTCATTGGGGCCTTGGTTGGCGGGGCCAATGAGGACCAGCGTGTGCGGCGCGGGTTGGGCCGGATTGGCCGGAATCAGTGCACTATCATTAAACTGCGTGCGGGCTTGCGGTTGGGTCAGCACTTGCCCGTTAAAATTGGTGGACATGGCGCTCCTCCTTTATTGGCCTACCGGGTGATGCAGCCAGGCCTCCCAGCGCTGGCGCCAGTGGTCGGCGGTGTCCCACGCATCGGCCGCCACGTGGTGCAAAAAACCAGCGACGGCTTCGGCGGGCAGATCGATCTGCTGGCTCAGCCAATCGCGCACATGCAACAGGGGCCTCTCCCCCTCGGGAGCGGCCGGTTTCTTAGCCATGGGTCCTCCTTAATCCGATGCAGTGAGCGTGGCGGCCGTCCAGCCCGTAATGAGATCGGTATTGGTGCTCGCGGCGCTTTCAATGGTGGTGATGGTGAAGGTGAGCGTCTGCTGATACGGGAAAATCACGTCCCCGGCACTGTTCGCCATGGGACTCCAGCCGGACCAACTGAGTTGCTGCTTAATGTAGCGGTTGGGATCGGCCCCGAGACTCGCACGGGCCCCGATGAGGCTCCACTTGACGAGACCCACGAGCACGAGCAGGTCGGTGACGTTGATGCTCCCCACGGTGACCTGCCAGCTCTTCTGGCTCCCAATGCCCTGATCGGTGTCGAGCCCGCTATCGGAGACATCATAGGTGTAGGTGCTCCCGATCACGTCGAGGTCGCGCGTTTCCCCACCCGGCACCTGATAGAGCCACACGCCGGGGAGTTGCGGTTGCGCGTTGGGCAGATACGCCAGTTGCACCGACACGCTTTTCAGCCCCCCGCTCGTGAGCGCCGTGATGATCTGTTGCTGGATGGGGCTGGGCATCTGCGGGAAAATGGCGGGAATCAGGGTCGCCGCATTCTGCTGCACCTGCTGAATCCCGTTCTGGATCACCGCCAGCAGAGTCCACTCGCTGATGTCAATGGGCATGGAGTCGCGCCTCCCACCATTGCGTGTAAATCGCCGTCACCAGCGGCACGCTGGCTTGGCTCACGGCGGCGACCAGCGGTTGCCCCGGCTTGGCCGGATACCACCAGCTGCCCGGATCGGACCGCTCGGAGACCGTGCGAAACGTCACCGGACCCATCGGATAATCCGGGTGCCTCCCGAGGCGCATCCCCGTGTACAGGCCCGTCTGCCAGGTGTAATGGCTCACCACCTGAAACGGCCCGCTGGCCGCGGGGTACGCGAGGACGGGTGCACCTCCGTTGAGAATCTTGGAGCGGATTCCCTCCAGTGACGTGATCGGTGTCCCGTTCTCCAATTGGCTCACAATATGCGCCGGAAGGCTCGCGGCATCATGATGCATCGGGATGATGTTGTAGCGACCGTGCTTGCCCATGCGGGAATGGGGGCCATGGAGGAGGCTTGGCTTCATGTCTCTCGCCGCAGTTCCATTGGGCATCAGGCTCGCGTCCGCGCTGACCGTCGCCCCATCGCCGTCCAGGGTGACCTGCACGCTCTGCGCCAAGTCCGGCTTGTTGACGGGTTGTGTCATGGGCGGCAGCACCGTGCCGGTCGCAGCGGCTTGCCACACCTGTTGCACCGCGCCCCCGGCTTCGGCATGCGCTTCTGGCGGAAACGGGGCTTGGAGCGCCTGTACGAAGGTGTGCAGGGCGTCGAAGCCCGTCACTTCTAAGGTGAGCATGACTTAGCCCTCCAAGAGGGACAGCGGCGGCGCATTTTTGAGGAGAATGTAGCGCTTGCGCAAGACGGCGCGTTCGCCGAGATCCACGCCAAAGGCCACGCGCTGATCGGGCGGTTTGTAGACCACCCACTCGAAATCGCCACTGTAGCGGATAGTGTACTGCGTCCCGGCCGGCGGTTGCCGACCGACCCAGGTCACCGTACGCCCACGGACCGTGAAGTCATTCAGCACCGTATACGGCGTGATTTGGCCTGTCGTCGGATCGACCGTCCACGCGGCTTCGACCATGGCCGCCCGGTAGTTGAGTTGGTCCGTCGGGCCGGTTCCGCGCATCACCAACTCCCCGGTCATAGGGATACCCATGGACCAGGGCACGAAACAGAGATCAAAGGGATCCAGATGGAGTTGCCCGGGACGTGTCGAGACCTGCAGGTCGCCCGGCTCGGCGAGGCCCATCGCCACCAGATCCGTTTGCAGCGTCACATTCGTCACGATGCCCAACACCGAGCGGGCGGCGCTCGGATAGAGAATGCCGGTCCCCCCACAGGCTTGACACGCACTATTGGGCGAACTGCCCGGTTCTGCGCCACACGGACACGGCGACATTTTGTAGACGGTGAGCCGATAGGCTTGACCGCCTTGCGCCTGATCTTGCCAGAGGCCCTCAAACAGCCACGGCACCGGCGCCACCGGATTGTATTGCATGGCTACCGTCCCAAACTTTCCATGCGAATGCCGTTATGGCCCTCGCGATACATCGCGATATAGTTCATCGCCTGCGCCGTGAGGTCGGCAATGTCTTGCGCGAACGGTCCTTTGGCGCGCAGTTGCACGGTCTGATTGAAGCCGTCGACGGTGTGCGTAAACGACTGGACCCCGGGATAATACGCCCGGTTATAGACCTGCAACGTCTTCGCCGCCGCCAGCATGGCGAGCGCATCCACCATGTCATCCGGAATCGGCAAAATGCCGCTCGTATACGTCATCTGCGTAAACTGCGGCACATGGTTCATCTGCCCCATGGTGAAGAAGGGGAGCCACATGCCGGCGCCCGGACTGGTCACGGCCATCGCGCCTTCCACCGGAACAATCCGGACAATCCCGCTGTTGGGATCGCCGGTGATCCACGGCTTCGGTACAATCAAGATGCCGAAGTTCGGCGGCAGCGCAAAGACGATATTGTGAATTTCAAGAATGGGCCGATGACGAGCCTTGATGAGTGACCAGCGCTCAAAGCGCCGCGACGTGTAGTCATACGGCACTTCCAACATGTCGTAGTCCACGCCCGGTTGCGCGGGATTGTTGGTCACCCCATACCCGTTGGCGTTCTCCCCGCTGACCGATTCGATGATCTGGGGCGTATAGTTCATCGCACACGCGATAATCACGCGCGGCACCAAAAACATGTTCAACCGTTGCTCAAACTCACCCACACTGGCATCGATCTTCTGTTGCACGATATCCGCCAGGTTCTCCCCGCCAATGCTGGCACTGAGGGGCAACCCCGCGAGATAGCGGTCCAGCACCAACGCCGGAGGACAAAGCGTGGGGATCGGGTTGCCATGGACGAACTGTTGATCGTGCCGATAGGTCGGCTGGTAGGACGAGTACGTCTGTAACAGGCTCATGCCCGATCCCCCCTATCCTTAGTGGCCGAAGGCGACGTAGACACCCGTAATGTCGCCGGTCCCGGCCGTGGTAATGTCCACGGTGGCCGTAAAGCCCGTGGCACTCACACTCGCCGCATAGGCCGCGCCGTTAATGGTGGCGCCGCCGAGGGCGGTGAAAGTCAGCAAGACCGCATCGGTGGCATTCGGGAACGCGTGCGCGAAGGTAATCGCATCATCGGCCGATCCGCTGGCGGTGCCCGTCACCGAAAAGGTGCCGATTTTGACCAGTTCCGTGCTGGCCACGCCATCGCTGGCGCCCAAGACGTTGGTCAGATCGACCCCCGGTTGAAACGGATAGGCGGTCGCCACCGATCCCACACTCTTGTCGCCGCCAAACGAGGGCAGCACAACCGGATTGCTCATGGAAATTCCTCCTTAGCCCAAGCGGGCGATGGTCCCCGTCAGCGTGCCGCTCGTCGGGGCAGTACTACAGGTGGCAATCGCATTCACATAGGGGAGGTACTGACTCGGGGTGGACAGCGCCACCAGGGCTGTGGCCGGATTGCCGCTACCGCTATAGGCATCCACGCTCGTCGCCGTGCCGAAGGGATAGTAGGTCTCGCCGTCCAGACTCCAGGTCGGCTGGATGCTGACGGCTTCGTTCAGCGTGGAGACGACCAGGAGCGTCTTATACACGGCGTACACCGGGTCGAACCAGCCACCGGACGGGTTCTTGACACCCGCTTGCGCGGTCATGCCGGGATGCGCCGCCGTATCCGTAATGGCCAGCGCATCCCACACGACATCCTGTCCATAGACGGGCATCACCAACGCGCCGCCTTGCGGGCCGCCGCCATTGACGTCCCGGCTCCGCGGCACCCACCGCATTTGCTGCTTGATGACCTCGGAAATCTGGCCGCCGCTGAACTGTTGGCCCATTTAGACCATCTCCTGGCTCGGGTGGTCCAACGAGGTGACGATTTGCCACGCGAAGGTCAGACTCGCCGCCGATCCGAGCACATTGAATGTGGTCGCCGTCGGCGGGTTCGCGGTGTCCAGATAGACCACGCCATCGCTGGTGGGCGTGATCATGATCTCACTGGTTTTGGGCACGACACCCAAGTTGTGGCTAATCGCGGTGGTCGTGCCGACCGTCGCATCGGTCGTGCCTGTGCCTTCGGCGCCAAACAAGTCGCGGCTGTTGATGCCGCCGCGCGGCACCCGCGCATCCATGACGAGAGACTTGTCTTGGCCCGGGCGCAGGCCCAGCAAGAACGTGGAGAGGCGTTGCCCATAGGGCGGACGCACATACTTTTGCGGCATGTTATGCCTCCTTCTTCGAGGCCGGGCGCTTGGGCTTCGCGGGCGACGGGGCCGACGCAGGTTCGGCGACTGGCGCCGCCTCCGTTTGTGGAGGCACCGACTGCGCCTCGGCGGCGGTCTCGGGCACGGGCTCTCGGGCCGAGGCGGTTGCCGCCGCCGGTTGAGGGCCCGCTGGCACCTTCGCTGCCGCTTTCTTACTCGTCGCATCCCGCTCGACCCGGAAGCCAAATGTCCGCAACCGATTGATTTCGCGCTCCGTCAAGGACTCCACGACGGCCACGCCATTCCGAAAATGCAGGGTGTGCTCATAGACTTTGAGATCCGTAATCGGATTCTCGACGCCCATGAGCCGTTGAATCACGCGCATCGCGCATCCTCCTAATCGGGCAACAACTGATACAACGCGGTCACGCTCACCGATCCCGAGACCGTCCACACAAAGCGCCCCGCCAACGCGGGCGGATTAAAGGCCGCACTCACGGGTCCGACCGAGCTGACTGCGGCGATGACGGACTGGGCGGGATAATACACCGTCCCGTCCCACGCCTCAAAGCCCAACGCGAGGCTGTCGCCGCTCGCCCCCAAGGCCGTCACGTTGAGCAACACGGTGCCCACCGTGTACGGCCCCAAGGTCACGGGCGGTGATGCGCCATTCTGCGTCAGCGTCACGGGGGTCAGCCCCGTCGCGCCTGGCGTGCCGAGGACCGTATAGGTCAAGGGCGCAAACGGCGGCAACGGGGCGAACGCTCCATAGTTCACGACGCAGAGTTGCTGGTTTTGCACGGCTTGGCTGAGTTGGGCGCTATGCAGGAAGTAGGTCAGGGGCACCGTTTGCACTTGGCCCGGCGTCCAACTGACGGGAATCGGGGTATCGGTGACCGTCACGCTATCTTGCGAGACATTCTGGACGGTCCAGTTCATGGCGGTTCCCGCCGCTACGACAACTGAACCGGAGCTGCAATGCCGCCGGGCACCTGGATATTCTCAATCACGGCGCACCGTGAGGGCACGTAGATCAGCGGGGCGCCCAACAGGGCCACCGCGAAGTACCGGGCCAGGGTGGGAATCGGCAACGGCCACTTGAAGAACGGCAACAGTTGCTTGAACACCAAGCCCTCTTCGGCGTCGTGGTTGATGATGAACACATCATACGCGCCCGCCACGGTGATGTTCTCGTCCGTCCAGCTTTGGGTCAGGCTCGATCCGCCGCTGTCCGCCACGCGGGCGACCGGCTGCCATGCCCCCCCGTTCATCGATCGGTAGATCTGGTAATAGTTTGCGCTCGGTTGGCTCGTGACGCGGGCCCAGGTTACCGTCACACTCTCGCCCGCGCCCACGGTGACCGTGGTGGTCGCCCCGGACAAGAGCGAAGGCCCAGCGGCGTTTACGGCCTCGATGGCATACGTCACGGGACCGCCGTTGTAGCCCACTCCGTAATCCTGCGCGCTGTCCGGCGTCTGCCACATCGAGGTGCCGATGTTGGGGTCTTCACTGCTCGTCGTGTTCAGAGCGGCGCTGACACCGGTCGGGGTCGCGGGCGCGCCCTGAATCGGGTTCGAAACGGGCACGTCGTGGTTCAGGAAGATATCGTTCACCATGCCCAGCGGCCCATAGGTGGAGTTGTAGCCGTCCACCGGGGTGCCGACCCACAACCGCCCATCGCGAATCAACTGCGTCTGATTGATCTCGGTGCGCTGGGCCGGCGCGTACGTCTTGGTGAAGTACGATTGCACGCGCGGCGCCATATAGGCGGCATAGAGACCGTTCTCGGGGTCCCCGGAGTTGTCCTGAATGGCCTGGAGCGCATTTTCCAAGTGGTCCACGGAAATGCCCGAGGCCTGGGCGTTGATGATCACATTGGTGAAGCCCTTCGACTGCGCGAAGCCCTTGATAATGCTCTTGACGCCATTAAACGCACTCGGAATCAGCGTGGAGTCCGCGTAAAACAGCTGGCGCTCCACGCCGCCCAAGAGGTAGCGGGTCGCGTCATTGATCTGCAACGCTTCGGCCGATCCGCCAATCACTTCTGTCGCCATGATGGCAATGTCGGTCGCGTAGGCGGTGGCCATGTAGGTCATGCGGACCTGCAAGCGGTCGAATGTGGAGTCGTTCCCTTGCGGCGTGGCCATGGCGGAGGTGAAGATGCCGCCGCGCACACCGTATTGGGTGATCTGGTCGTACTCTTCTTCCATCGCGTAGGCGTCTTGCTTCGCGATGGCGCGCCAGAGCTTGACCTTGTTCAGTTTGAAGGTGACGTTTTTCAACGTGCGGGCCAAGGACTGCGGAATTAAGCTCGATCCGTCACCGGGGCCACCGGGGGTGGACGGGGACGCGACCAAGGCCTTTTGCAGGCGGTTGAAGGTCTCGTTGGTGAGGCCGCCCGTCACGTAGTCGCCCATCATCAGGCCGCCGCTGTCCATCCGGAGGGATTTGGACAACGCCTGGGCGTTGGCGATTTGTTCTGCGTTCATACACTGGCTCCTTTCCGATTACAGCAAGCGGTTGGCGCGCAAGAAGCGAATCGCGCCCGCGCTGAGCCCGTTGGGTGATCGGTTGCCTTCCACGAGGGTCAGGTCGGTGTCCTTGATGCCACTCTCGGGATCCTCGCGCCACGCCTTTTCCATGGCATCCAGCGCACGCTCGGGGTTCCAGCCCGCACTATACTTGGGCCGCGTGGCCACCGGGGCGCCGTAGCCCTTGCGAATCGGCTGGGCCGGATCGTCGGCCAGGGCCGCAGGCTGTTGCATGCTGACCAAGCCGCTGGCGAGGCTCTTGGTGACTTGCTGCAACTCGCCTTGGAGCGCTTTGTGCAGTCGCCCTTCCACGGCGCGCACGCGCTGGGCGAGCGCCTGGTTTTCCTTGTGGAGTTTGAGGTTGGTGGCGCGGACTTCGGCCACGACGTCATCGCGGAGATCCCACACCGCGTCCGCCAAGGCCTTGGCGAAGGCGTTGCCGTCCACGATGCCGAGGGCGTCGCGGCCCAGCGCCTTCTTCATGCTGCGGCGGCGGGACTTTTCGAGGCGCTTGCGCTCGGCTTTGTTTTCCGCGACGTGCGTGTCGTCCTCGTCCTCGTCCTCCATGTTGTGGTCGGGATCGTCATCGTCCTCATCCAAGTCATCGTCATCGTCGGACCGACTCTTCTTAACGGATTTTCGCGTCTTGGTGGCCTTGGCCACGTTCTTGGCGCGGCGCTCGGCGGCGTCGTCCTCTTCGAGGTTGTCCTCGGGATCGTCCTCGTCCTCCGCATCGTCCGACAAGGCGTCGAACTCGGCGTCGTGGTCGCCCTGGGATTTGCGCACCCGGCGACGCTTGTGGGCCTTGACGTGGGTGTATTCCTCGTCGGTCAGGTCTGCCGCCGCATCGTCCGCATCATCGTCGGAATACGGATCGTATTCGGCGTTGCCGCGGCTGTCCTCGTCGGCCTCATCGGGGTCTTCGGGAGTGTCGTCGTCATCGTTGACGAAGTCCTCCGGCGACTCGGTGACCGCTTGGGTGTAGCGCATCCAGTCGTCCAACTGGTCGTCGGATTCCTGCGCTTCCCGGTCGAAGATGGCCATGTAGTTCTCGCCATCGCGGTCTTTGTTGCGCGGTTGGCGGCTCTGCCGCTCGGGCAATCGGGCACCGCCATTCGGATCGGACGGCGCGGTCACCACGCTCTTCTGGAGCGCGTCGGCGACAATCGCGTCGTACACGTTTCGCACTTTCTTACCCATGATGATGGGCTCCTTTCTGGCGGACCGGCTGAACCACCGGCGAGCCATGTAATGCGCGCACAATCCGCACCGTCTCAGCACGGGTGCGTCCTTCACAGGACAAAAAATGAGCCGCGACCGCGTGGTCGCCGCCCCGAATCTGTCCTGCGGCCGTCACATGCGGATCGGTGGGATCGCGACGGCGCTGACGGACGAGATGCCGCCGCCAGCCATCCCACCGCCGTTGATCGGCGAGCGCTTTCTGCAACGCCGCCTGCCGACTCACCGCGAAGTGCCCCAGGTCCAACGCACTCGCCGCGTCTTGGCCCCACACCTCGCGGAAGTACGCCACGTCTTGGTCGGGCCGAAAGCGCCCCGTCGCGGTGAAATAGGGATTGCCACGCACCGTGACGAGGCCTTTCTGAATGGCGACGACATCCGTCACCCAGCCGCGCAAGGCCGCCGCGCGCCCGTAGGTCGGGTCAAAGCCCACTTCGGAGGCGGTGGTCAGGCTCTTGGCGAAGTCCACAAACGTGCCCGGATGGACCGGGGTAGGGGTCAGTGCCACGTTCTTGATAAACGCGCGGCGGATAATGTGGGGGTTCTCGGGATCGCGCTCATGCACCACGCCTTCAATGGACATGCCGTAGCGACGCGGCCAGTTCGCCTTTTTGAGCGCCCGCATCTGCTCCATGATTTTATGGACAAAGGGCGTGTCTAGCGTGCGCCACTTGATCCAAAAGCCTTGCGGCCCGATTTTCCCTTCCTCGGGATAGCCGACGATCTGGGTGGGATCGTGGTCGTAATTGATATAGCCGCCCGCGCCTTTGGGCAGCCTCTTTCCGAGAAAGTAATCAATGTCCAAGCCGGTGGGCACCACCTCTTCGCCTTGGAGATCTTCCCCGGGCAACGATGCGAGGCCCTCCAACGTGTACGTACCATCGTCGTGGGCCTCGGCTTTCACAATCTGGGCGCTGAAGTGAAAGGGATCCGTCGGTTATCCCTCCTCTGCGGGGGACGCGGCTTTGGTGCGCCGACGTTTGGGCGCTGGCGCCGATTCGGGTGCGGGCGCCGGATTATCCCGCACCTGCAAGCCCAACGACTCCGCCACGTGGGCCATCGCGGGGGTGATCGTCTCCACGACCGTCAGCCCCTCCGCCACCAGTTGGCGTAGCGCGTCCCACTCCTTTTCTGTGGCCTCCGTGCGGACCACGCGAATCGTGCGGACGGCGACCTGCATTACAGCACCACCGTCCGAGGCATCCGCCGCGTTTGGAGCGGCAGATCGTGCTGGGCGGCAAAGAGCGCAATGCGCTGTTCAGCCGTAGCCATTGCGGCATCGGGCAAGACATGCTCAATGCGGGCCGAGTGGAGTTCCTGCCACGCCTTTTGTACGCGTTCGGCGGAGGGTTGGCGGTTCTCCGTTAACGGCCAGATGCTTTCCAGCGGGAACACGTAGACCTCATCCACCGCGAGGCTCTTGTGCGTCGTCTCTTCGAGGTGCATGTCGGGGAAGTGCTTCTTCGCGAACGCACGAATACGAGCGGTGGCTTTGGCGGCGGTTTTCTCGCCCAACTTCTCGCGGTTCTTGGCGACATGGATGTAGTCCCACGCCGCCCGGACGCGCTCTTCGCTGGGCTTCTTGTCCTGGGTCAAGGGATACGAGTCCAGTTTGGGGACCGCATAGACCTCATCACCGTAGCGGTCATGCTTGTCGCGCTTGACCGCGTGGCGCTCCGTGGCCGAGTACGCCTTCTTTGTCTCCCGGCGGATTTCGTCGTCCTCATGGGTGATGTCGTCGTCCAGGATCTCAATGACATCGCGCAACTTGGCGATGGCCTCTTTCGAGAGGCGGCGTTGGGTGCGATCACTCGTCGGCATATCCTTCCTCCTACCTAACTAAAGTGGCCGCCATGCGACCGAATACTGCTGACCTCTTGCTTGCCGTCGATTTGCCCGGCCCAGTCCACCATGTTCTTGAGCTGGGCGTTGAACCATTCCGCATACGTCGCAGCTTTAGGGCCTTGGAGGGTAATGACCCCCTCCGACGACACGCGGATGGTCGTCTGCCCAGGGAGCATGGCCTGTCCCTCCGTAATGCGGAGAATATACCCGGCCCGCCGCAACAAGGCCCAGGCCACGTTGGGCGTGAACCCGTTGAGCCGAATGGTCGGGAGACTTTCTTCGGTGGTGTCACCGCTGATGCTGGCGAGTTGGTGCCGGGCTTTCCCGGCATCGGGGGTTTTCTTCGGGGCCCGCCCTTCGCCATACGCCGTGGTGAGATAGCCTTTGCGGATGGAGAACCCTAGCACACTCACCGCGCCTCACTCCTTCTGCGTGAACTGCACGCGGTCTATCGCCCGGTTGACCGCCGCTTCCCAGTCGGCATCACTCACGCCGATCACATCGCGCAGCGCATCAATCAAGACGCCGTACTGGCGAATCGCCGTGGCCATCTTTTCCATTTGTGTGTCTTGCCGTTTTTGAGAGTCGATCCATTGGCGGTCTTGCTGTTGCTGATCTTGCCGCAACCATTCGCGGAGTTCTAAGGGGGCTTTACTCGGCATGCGTTAGGCATCTCCTTGGGGTTTCGTCTTTTGCGGCACAACCCGACAGCGGCATCGCGGGTGCTGCGGGACTGCGGGCCACTGCTCAGCGGGTTTCTTATCCCAGTTGAGCGTCCATTTGCCGGGCCACAAGGCGGTCTCGGCGTGTTTGGCCGGATGGTCCGGGGCTTGCTTCAAAATGCGAAAGGTCTTGCCGTCAAACGCCGCATGGCAGCTGGCACAGGCGTTGGGGTGCGTCCGCACCAGCGCCCAGGCCTCGGTCGCGGTCTCCAAAATAGCATCCGTGCGGGCGGCACTCAGTTCCGTTTGCACCAGTCGCTGGAGGTCTTGGCCCCAGTCGGTGAAATGGTGGGCTAATCCTTCGCGGAGTTTCGTGAGTGTGAGCCCGGCGCGCTTGGCCCCGGTGATCACGGTCGTCACGGTGTCGGTGACGTCCTGCGCCCACGCCTGCAGCCGCGCGTGCACATCCGCGACCGTGCGTTCGAGGTGTTGGCGACGGGTTTTCCCCCACGCAGTGCCATCCGGACCCCGGCGCGGGATCGTCGCTGCGGGTTGGGCTTCCACCCAGGACATCACCGTCGCCGTCGGCACCCCGCCGGTGACGAGACGCGGCCCCAGCACCAGCAAGAGCGCCAGCGCCCAGGGACTCCACTGCCAGCGGGGCGGCGGCATCGGCGGCAACGTCGCGCCGCCCCAATATTGTTGCACCCACGCCCACTGATCGGTGAGCGCGTGGTCCGCCGCCGCATAGGCCCATTGCGCCGCCGTGTCTTCCAGCGTCTGCATCGCGGGCAGATCCCACGGTCCCTCGGTCGGCGGCGTAAACGGCGGAAAACGACCTACGCGCCCTGACTCCACTGCCAGCGCCATGCTTTGGCCACCTCCTGGGGGGTGGGATCCGTCGGCCCTTGGGCGAGCGCGCCGCGTTGCGCTTCACTCATCTGCGTCAGGTCTGCCGGGCCGCTCATGCCGCGTTCCTGCATCCACACTTGCAACGCCGGCGGATTCAACGGCGCATCCAACCACGCGCCGTCTTCCGCGCCGGGCGGCACTTCGGCCAACCCCATGGCCTTCCGCCACTCGCGGAGCGTAATGCCGCCCGCTTGGAGTTGGCTGTTGAGGTAGGCGACCTTCTGCTGTTCATCTTCGGCGTTGATGCCCACGAAGCGGAACTCATAGCCAGGCGCGATATGCGGCATGATGGAGCGGTTGATGTTCCGCTCCAGCCAATCCACGGCGGGTAACAGGCCCCGATCCCGCGACAGGTCAATCTTGGCCTCGGTATTGTCCGAATTGCTGATGCCGCCTGTATTCGATGCCATGCGCTGGCCGATCTCCACCGGATCGACGCTAAAGACCGAGCAGATGCCGGTCCGCAGCTTGTCGAGAAAGTCGCCCATCTCCATCTCGCGGTTCGACTGCTTCATCGGAATCCATTGGACGGACTTGCCGTCGTCCATCGCCAAGGCGACCGGTTTATGCTGCCCGACAACCCCTTTGACGTCCGTCTCCCACATGACGTTGAGTTCTTGGAGCGTTTCTTCGGAAAAGTTGCCAATCACGGCGAGAATGCCCGGCGGCACGCTCCCGTGGTCGAAATAATTGCTGTTGTATTGGATGGCAAGGATTTCCGCCGCCACAATGTCAATGCAGGATTCCAACTCGGAGAGGCCGTAGCCCCCTTGGCTGACATCCGTCATCGGATTCGCCACCCAATAAGCCAGCTCGTCCGGCGCGTATTCCGTCTCGACCTGCCCATCGACCGTTTGCACGTAGGCCACGGGCTGATCCAATTGGCGCCCGTAGCGCGTCGTGGGAATGTAGCGATCGCTCCATTGGATCTCAATGGTGCCGCCATCCACCGGCCAGAACTCTTGCAGGGTGCCGATGCGGTTGTACACCAGTTCCGTGGAGGCCGCATCCAGGATATAGCGATCCCGCGCAATCGCCGCCACCCAATTCGCGAAGTCCGGGCGTTGCCAGTCCGGCCGCCAGCCGGTGTTCAAAAAGAACTCGCGGACTTCCTCCGCCACGCGTTGATCCTGCGCCGACGGATTGCCTGGGCGGTTTTTGTTGACGATTTCAAACCCGCGATCCCCTTTGTGCCGGGGCATGCGGGCAAAGAGTTGGAGTTGCTGGATGCGCAGTTGCAAGATGGCCGCCACGGTTGGGGACTTCTTCGCCACGGCCCGGAGTTGCTGGAAAGATATGGTAAACGCGCCCCAACGGCTGCCCGGCGGTGAAAAACGCCAGTCCGGACCAACAATAACGGACCGCCTCCGATGGGGGCGGTCCTGTTCCGAGCGGGTCAGGGCAGTGTCAATGTTCGCCAACTATCCCATCCCCCTCCATAGCGGTAAAATGTCAGTGGTATCTTGTAACATATCTGCGCTATTTTTGCATCCTCCGTACCTACACCAACTGGCGCGGGCGCTTGCCCTAGTCCCGCAACTGGGCGACGGCCGCGAGGATCTCATCCCGTCTCTGCCATTGCGGGTTCAACGGCGGCGTCCAGACGACCCTGACCCAGCTGACGGACTCCAGTACCCCGAGCGTGATATGATCCATCGGCACGTCCGGCAACACGCAGAGCGTGCGCACAAAGCGATCCCACTGCGCCACGCGGGCGGGATCCGTCATCGTCTGACTATCGGTGGTGCCATCGTCGGCGCTCCACATCCACTGCACGCGCTCGGGTGTCCAGTCTAGCGAAAAGCCTGTGACCGAGACGGTATCCAAACCGGGAATCAACACGGCGGCGGCCTCCAGCAACACCGTGGCCGCTATCGGCGTCGCTACCGGCGTCATGACACGCTCACCGTTCGCCCAACCAACTGTTGCACCCACGCAGGCACGCTTTGACTCGGCGTCGCCCCGGCGCTCGTGATGGCGCTCGTCACCGCCTCTTGGCCTTGGCTCGCAGCGGTCGTCCAATCGACGGCATAGCGGCTCACACGGCCCGCGTCATCTTGGGCGGCGATAAACAAGGTTGAGCCGTGCAGGCTCGCGTCGATAATCGTGATCATGAGCTAAGCCTCCTCCACGACGACATGGGTGCCCGCAGGCACCAAGTGCCACGCCCCCTGGCGCCCGTGGCCCATAATGGCGGCCTGCGCCGTATATTGCGGTTCGGCTTGCGTGCCTTCGCAGACGCAGACGGCGTACTGCACCAGCGCCGGGATGGGAACCCGGATCCATTGGTCATGCCCGCACAGCGGACAGAAGATACCGAGGGATTGAATCGCGGGAAAGGGCGACGCGGGAAGGGCCTTGAATGCGTCTGTCTTCGTGACATCGAACAACACCGCATCTTTCGCCGCCTCTAATAGTTCCGGCTTGCTCATTGGCGGTGTGCCCTCCGGCGTGTTGTATACCGGGTTGACCTCGTGCTCCCCTTGGCGCGTATATCGTGTCGCGTTCATCCTCATCGTCTCGTTAACTCCTTTCTTGCCATCCATGATCCGGGCACCACCATTGGCCCCGGCTGTTGTGGCGCGTCAGCGCCATGCCGCACTGCGGACAATCCAACGCAGCGACTTTCTTCTGGGGCTTGACGGTCACCGGCATCGGCAACTGGCCGTGCCCGGCGACCACGGCCATTTGCGCCGCGCTTTGGAGACCTTGGACCCATTGCGGCACCTGCGTCGTCGATGCCGCGCCAATCACCACGCTCCGGCCCTGCGTCTCCGCCATGGCGTAACACACCGCGTCGGCGCAGTCCGGGGACGGCAACCCTTGTTTGCGCAGGTCATCTTTGCTTTCGATCTGCACTTGGCCCCGCGCGGTGAATTTGTAATGCAAACTGGTGAGTTGCGCGAGCAGGTCCTCGTCCGTCGGCAACGCCATCGGCTGCGCCGCGAGTTGCGGATCCAACCGCTCCCGCAGGCCCCAGTACCACTCGGCGCGGCGATTGAGGAACTGCTCGGGATCTTTCGCCGCCGTCCCACTATGGATTTCTACGACGGGTAAGCCTTGGGCCTTGAGGAGGTCGTATACCCCCGCGCCCAAGCCATCGGCGTCCACGCGAATGCTTTGCGGATGCCACTGCTTGGCGGCTTGCGCGATCCAACCAGCCACAGCGGTCGTATCCCACTGGTGATGCTGTTCCAGATGCACGATGTCCGGGCCCTGGCGCACCGCCAACACACTCGCGTCCGTGCCGAAGCGGGCCACGTCCACACCGAAGTGGATGGCGCCCTCCCGCACCGGTGAGCGGTGTTGAGCGTGCTCAATCCACGACAGCGGGAAGACCATATCTTCGCCTTGGTCCGGGAATTCGCCCACCACGCGGGATTGCCACAGCGGCGTGCCTTCGCCCCATTTGATGCGCTTGTCGTCGATCCATTCGGGCGACGTCAAATACGGGCGCGTATTCGGCCCTTCGGTGACATTCGGACTATCGAAGCCGCTGATTTGAATCTTGGCATAGAGTGGACTCTTGAACGCCTCATAGAACTCGCCCCGCACCTGCGTCGGGTTGCCGATCAACAGCGCCCGCGCATGCGGCCCCGTGAGAAATCCCTCCGACGCATTAAAGATCCCTTGGTCGACACCGCTGGCCTCGTCCACAATCAGCAACAAATGTTCCGCGTGAAACCCTTGGAAGCGTTCGGGTTCGTTCGTGGACAGGCCCAGCGCGTACCATTTATCGCTGAGTTCGAGGCTGGTCTTGAGCGGCTTGCCGCCTAACGGTACGCGCGCGTTCGTGTGGAGTTGGCGAATCTCGCGCCAGAGCAGGTTCTCCACCTGCGGCCACGTCGGCGCGGTCGTAATGACAATGCTATCGGGATGGCTAAACAGCCACCAGAGCGCGGTCATGGCGGCCACGGCCGTCTTGCCCAGACCGTGGCCGCTTCGTACTGCCGTGCGTTGATGGTCCCGCACGCTCTCCAGAATGGTCACCTGCTTGGCCCACGGATCGGCCCCCAGAATATGGCGCACCCACCAGACGGGATCGCGTTGTGCCCGCTGAAGGACCGCCTGTGCCTCTTTATTCGTCATCCGTCTGCGCGGCCTGCGCGAGTGCCACCCAATTGACGGTGCCGCTGACCTCCGTCTTGAGCTTGTCTTGCTTGCCCCACCGATCCGGATGACGGCGTTCGAGGAACATTTGCGCCGCCCGCCAGTCCTCGGGCATGGCCTTTTGCCAGAGCGCCACGGCCCGCGACTCGGCTTCCGCTTCCGCGCGCGTAATGGCCTCGAAAAAATCGGAATACTTCTTCGCTTCCCGCGCTTCCCCCTTTTGCATCCACAGGCGAAACGTCGTGTAATCAATCCCCGCATAGGTACAGGCGGTCTCGTAATAATTGCCCGCGCGAATGGCATCGACCAGCTTCTTCTGGCGTTCGGGCGTCAGTTTACTCGGGCGTCCCCGGGGCATCGGCATCACTTCCTTGGAGAATCTTGCGGAGTTGCGCCGTGCGGCCAGCCACGATAGCGCGGGCTGTCGGGGTCAACGGGACCCACACCCGCGTCGGTTCCACGGTGTGCAGGCGGTCCACTAGCGCATTCCAAGCCTCCCCATCAGCAATCGGAAGCCCGGTCACGCTTGTTAGTTCGCGCATAGGGGTTCCTGCCTTTCTAAACATGGGTAACCATGTTCAAATTCCTGAGCTCACGCTCAGCACATCGTTCTGCATCTGCGCAGAATATGGCCCTAGCCGGGCAAGGAACCGGGCGAGGATGTTGCGTGCTGAGTTTTCGTCCCGATCCATCACTAACCCGCACTGTGGACACTGATACGTCCGTTTCCACAACGGCATGTCTTGACGGTAGCCACAGCCTGAACAATCCTTGGACGTGTACCGTTCGCTAATGATGTGCAGGTCTTTGCCGGTGCGTTGTGCCTTGTAACGAATCATTGCGACGAATTGGAATAAACCCCACTCGTTTTGCACGCTTCGATGTAGCCCCTTGGTTCGTTTTGTTGCTTTCCGCGATTTCTGCACCATCTGTTGTTGAGACAGATCGCCGAGCACGATAGCTCTTTCAGCCTGTCGTGTCAGGAAAGTCGAGGCTTTGTGCAAGAAATCGCGTTGCTTGCGCCGTTTCTTCTCCGACACCCGGTGGTACACTTGCGTCAAGTAGCGATAACGCCGGGAACCCTTTCGACATCGGCTCCGCAAGGACCGAATGTGATCGAGTTGCTTATTGTACCACCGGTAGGTGGTAAAGCCCCCAATATGCACAAAGCGTCCGGTCGTGCTATACCCCGTCGCTAGGGTTTTAATCCCTAAGTCATAGGCTATGGCGCTTCCATCATCCGCGGTCTTCGGTGATTCGCTGACGTCCCTGAGAAACGTGGCGTAGTAGGCGCCTTCCGTATCTTTCGTAATCGCGACTTCCCGAAATGGTATTGGAACCGTTTCGGTGAGTATGGCCCGAATATCCGGAAACGGTTTCGATGATCCGCGCCCACCCGTTGGAAGAGTGAGGGTCTTCCCTTCAATGCGGATATACATCCCAGGATATTTGAGCGTGAAGAATTTGTGGCGACTGTGATAACGCGGAAATCCCGGGGTCTCACCCGCTTTCACACGACGGAAGAAGGCTTTCATGGCGTCGTCAAGACGGAAGAAGACTTCTTGCAACAGTTTTCCATAGACCGCATTGATCTCGGGGTCCACGGCGCGACTCTGTTGCAGGGTCTTCTTCGCGTCATACAGCGACCACTGCGCCCCCGCTTTCAGTTGGCTCAGATGCCAGTTATAGAGAGCACGGCATTTGGCTTGCATAAAGTCCAACGTGTTCGCATCTTGGCGAGAGACGTTAATGCGGATCTTTTTCGCTAAGAGCATGCTTCAACTCCTTTCGATAAGACCGTAAGCCATACAGCCGGGCGCTAAAGACATGGACAATCGATAACAAATCGTTCACCATTTCTTGTTCTGGAGACAGCGTTTCTTGGTTCATGACCACCAGTTCGGTCCCGTGCCGGGCACAAAACTCGGCGAACCACTCGAATCCGAACCGGACCAGTCGATCTTTATGCGCGACGATGACTTGGCGCACTTTCCCGACTTCTATGTCCTCAAACAGTTGATTGAAGCCCTTTCGGTGATAGTTTAATCCGCTTCCAATGTCTTGAATCGTGTCACTCGGGATAATTCCGTGTTGCTGACAATATTGCTCTAACGCGGCGACTTGGTTGAGTAAATCGGGACGTTGATTACGGGTCGAGACCCGTGCATACAGCACCACACGTCCTGCGGGCTTCGCGACCACCCCGATGTACGCCAGATACTGGTCATGCGTGTAATACCGCCGATTCGTTGGAGATCGATGCGCCGTTAAAATGCCCTCCCGGTCCCAGCGTTGTAACGTCGCGACCGATTTGCCAATGAGTTGGCCAAATTGTTTAGGTGAATATGTGTGTAACATATCAATATTATATCACATCTACACACATTATCCAGAACAGTTATGGTCCTCCTCCCAAATCTCACGACAAAACCTAATAGCGGATCTATACTCTCTCAACGACTCAGGATGTTCCTTATGCGACACCTCAACAGCCTTTTCAAACTCGTCTAATGTACCGCGAAAGCATCCGGTCATCACCTCGTTTGTGCGATCTTCAAAACGCTTAACAATGAGATAATCCTTTCTCGATCCAATAGGACCTAATTGAAGGATGCTTGTCATTCCTAAGTCGGCCCCGCTCAAGTTGGCCCCGCGCAAGTCGGCCACGCTCAAGTCGGCCCCGCTCAAGTCGGCCCCGCGCAAGTTGGCCCCGCGCAAGTCGGCCCCGCTCAAGTTGGCCCCGCGCAAGTCGGCCACGCTCAAGTCGGCCCCGCTCAAGTCGGCCCTGCTCAAGTCGG
>NZ_JABBVZ010000019.1 GCF_012933365.1 Sulfobacillus harzensis | reverse complement strand
AGTGTAGGAAAATCGCAGCGTCCAATGCGTCAAACCCGCGCGCCGTGCGGGTTCGGATTAAATGAAAAGGCTCCTAGAGATTTGTAGGCAACACGGAAACGACCGATGTGAGTCATTCGTCAAGAGGGTGGCGCAACGCAGGCTTATTAGCAACTGGCTTCGTTGTCTCAGCATGCCGGTCAGCAGCACCATGTATCGGTATTCAGTCGTCCGTTCCTAAACTAAAGCAAGGCTAATGGATTGACCGGCGAACCTGCGCCGCCGATGATATTTAGCGGGCTCATCATCAGGCAAAACCTGTACTTGCTGGTGGAGGCGCAGTAGTCGGTGTGACCGAAGCGCTTAGTAACATGAATTAATTGAACCAACGGATCCGAGCCTAGTGTTCGAGCGTCCTGTTCCTTAGCCAAATCAGCACCGCTAATCGCCAGCACCTCCTTATATCGCGCGGCATCGCGTCGTGTCCACTTTTACCGATCGATAATTTTTTCCTGTGTTTGGGAACTTTGCCGCATTTTACAAAGCCTGCCATGATTAGTCAATGCTTTTTGGTATAATCTGCACCTTGACAAGCCACAAGACCTAGCCAGCAAGGCGACGGCCCACGACCGCCAAGGCCGTTCAGGTACCCGTGCTAAATCAACAGGTTTACGAACATCTAAAACAAAAAAATCCTTGACCACCAACTGCCGCCGGGAAAAAAGCTCTTGATCGATCAACTCTCGCGGGAACTAGGCTGCAGCATCAGCGTAGTACGCGAATCCCTTTTTCAACTAGCCAGTGAACGGCGCGTCTTTTATCGGCCCAACCGCGGATTCATGGTTGCACGGCTTTTGAGCTAGTTATTGGCATGTCCGAGGGGTGCATCGAGCATTCCGTCATTATCGAAGCACTCCGTGCCCGAGATGCCAACGCCGCCCGCCAAGCGATATCGCAACATTCGGACAATTAGTTGGCCCGATTCCAACCATATCTTGCAAGTCCTGGTTAAAGCCCCACCGGCTTATGTCATCCAACGCAACAGAAAGCAGACCTGTCCCGCCCGACGCGAGCACATCTTCTATTCGCTGGTTACTTTCTGATATAGCCCAATGTCATTTCGGACGAACCTTATACCTGAGGACCGGTCATCCGTCTATGAGCAGGCTTTAGGCTGAAGTGGCCCCCTCTACATCTGCACCACGAGCGGATCCGTCAACCCGGGAGCAACACACCACGCCGTCTCGTCGCAGATGCTTGCGATGCTCCTAATTTTTTGCCTATATTTACCTTCCTGCATTGACACAATATTCGATGATGTCTCATACTGCCTTTGTGATATCTTACCACGCTTGCCATAACTTACGTGAATTCATCACGCCACTATTTGATTTAGATGTCTAACAACAACACGCCAGTAGGTTAACGCGACGAAACACTCATTGCGTTAAATTACCACAGTTCGGTGTATGGGAAGTTCTTCTGCCAATTTAAATATGACTTCTGAAAGAGGCGATCCATTTGGCGGCCAATGTCTCCTCCCAGACCGGTCGGTCTCGGTCTCTGTCCCTTCTTAAGCGTGGTCAATGGACGGTAACACTCCTATTATTGCTTATCGGCACAATTGACTATATGGACCGGAGCACCCTGTCCATCGGCAACCCCTTGATACGTAGTAGCTTACACTTATCCGTTGCGCAGATGGGTGTATTGCTCTCGGCTTTCTCGTGGAGCTACGCGTTGGCCCAATTGCCGGCTGGCGGCTTCGTAGACCGTGTCGGCCCCCGACGCTTGATTGCAGTAGGAATGACAATTTGGTCATTAGCACAGGCAGCTTCAGGATTCGTAGTCGGGTTGGGCCAATTTATTTTCGCTCGCATCTTCTTAGGAATTGGGGAAGCGCCTGTGTGGCCTGGTGGGGCTCGTAGTGTAAACAGTTGGCATAAAGTCCGAGAGCGAGGTCGCCCCATCGGAATCTTTAACTCCGCATCCACTCTAGGTCCAGCCATAGCCTCGCCGATCTTAACAGCAATCATGCTCGGAATCGGATGGCGCGGTATGTTTATCGTGATGGCCGTGCTGGGCTTTATCGTGGCGGCAATTTGGTATTTTGTGTATCGCAATCCTCAAGAGACTCAAATTGACACGGTCGACCAGATTGAGCTCCGCAAGGGAGATACCCAGGAAACAAGTCAAGTCCGATTCATTCAGTGGCTGCGCATGTTCCGGTATAAAGAAACCTGGGGTATGATCTTCGGGTTCTTCGGAACGGTTTATCTTTTATGGCTATACATCACCTGGCTTCCGGGATATCTCGAGTTGGCTCGCCACGAAAGCATTGCAGCTACAGGCTTGTTGTCGAGCATTCCCTTCGCCTTAGGCTTTGTCGGTTCAATCGTCGGAGGGCTTGTGTCAGATTGGTTTGCGAAGCGAGGCGTGAGTCCGATCGCCAGCCGCAAGTACCCATTGGTCGCAGGGCTCTTCGGAATGGCCGTATTCACGGTTCCGGCTGCGTTAGTACACAGTGCAGTCTGGGCAGTAGTCTTTATATCTCTCGCGGAATTCTTCGGCAACATATCGAGTGCCACAGCCTGGGCATTGCCGACCGCCGTTGCACCGCCGAATTATGTGGCATCGTTGGGAGGAATGCAAAACTTTGGCGGATATTTTGGAGCTTCGCTTGCTCCAGTGGTCACAGGGTTATTGGTTGCAGCAAGCGGCGGATCATTCGTATCAGCCTTAATTGTGGGAGCTCTAGTGGCGGTAGCTTCGGCTCTGGTGTATGCCATTTTGGTTCGCAAACCAATATCGGGCGAGGGACTTGAGGTTCCTTTGACACGCGCTGCTAATCATATATAGAAAAGACCCACATCGTGCCAACCAGGAGGTGTTTAGTGAGAGACCTCAGCGGAATCATCTGTCCAATGTTAACGCCGACTACTAAAGAAGGCGAGATTGCGGTAGAAGGCGTCACACAGCTTGTCCGTTATATTTTGGACAGTGGCTGTCAAGGCGTCATGATTGCTGGCACAACGGGAGAATTTCCGTATCTCTCTGACGATCAGTGGCGCATCCTGGTCCAGGTTGCCGTCAGTGAGGTCGGCCGAACCGCTACAACCGTTGTAAATGTATCTCACAACTCGCTACCGAGTGTCCGTATGCGAATGGAGTGGGCAAGCAACGTTGGTGCTGACTACATCGCCTCAGTTGTGCCGGGGTACTTTCCCTTAACGGATGAAGAAGTAATTCGGTACTATGCGACATTGGCGAGAGAAAGTCCTCTACCCGTCATTGTCTACAATATTCCGCAACGTACCGGTGTGGATACACGTTCCGTTATGAAAGAACTATCTCAAACGGAAAACATCATCGGGATGAAAGATTCCTCAGAAGATCGTAGCACGCTGAACCAAGCGCTAAGCCAACTGACTAATCCTTTTCCAGTAATACTCGGAGCGGACGATCCGACTGTATTGCGCGAAGTGCCCAACGCAGTCGGGATCGTTCCTGGCCTCGCGAACGTGTTGCCGGAGTTGTACTCCCGATGGTGGGCGGCACTCAAAAACGAAAATCTTGACGAGACAACGGAATTTCGCAATCACATCCGGTCGATGATCGAGTGCTATGCAGCAGGACAGGGAAGCGTAGCGTATATCCAAGTGCTTAGGGTGGCCATGGAACTCATCGGTGTGTCAGTCGGTGATCCGTTGTTTCCCGGGTCACCCGCACCACGCCCATTATTAGAATTGGTTCGCGAGCGCTTACAAAAAATCGAGAGCCGTCCCATCTAACATCGTCGACAACACTGAATCGCGCAGGCCAAGGGTGTAAAGTGTTTAGACTTGAGTCAAGTGCACAGACATCTGAAATTCGGGGCAATGCAAAACCATTTAAACGGTCCCCATCCTCTGGAACGAGAGAATTGCCACCGGGGGGTTCCCGGGTCAAGGCTACCCTTCGGGCGGTTACGCCGACCTTGACCGCTCCTCCCGGCCGGCCAGAGTCTTTGACCGCCCCCAAGGATGGGACTCAAAGATCGCCCATTCCACCGCCGCCCGTGTGGGCCAGTGTTCCCGATAAAACCTTTTTAAGGTGGCTGTGCCAGGATTCGATACACGCATTATCCCAACAGTTGCCTTCCCGACTCATACTGGGCGTCATGTAATACTGGGCCGATCGTCAAACTGGCGCGTTTTCCATCTAATCCGGTGCCACGTTACTCATCAGATTCCCCTTAATTAATGCAAGATAATACGGATTACGAACTCGAAAAAGCCCACCCCGACTTGCGAAGGTAGGCCTCTTTCTACTAATCCGTTGAAATAGCCGGATTCAGTTCATCGTCGCTGTCGTCTGGGGGAATCCGGTTCCCCACCGCAGTGCGGACTCAAAATTGCGGCAGAAAGTCTCCGTGTTCTCGGAGGTAATCATCTAGTATTTTCTTTGCAGTGGCGAACGACGGAACCAACGGGTGACCGGCCAATGCATCCAGCGCAAGACGGTAATCGCCCTCGGTCGCAGCCGCCACTGTTTGTCGCTCGTATTGCTTGACCGATTCGACTAATCCCGCGACACTTGGTGGAAGAGGCCCTACAGCCAACGGCCTTAGTTGATTATTGGTCACCATCGTTGGAACTTCCACGACATCGCCCGCCGAAATACCCCCAATGGCCCCGTTATTCGGCACGTTCAAGATCAATTGTGCCATGTCCCGTTGAAGTACCGCACTGATAATCCCCAGCGCCACTTCTTCGTATCCTCCCGAAAACACCTGTTCTCCTGCGCGATCTTCGCGCCCCTCTACCCGACCTTCGAACTCGCGTTGCATATACGTTTGATGCCGCGTGCCAATAGTGCGGGTATATGCGTCCAGTGCCGACGCATATTGTTTCTTTGGCATCAACTCACGCAACTGAATCATCAACGCATTGTTAAGCGCCTCAATTTGCTCGCCTCGGGTCTGTCCTGAGGATACGATGTTCCGTACGGCCTCGCGATTGGAGTAGTAATAATATAGGTACTCACTCGGCAACAGTCCAAGACCTCGGACGAGTTCAGGGTCGAAACACCCGAATTCGGCATCGTTAGCACTGAGTTCCTCGTAATGGTCTATGATGTAGGGCATCTGATCCTTGCCGTCGACCAAAACGCGGGAAATCCATCCCAAGTGATTTAGCCCAAAATACGAGACTTCCACGTCGCGGTTGTCTTTACCTAAGAAGGTCGCTAACCGCCGCTTCATCCCCGAGGGGGAATCGCAAATCCCCACTGCCTTGATGTCGACCGTAGACAATGCCTGTGTAATAATCCCAGCCGGATTCGTGAAGTTCATGAACCATGCATCAGGAGCATATTGCTTTAAAGCCTTCCCGTACTCAATCATAACCGGAATGGTGCGCAAGGCCATCGCAAAACCGCCGGGGCCCGTAGTTTCCTGGCCAATCACGTCGTATTTCAGCGCTACTCGTTCATCGATTACCCGACTTCGGTCTTGACCCACCCGTATCGCCGCAAACACAAAATCCGTGCCCGCAAAGGCCTCTTTTGTGTTGTCTGTATAGACTAGCTCAAACGGTTGTCCTGCTTGTTCAACAATATATTGGTTCAGACGACCCAAAAGTTCGATGCGCTCCGTATCGTTATCGAACAGTACAACACGGTCAAACATTTGACGTTCGTTTGCATGGGCCAATCCGTTGATAAACAATGGGGTTCGGAGCCCACCTCCGCCAAGAATGGTTAGTTGCACGACAATTCGCCTCCGTTTCGAGTGTGGATTTCGGGTCAGCGCCAACTATGTCATCGCGTCGCCCCGCTTTCCTGTACGCTCAGCCAATCCTTGAGCGCTTCAAGCGATGGTGACGTGCCATTGCCACCCAAGCCCTTGGTCGATTCACTGCCACAAAAGTTTCCCACACGAACCGCCTCCGAGGCGTCCATCCCCCGAATTAACCCGTATAGCATTCCCGAAGCAAAGTTGTCGCCAGCACCGGTGGTATCGCGAACCCGGTCAACACGGGGAGCCTCTACTACCTGCGGCACCGCTGATCGCAGCTTCAAGAGTGCACCCTCAGGTCCCAACTTTACGACGACAAAGGGTATAATCGACCCAAGCTGCTCCGCTGCACGGGTTGCCTCCATTGACCCCGTAATCGCTTGGGCTTCTTTGAGATTTGGCATGAACAAGTCCGCCAAGGCGATCACGCTCTTTAATTCCTCGCTCTTAAGCCACGCCTCATCCCAACCGACGTCCATGGAAATGCTCATGCCCTGACGCTTCGCCACCCGGGCCACCTCGGCCGTCCGATGGCCCGCCCCTAGATGCACCCACTTCGCGTTGACCTGTTCAAGCGCGTGGACCGCATGGAGCGACAACCCCTCAACATCCATGCCCTCTTGGTAGGACAAAAACGCCCGATCCCCACCGTGGTTGATCGCTACCGTGATACTATAAACTGGCCGCTCAGCGCGAAATAAGAGGCCGGTGTCGACTCCTTCCCGAGCCAGCATTTCCTCCAATAGCCGGGAAATCGCATCGTTGCCAAATGGAGCGATCAGCGCGACCTTGAGTCCAAGTCTTGCCGCTGCCACCGCCGTGATGTATGCTGCTCCACCCGCGAAGGCAAACGACCCTGCGTACACCTCCTCTCCCGGCTCGGGCAGATGGGGTATATCCGCATAAACCATATCTGCAAACGCAATTCCATACACAATGAGGTCATACATTAGCTGCCGCCTCCTGGGACTTGACTAAATGACAGGCCACCTTATGATCCGGGGTCAACATGTGATCCACCGGCATCACTTCGCGACATTCCGGCATCGCATAAGGACATCGGGGATGAAAGTGGCATCCACTCGGCAACTGCGACAAATTGGGCGGCTCGCCCACAAGAGGGATCCGCTCGTTCCGCTCACCCCGAAGTCGTTTCGGATCGGGGACCGCCGCAAGTAACATGCGGGTATACGGATGCGTTGGCTCATCGATCACATCATCTGTCTTGCCATACTCGATCACCCGCCCAGCGTACATCACCAAAATATAATCCGAAATGTATCGTGCGCTGGCCAGATCGTGTGTAATAAAAACAAAGGACAACTCATTTTCGTCCTTTAAACGCTTCATCAAATTTAAGATCCCGATGCGGATAGAAACATCCAGCATCGAAGTCGGCTCATCTGCCAAAATAACTTTCGGTTCTACTATGAGGGCCTGAGCAGCCACAAGTCGCTGACGCTGGCCTCCCGACAACTCGTGAGGCCTCTTATCTAAATAGTCGCTAGCTGGAGTTAGTCCCACGCTTTCCAAGGCTTCGCTAGCGCGGGCCTTGATTTCGGCCTTGGGTACCTGGACCAAATTCCGTAAAGAACGTTCAAGATGATATCTGACTGTATAATAGGGGTTCAGCGCACTGAACGGATCTTGAAAGATCATCTGGACATTTTTGCGATGCTGTCGCTTTTGATGAAATGCCATACGCTGTGGCACACGTTGCCCATCAAGCCAAATTTGGCCAGATGTTGGCGGAAGAAGACCTGCTATAAGTCGGGCAACGGTGGATTTTCCACTACCACTTTCTCCGACAATCGCGACCACCGACCGTCGTTGGAGGGTAAAGGTGACATCCGAGACAGCACGGATGCCGCCCACGCCTCGAACACCGGAATTAAATACCTTATGCAAATTCATGACCTGTAATACTGGATTATTGTCACGACTCACTTGGAACCGCCCCCTTCTCCAGCAAGTGGCATTTCGCGTGATGAGCCGCGCCAACACCGATCATTCCCGGTTCCTGGCTATCGCATTTAGAAAGCCGTTTCGGACACCGTTCGTGGAAACGGCATCCCGAAGGAGGATGTGCCATTGACGGTGGCGAACCGCCAATCCCCACTAGTTCACGGCTTTCAAACACTGAGGGGAATGCATCAATGAGTCCTTGTGTGTAAGGATGAGCCGGTGAGACCAACAGGTCGTCGGAGGATCCCTGTTCCACCAATTGCCCAGCATACATAATGGCAATGCGGTCTGCGATCGACAACAGCAACGACATATCGTGGGTAATGAATAGGACAGAGAACCCTAGTTTTCTCTGCAGGTCCTTGATTTGCTGGATGATTTGCTCCTGAACCACCACGTCGAGGGCCGTCGTGGGTTCGTCCATGATAATAAGCTTGGGGTCCAACGCCAAGGCCATAGCGATCATCGCGCGCTGACGCATACCACCAGACAGTTGATGCGGATAACTGCTAACTCGATCGGGATCAACCTCGACTAACCGCAACAACTCCCGTGCACGTTGTCGGGTTTCGACCGATCGCTTTCCTTGATGACTCCAAATCGCATCCTCAATTTGCTCGCCAACAGTCAAGACCGGATTGAGTGAATTCATGGCCGACTGGGATACCAAGGACACTTGATCCCAGCGAAATTGTCGAAGTTCCTCCCCCGAAAGGCGTAAGATGTCCTGCCCCTTGAACAAAATCCGACCGTCGCTAACAAAGGCATTATCAGGCAACAACTGTGCAAGGGCCATTGCAAGAGTAGATTTCCCGCATCCCGACTCCCCTGCGAGTCCCACAATCTCTCCTTCTCCGATAGTCAACGAGACGTCCTGAACCGCTCTTACGTCGACGTCTCCATGATACGTGACACTGACGTGGTCAATTTGGCACAACACGTTGCTCATAGGCTAACCCCTTTACCACCCGTCTGCAGGTTTTTGCCCTGCTTCTTCACCAGCCGTCCTACCCGGAATGCCCTCAATCTCGGGTTTGTAGACTCGTCGATAGAATAGTTAAGCAAGGCTAATCCTGCACCTAAAATCGCAATTGCGAGTCCCGGAGGAACAAACCACCACCATGACCCAGTCAGGATAGCGCCGTCGTTGTTGGACCAATACAGCATGGAGCCCCAACTAACTTGGTTCAAGTTACCCAACCCTAAGAACTCCAATGATGCGGCCGATAAAATCGCATAGACCACGGTAAATAGGAAATTCGCAAACACCAACGAAGTCATATTGGGGAGAATCTCCTGAAACACGATGCGAAACTTTGATTGCCCAGCCATGTCCGCCGCTTCCACGAACTGCAAGGATCGCATCGCCAGTACCTGCGATCGGAGCACACGTGCGCCCCAAGCCCAACCCGTGACAGCTACAACAATAATGATCGGTAGATTCCCGCCCAAGGTGATATACGCGGCCAGTACAATCATGAGGGGAAGGCCCGGTATGACCAAAAAGACGTTGACTAGTAACTGAAGTGCCTCATCTACCCATCCTCCGATGTACCCGGACAACATTCCTATCAGCATTGCCAGGATGGTCGCAAAACCACCCGCCAACGCTCCAGTCACCAAGGACGCCCGCGTTCCCCAGACAAATTGGCTAAAGACATCCTGGCCTTGGTCAGTGGTACCGAACAAGTGATGTAGGCTAGGTGGTTGAGACGGAGTGAAATTCTGATCGGTCGGTGAAACATGCGTTAATACCGGAGCAAAAATGGCAATCAGCACGAACAGGACTACAATGCCAATTCCCACGGCGGCCTTGGGGTCCGACAAAAACTGTCGAAACCGCTTCATTCGTCCACCCGGAACCGTGTTCGGAGTCGTTGCAGTCGGTGTTGTGATCATCAGGGCTTACCTCCAACTATTGATTTTGCGCCCGCGGGTCCAACCGAACATACAAGATATCTACAAGAAAGTTGGCCAACAAGACCCCAACGGCGATCAATAGCAAAGTCCCTTGCATTAGGGGGTAGTCATCAGCCTGAACTGCTTGATAGAGTGTGTACCCCAAACCGGGATAGGAAAACACCACCTCGGTCAACAGTGCTCCGCTCAACACAAAGCCCAAGGACATGGCAAACCCAGTCATGTTTGGCAAAATCGCGTTTCGTGCTGCATATCGAAACATGATGCGACGAGGTTTCAATCCCTTGGCGCGTGCCGTGGTAATGTAATCCTGTCCCATCGTAGTGATCATGTTATTCCGCATGCTTAAGAGCCACCCGCCAATGGAGCTAACCACAATGGTCAAACCCGGGAGAGCCGCATGATAGAGAATGTCGCCCCAATTCGACGGACTCCAACTAGCGTTGCCGCCCGAATACGCATGCGCCAACGGAAACAACGGGAGTCTAAACGCCAAGATATAAAGAAAAATGAGGGCTAGCCAAAAATAGGGAAAGGCAGCCGTAAACGTAGAGACAGTCGGCGCTACAAGGTCGAGAATCCCTCCACGCCGCCATGTAGCCAGAACTCCTAATAGTGATCCAACGACAAAGCTAATTACGGTAGACACACCCATTAGCAAGAGGGTCCAGGGAAATGCCTGAGCCAACACCCGGGACACTGGTTCGGGATACATGGCTAATGAAATACCCAGATTGCCGTGGACCAATTGCCCCAGATATATGCCGTATTGTTGAACGAGACTAACATGGTTGTTTAGCCCAAACGCCTGTGTAAAAGCGTGAATGGCCTGAGGGTTAATGCGGCCGCGAAATTTGGCCACCATAATCTCGACCGGGTTGCCGGGCATAATCCGAGGCATTAGAAAGTTTAGTGTCACAGCTACCCACAATGCGACAATGTAGAAAACCACCTTACGGAGCAAATACTTCATGGCTTTCCCTCCAGATGAAGCCAGGCGGTTCAACGCCGCCTGGCTTCTCGCGTTTATCGCTTCCGCAGTTGCGCTTCAACGTACATGTTGTCAATGGGTGACGCCATTGCTGCATATTGGTTGTGTGCGCTCGGAAATCCTGTAAAATCCGTGTTGTTGTATTGCTCCCACGCAGGAAAATCCATCAACGGAATAACCGGAAGATCTTTCGCCATGATTTGTTCGATTTTGTCGAGCGTTGCTTGCTGAGCCGATTGCGTAAACTCCTGCGTGTACTGCTGAAGAAGCGCGTTAGTCTGGGGGTTAATCCATCGCTCATAGTTGCTCGTGGCCGAATGGCCGATTGGAGCCGAAAACGAGCTGTTTAAGAGCGTATTGTATTCGAAGTAGGGACCGGGACCGTATGTCGTAAAGTATACTCCGAGCTGGAAATTGCCGTTCGACAAGTCGGAGAGAAACGTGGACGGCGACGGCGTCTGAACAGTCGCATTAATGCCGAAGTTATCGAGTTCTTTTGCAATGATTTGCGCATCGGACACCCAGTCGGTCGCGCCTGACTCGGCAATAATGTTAGCCGATACCGGTTGCCCTTTCGGGTCAATCAACTGATTCTTGGAATTCCAGGTATATCCGGCTTTCTTCAGAATTGCTCTCGCTTTCGAAGGATCGTAAGTCATGGGATTTTGACTTACAATCGATTGATCGATTACCGGCTGATCCGCCTTGGATTCAGGCAACCCCGTCGCATTCGCTGGGGTTTCGTAGTTATACTCGCCCCGGGATGTAATGGCTTTCCGATTAATCGCATAGCTCAATGCGCGCCGAAAAGTGACACTGCTGAACGGATATACTGCATCATTGGTGAACAGAACGTTTTCGGAAATGGGCGGGAACCAGTCAAAGTAGTGTTGCGGATCCCGGCTTAACAATGTCGTCTTGATGCTAGGAACAAACTGGGTTGCGATCGAGAAATCGCCCTTGACCATAGCTAAACTCGCGCTGTTGTTCGACAAGTACAGGGGAATCTTGAGGGTATCAATATGCGGTTCACCCGGGTTCCAATAATGCGGATTCTTTTTCAAGACAATTAACGACGTGGAAAAGGATTTGAGGAGAAATGGCCCGGTTGTCACTGGATTAGTGTCCGTGTAGCTGGCCGGGTTGGAGACCTTGCTCCAAATGTGTTCGGGCACTATGGGTGTGTCTCCCGCAATCCAATATAAGTCGGCCTCATTGGGGCTCTTGAGATTGATTACAACGGTGTATTTTCCTTTGGCCGACACGGATTGGATAATATTCGACAATCCGTTTAGATCGATACTGGGATTTTTCAAAATCATGTCAAAGGTGAAGACCACATCGTTGGAGGTAAATGGTTGGCCATCAGACCACTTCACGCCTTTTCTCAAGGTGAACGTGATTGTTTGGTGGTTGTTGGAATAGCTATACGAGGTTGCCAGCTTTCCCGTGATTGTACCCGTATAGGTGTTGAAGTACAACAAGGGCTCATAGATTTCGCTAAAGGCACTCGATATCATGGCATTCGACGGCGACCACGGGTTGAAGTTGTCCACAAATGGACTATTAGGTGCCTCCACGAACGTTGCCGTGTTGCTCGATGATCCTGCTGAGGCTGGGCTACCAGAGCTTCCACACCCGGCTAACAGCAACGCAGAAGTTACAACGCCTCCTGCCACCGCTAAGCCACGGATACCCTTTTTCATCTTTACCCTCCATTCCCAACGTTAAGACAAGAACCAACATTCATGTTAAATTAAATCCATAGGGAATACCTTGTCAATACGTTTAAATGTCTATAACTATAATCATCCGACTATTCATTTCCGCATATGACTACTTGGAATATAATTTAAATTACCGAGAACGTCGCTTCGGTCACAATTTTCGCTCTGTCCCCGCGAACAATAGCAATCGAAACGTACAAGGGACAGCCATCGCCATCGTACAGCACGGCTTGGTCCCTGATTGCTAGGTCACCCTGGCTGCAACCCAACAAGGTTGCGTCTTCTGCAGCCAATATGATCGGTTCATATGTTTCCACAGCCCGGGATAGTATTGCACGGCTTTTTACTGGAATTAATGTAAGCAACGAATTGCTTTTCACTTCAGATTCAACGATCGCCTCTTTAAGACTTCGAATGAATACTGTCTCCACGACCAGTGGTGTATCGTTCGCACTAATAACCCGCTCAATAATGTCGACAGTTCTCCCCCCTGGAATTCCTAATAGGCGCGCCACGTCCCAAGGCGGTTCGGCTGCCGTGATAGACAGGACTTCAGTTCCCGGTCTCAGCCCTTTGTTTGCAATGTCGGACCGGAATCCGCTGGCCAACAAAGGAATTTTAGGAGTGCACACCGTGGTCGATCGTCCGGGCGCTCTTTCGATGAGTCCGCTTCGGTCTAATTCGTCCAGAGCCCGGCGAATGGTTCCGCGTGACACACCATATATCGCACAGAGTTCCGTTTCGGACGGAATTGATGACCCGGCCGGAAAACGGCCGTCTCGAATTTTTTCTAACAAATCCTGCCGGATTCGATAGTACTTTGGAATATAACGCAGGGTCTGCTCATCCAAGGTATTCACGGAGAACCTCCGTTCTATCATCTGCTACGATCCCCAGAATAGACAATGTTATCTATACAATCAACAACTTTGGGACGACGGCTATAGACCACAGACTAGGAACCCAATTTGACGTCCATGGCCTACCCCCTCAGACCATGATGTCATCCATTAAAACGTATAACCTCGTCTTGTGCGATGATAGAAGGTAGGGGGTTAGAGCCTATTGAGGAGATTTTCATGGGCATCCTATGGCATGTTCTTCCTTTCTGGCGTTTCGGCGGTTCTCTTAGGCGCCGTCATGCCAGAATTCCTCCAACACTATCGGGCCACATATGCTGCCGGAGGACGTATTGTATTGGTCCAAGCAATAGGGTTCATAATCGGGGTCCCTCTATCGACACGTCTTGCTAACCTGTTACCTCGACCTAAGGTGTTGGCGCTATCAGGACTGACCATCGCCGTGGCGCAGGGCGCCTTATTGACTCTTCCGCAATTTAGATGGATTTACCTGGTCGTGATATGTAATGGTCTGGGTGTCGGGGCCCTCGAAACACTTGTTGCGCCTTCCATTCTTGAGACCTTTCCTCAACAGCAAGCTATATACATGAGTCGGTTAGAAGCATCTTTTGGTCTGGGAGCACTGACTTTGCCCGCTCTTACGGGCACTCTAATACTGTTAGGGCATTGGCAATTATCCTTTTTGGCAACTGGCCTTTTAAGTTTATCCCTCGCCTTCTGCTGGTTCCGCATCACGATGCCCGAACCCTCAAGCGAGACCGCCACTCAACGTGATGCTCCCATGTCTAACCCACCGCGCTTCCTCCAAAGAAGCACCAAGATATTAGTTTTATCGTCGTTTCTTTTCACGACTGTCATATACGTGGGATTAGAAGGTAGCATCAACAATTTCCTACCGGCACTCTTTCTAGCCGGGTTCAAAGCGACCGCCGTCGCGGCTACCCTTACCTCAAGCACATTTTGGGCCTTTATGGTCCTAGGTCGGCTTGGCATCCACTGGGTTGCCCAGCATCTCCGATATGACCAGTATCTTTGGGTGTCCGTATCAGCCACGGTCGCTTCCTTAGCTATTTTGGCCAATGTACGGTCATCCGGGATTGGCTTCCTTCTGGTAGCAACGCTCGGATTAGGTATGGCAGCGATCTATTCGTTGTTTCTCGTGTACGCGAATCACACATTTCCGGGTCAAACGCAGAGCATTACTAGCGCCATTCTAATGATGTCAGGACTCGGAAATGCGATATTTCCGGCGACTTTCGGATACGAAATGGACCGTCTCTCTATACACGATACATTGATACTATTAGTTGGTGTAGCTTCGCTCATATGGATAGGGCTTTTCACAATTTCCTTAGTATTACGTATGCTTCGCGCCCGGGATAATCGCCGGCATTCTACGAGTGAGAAAGGCTACATGTAATCCAACTTCTGACTAGCCCGCCCCCCAACCTCCCCCGTTGCATCTTCATACAATCCTGACAACCTTAAGAACCCGCCTCACTTGTCTGTCGTTTGGGAATCCAACTGTGTTCCCTGGCATAATGCCATCCTTGCAAGTCACCTAATTTAAGGAATCCTCACGTGTTCTCTTCGGGTGCCAACCAGTTGGAACCTCGACTGGTTCAACCTGCGCAGTAGTTTAAACAGGATGGTCTATCTCCCACCCAAGGCCGAACCTGCCTAGTAACTTTATGGTTCAACACAAAAACATTGAGTGCCTTTTATTGCGCATAACAAATTCTGGTATATCCCACAGGAGTCCTTTGAGGCCTTCGTGAAGTGTCCAATTGATTTTCGCTGCAAGCTCTCAACTTATATTACCGACCCTTAAGGAGGGGACGTTATGAAGGCTGTTGTATACCACGGACCGTTTGAGGTGGCCGTCGAGGAAGTGCCAGAGCCCAAAATCCAGCACCCCGCTGACGCCATCGTGAAAATCACGACGACCTGTATTTGTGGATCAGACCTCCATATGTATGAAGGCCGCACCGCAGCAGAGCCCGGCATCATCTTCGGGCACGAGAATATGGGTGTGATTGTTGAGGTGGGATCCGCCGTAAGCCGCCTGAAAGTTGGCGACCGCGTCGTCATGCCATTTAACATCGGCTGCGGCCACTGTCAAAACTGTGAAGCGGGATTTACGGGTTTCTGCACGGAGGTGAACCCCGGATTCGCCGGCGGGGCGTACGGCTATGTAGCGATGGGGCCGTATCCGGGCGGGCAAGCGCAATACCTTCGTGTGCCGTGGGCGGACTTTAACGCCTTAGGCCTGCCTCAAGGGGAAGAGAACGAGTCCGACTTCGCCTTGCTGGCCGATATCTTTCCTACCGGATGGCACGGCGTGACGCTCTCCGGATTCCAACCGGGAGAATCTGTCGCCGTATTTGGCGGTGGTCCAGTCGGCCTCATGGCCGCCTACAGCGCCGTCCTGCGTGGAGCATCGGAGGTGTACGTTGTTGACCGTGTCGCTGAGCGACTGGAAAAGGCTCGGTCAATCGGCGCCATCCCCATCAACTTCGATAAAGCGGACGCTGTCGATCAGATTCTTGACTACCGGCACGGTGCGATGGTCGACCGGGCGGTCGACGCCGTAGGATACCAGGCTGTCCAAAACGGGCGAGAGGTGCCCAACACGGTACTCGTCTCGATGGTTCGGGTGGTACGGCCAACCGGCGGATTGGGGGTTCCCGGACTCTACGTGCCATCCGACCCAGGGGGCGCCGATCCCCAGGCCAAAGAAGGATTCCTCTCGTTTCCGGTGGGTAAGTTCTTCGAAAAAGGCCTCAAGATGGGAACGGGCCAGTGCAATGTCAAGAGCTACAACCGCTATCTCCGGGACATGATTATAGCGGGAAAGGCTCGTCCTAGCTTTGTGGTCTCGCATGAAATCGCACTGGACGAAGCGCCCGCGGCCTATCAGAAGTTCGACAAGCGGGTGGAAGGCTATACCAAAGTGCTGATTCATCCCAACGCGTAATGGAAGCGGGGCGCGAGCCCCGCTTTTGCCTGAGGTCAGTGAAAAAACAGTTGGTAGAGCTTAACGGCCAAAAATACTTGGGTCAGGTTGTCAGTTCGTCTAAGGTCGATGCCTAGAAGATTCTCCACCCGACGAATTCGATACAGCACCGTGTTCGGATGTACGTACATCGCTTCGGCTGTCCGAGCAATAGACTGATCATGTTCCAAATAGCTCATTAGCGTATCGAGGAGCCCTTTGGACTCGGGCCGCATTAAGGGCCCCAATATGTGGCGCACGACCGAATCGATGCGCTCCGGCGGCAACCCGCCAAAGAGATACGCCCAACGTCCCTCGATGCGGTCATTAATCAATCCCTCAATTCCGGCACTTTCCGCAAATCCCATCGTGGCGTACACCTCTTGCAATCCTTCGGGAAGCCTGGTCCAATCGGCAAGCATGGTGCGATAGACCCGGATCGGTGTGTCCGGATTGAGCTCCTCCCAATGGCGCAGCATGGTTTCGGCATCTTCACGCGTTGACCGTTCAGAAGCGACCGTTGTGATACGGATTACCCCGTTTGGCGTAAAGGCGATCCAAGGAAAGGCCCCAGTATACCGCCATGTGCGGCTGATGATGAATCGCCTCAAAACATCCATTCGTTGAAACGGTGTAGCCGCGACTTCATAAGCTTGCATTTCAAGAGGATGGTCCTGTATGGGAAAATGGCAAAGCGTCAGAAGACGCTCAACGTCTGGCGTAATTCCCCTGTCCTCAACGAGTCTCAGCTTCTCACCGCGTCGTTCCGCTTCAATTTCCGCCCACTCCCGGAGCTCCGTCAACACCATCTCGAGCCGCAAAATCAACGCATCAAGTTTGGGATGGCTTAGAATATGTTGAAGATCACAATCGGATACAACAACGCCAATTCGCTCGTCCAGCCGCTCAATCGGATTTTGATACCGAAGCCCCGGTCCCGGACGACTGCGCTGGCCGGGGAGCGGAACCCGCCACGCATCCATGATAACCGCACTGCCCGGGACCTGACGTTCCCACTCTGCGACCACCTCGTGAAGGTGCCCGAGGAGACGCTTTCCGCGCATTTCCGCTTCGCGGATCAGCGGTTCCCAGTACGTCGGGTTGGTGTCTGGTTCATGCCAACGTCGCGACAATGCCATCCCTCCACCCAAAAGGACCATCCTCTATGACCATCAGCGCTTTCTCAGGTCGTAAGCGGCCTCAGCTGCCGTTCTCGCTTCACTGGCGCCGCCCCCGGTTGCAAGCACCATGGCTGAGGCCACCGCACCTTCCAGAAACGGTGCATCCACCACCTCGATTGGGACATCGGCGCCACAAGCGGATTCTTCCAGCAAAATCACTGAACTTCCCATATCCCCGAGAGCCACGATATGGGTCGCTCCTCTATCGGAAAGGCGGCGTATCTCGGCTTCAATGGTGGCCAGATCCACCCCAAAACCGGAAGTGCCGCCCGCCGTGCCGACCACCACATCCGCACCTGCAAGCTCTGTGATTAAGTCACGCACCGCCGCGGCCACCCGGTCCAAGTGCGACACGAGAAGAAGTGCGATCACGAGTCGACCACCTCGGCTAGCGCCTCCCACCAAAGCGCGGTCGAGAGAGACCCGGGATCGACATGGCCAATGCTGCGGCTTCCTAGGTATGCCGCGCGTCCCCGTCTGGCCTGAAGAGGCCGGGTTGCTTCGGCCGATGACATAGCCTGAGCAGCGACGTCGCCCACCGGGGCTCCGCTCTCTAACGCCGTGACGGCCGGAATCCAGACATCCATCATCGTCTTGTCTCCGACCTCGGCCTTCCCCCGCGCCCTCATTTGGTCAATGCCCCGGCTCAACGCTGCCAAGGCTGTTTCATGATTCATCTGCGCTTCGTCCGGCAACACGGTGGAAGCGCTCACCAGGGCCGATCCCCAAAGGGCCCCTGACGCTCCTCCCACGGTGCTCAAAAGCCGCATGCCCACCATTCGACACGATGCCCGCAGCGATCCCGAAGGCTTCAGCTCCTCGACGACGCGGCCAAGACCCCGGGCCAGATTGGTCCCATGGTCGCCATCACCAATAGCCGCATCCAACTGATTCAATTCATCGCGCTTGGCGGTTACCTTGTCATAAAAAGCGCGCCACAGTGCAACGAAGTCCGATTCAGTCATGCGCCACCCCCTGCCTTAATGCCGGCGTGTCTGAAGGAGCATCCAACAGTTCTTGAAGCCTGTCATCTAGACTCAGAAGGGTCAGCGAAGCGCCCTGCATCTCAAGCGAGGTCATATATTCTCCCATCCAAATGCGGCGAAGGTCATGACCCTTGTCCTGACTCCAGTGCGCCACTTTTCGGGCTAAAATGGCCAGTTCAAGCATGGGCGTGCCGCCCATCCCATTAATCATTGCCGCAAGCCTCGCCGGCGAATTAAGGTCCAAATCCGACGACAGGCGGTCCAGCATGGACTCGGCTAACTCATCAGCTTGACGGACCGATTCACGCTGGATGCCAGGCTCCCCGTGAATCCCGATGCCCATCTCCAGTTCATTTTCCTCAAGCGTAAAAGTTGGCGTGCCATTGGCGGGAACTGTGCACGGCGTGAGTGCAAACCCCATCGAGCGGACCCGAGAAATGACCGATTCCGCAACGGCTTTGACCTCGGCCAGCGAGGCGCCCCGTTCGGCAAGGGCGCCTGCAATCTTATGCACATAGATCGTGCCGGCAATGCCTCTCCGCCCGGTCGTGTAAAGGGAATCCTGAACGGCAACATCGTCATCGACCGTCACGGAGGCCACTTCGATGCCTTCTGCCTCGGCCAGCTCACGCGCAATATCAAAGTTCATCACATCTCCGGTATAGTTCTTGACGATGAGGAGAACTCCGGCACCGTGGTTGGCCGCTCGAATCCCTTCGAGCACTTGGTCGGGGGTCGGTGAAGTAAAGACCTCGCCGGCTACCGCTGCATCCAGCATCCCGTACCCTACATATCCGCCGTGCGCGGGCTCGTGGCCGGATCCGCCGCCGGACACCAGCCCGACGCGTCCGCCTTTCTTGGGCACAGCCCGCGCCAAGACATTGGTATTGGGAATCCGGCGCACATAAGCGGGGAACGCCAAGGCCATCCCGTCCAAGGCCTCGTCCACGACATCCTCAACGCGATTGACCACCTTTTTCATCTTGGCCGGCCCCCCCCTTCCCGCTGAACCCAGTCCCGCGAACGTTCGACCGCCTGCTGCCAGCGCCCGTACAATGCGTCGCGATCGGCCTCACTAATTTGAGGGGAGAAGGTCGCCTCCACTGCCAGGGTCTTGGACAGCGCATCCCGGTCAGGCCAGAGCCCGACCGCAAGTCCCGCTAAAAACGCGGCGCCCATGGCCGTCGTCTCAGTCACCGCGGGCCGTTCCACGCGACAACCCAAAATGTCCGCCTGAAACTGGGCAAGAAACGCATTGTTGATGGCCCCGCCGTCTACCCGCAACACGTCCACCGTTTTGCCGCTGTCTTGGATCATGGCACTCAAGACGTCGCGCGTTTGGTAGGCAATCGATTCCAACGCCGCGCGGGAAAGGTGGGCTCGATTGGTGCCGCGCGTAATGCCCACAATGGTCCCGCGCGCGTAGCTGTCCCAATACGGCGCTCCTAACCCGACGAAGGCGGGCACCAGGTAGACGTCGCCTGTATCGGGAACCGAGAGTGCCAATGCCTCCGTCTCCGCGGCCTGCCCGATAATCCTCAGTTCGTCGCGAAGCCACTGGACCACCGCGCCTGAAACAAAGAGCGATCCCTCAAGCGCATACTCCACTTGTCCGTCGATGCCCCACGCGATCGTGGTCACCAGTCCATTTTTCGACGGCACAGGTTCCTTTCCGGTGTTCATGAGGAGAAAGGATCCGGTTCCATAGGTGTTTTTCGCCATCCCCGGCGAATAGCATCCCTGCCCAAATAAGGCCGCCTGCTGATCACCGGCGATGCCCGCTATCGGGATCTCCCGACCGAATAAATCGATGGTGGTGTGGGCTACCACTGCCGAGGAGTCTACGACCTGAGGGCAAACGGACTCGGGGATATTGAGAATCTGTAAGAGCTCCGGATCCCATTGCAGCGAATGGATGTTGAACATCATTGTTCTTGAGGCATTGGAATAGTCCGTCACGTGAGTTTGGCCGCCCGTCAGCTTATAAATCAGCCAACTATCCACCGTGCCGAAGCAAATCTCGCCCCGCTCCGCCCGCTCTCGAAGTCCGGATACCTGGTCCAAAAGCCATGCCACTTTGGTACCGGAGAAATAGGCGTCCAAAATCAATCCCGTCTTTTGTTGAAAAACTTCTTGGTATCCCTGCTCGCGCAGCCGGTCGCAATATTCCGCGGTGCGCCGGCACTGCCAAACGATCGCGTTGTGGACGGCCTTTCCTGTTTCCTTGTCCCACATAATCGTCGTTTCCCGCTGGTTCGTGATGCCAATCGCTTTAATTTGGCCGGCATCGACTTTGGCGTTTTTCAAACAGTCTTGAATGGCCGACCACTGAGAAAACCAAATTTCCTCCGGGTCATGTTCAACCCATCCCGGCTTGGGGTAGTACTGGGTGAACTCGCGCTGGCCAACGGCCACCGGTTGGCCATTGACGTCAAACAAAATAGCCCGCGAACTGGTCGTGCCCTGGTCCAACGCTAAAATGTATTCGTTGCTCATGGACTTCTCCTTTCTCGTCGCGTGAATCACTCCGAAGCGGCCGGATCGTGGGCTTGAGCCGAACGGACGTCTGTCGCCTGCCGTCGTTCCAAGGTTTTCGCGATAAACCACTGGTAAATAAATGGTGCGATACCGCCGCCGACCAATGGTCCCAAAATGGGCACCCACCAATAGCCCGACGGCCCGGGAAAGGCATTAGTCCCCCATCCAGCCAGCCAGGTAAACAGTCGAGGGCCAAAATCACGGGCCGGATTAATTGCATATCCGGCGTCCACGCCAAAGGACATGCCAATGGCCGCCACAGCCATGCCCACCATAAATCCGCCCAAGTTGCTTTTTACGCCGCTGTTCTTCGCATCGGTTATGCCCAGCACAAAGAGTACTAGGAAGAACGTGCCAATCACCTGGTCCAAAAATGGCCCCAGCATATTGCCGTGAAAATATTGAGCGGGAAATGTTGCAAAGATGCTAAACGTCGTGAGTCCCCCCGCCGATGCGCGGGTTGCCACGTGATGGGCGAGGTTCCATGCATTGATGGCATGATAATAATCTAAATAAACAAGCGCAGCCCCAGCAAATGCCCCGACCACTTGGGCAAGCCAGTACGGAACAACCTTTTTCCATGGCAGGTCCCCCTTCAGGGCCATGGCGAAGGTCACTGCAGGATTCATATGGGCGCCCGACACCCCGCCTGCGACGTAGACACCCATCGCTACCGCCAAGGCCCAGCCCCAGGTGATGAGAAGCCAACCTCCCGCACCTTGGAAAATCACCGACGTCCGGCCCGACATGGTGAGGCCCACCACCGCCACGGCCACGACCCCATCCCCGAATGACAGCAAAACAAAGGTGCCTAGAAACTCAGACAGCAGTTCCCCCCATGTGGTCGCACGCCATCCGGTTTTCCCACGGGCAGTTCGCATTGCCACGTTAACAACCTCCTCGCTGAAAAGAAATAGACACGGAGAGCTCAGCCAACAGCTGCAACTCTCCGTGTCTCCTGTGTGGTATCTTTCTCATTCTCCACGGTAGGCGCATTTCCCTGCCCGTTCTAACTTATGTGAATTTTTATTCACTCGACAGAATGTCCAACAATTCGACGTCGACCCGATCCAATGCGTCGATTTGGTCCGCCTCGCACTCCAATGCAAACGACTCTCCGCCCCGTATCCCGAGACTCATCACCTCAAGAATGCTCTTGGCATTGACCCGTCGGCCGTCGTATTCAATAACGACGCTGCCCGGGATTGACGCCAAGGCTTTGACCAGCTTCGCGGCGGGCCGGGCGTGTACGCCCAAGGAATCCCGAATGCGATAACGACGAATCATGGTTTAACCCCCTCCGAGCGGGCATCGAGCCACAACGATTGAGCACTGGTAGACAATCCGCGCACACCCGCCCTTTTCATGACCTCAACCTCCTGGATGGTTGTCACCAGTCCCCCGGCAATCACCGGACAATGGGCTTCGCGGACAACACGGGCCGTGACTCGCGGCAGGATGCCGGGCAACACTTCCACCGCGTCGGGACGCGTCGATTGCGCTTGTTGGATCCCCGTGTCAACGGACTGGCTGTCGAGTAGAAAAATCCGCTGAATGGCCACAAGGCCAATGCGCTTGGCATGAATAATAGCCGGAGAGTGCGTGCTAATAATCCCGTCAGGGTCGACAAACTCGGTTAAAAACCGAAGTCCCTCTAAATCCGTCGTGATGCCCCGCATCATATCCACGTGCACGAAGACACGCCACCCCTGGCGGTGCAAAAGCCCGGTAGCCTCCGCCAGCGCATCAGGCGTGCCGCCAAGAATGAAGACCCAACGGGGAGAGGATAGCGGCGGGGGCAACGCGGTCCATTCGTCTGGATCGCGAATAGCGGGTATGATAGTCGGAATCTCCAGCGGATGGTGTGCCATCTTAGTTGGCCTCCTCGATGTACTTTACATAGCGCGTGTATAGCCAAAAGGCGGGATGACGCGCTGTGACGCCGCTTTCCTGCTCAATATGAATGGCACAGGTTCCACTGTCCGTCATCACCCCTTGAGCGCGCACTCGCTGAACCTCTTTTGCCAAGGCTCCCCCCAGCCGACCTGCGGTTTTCTCATGCTCCACCTTGAACGCATACGAACCCGCGGCCCCGCAACAAAGCGCTTCAGCCGGTGTGGCGCCGGTATAGCCGGCTCGCTCTGCCAGCGAATACAACTGGCCATCGCCGCGCGCGACTTTTCCCCGGCAGGTCGTATGGGTGAGAAGAACGGGATCATCGGACACGGTCCGAAGTCGGTCCCAAAATTCCTTGGGGGCCTCCATGGCGGCCTCATCGAACGGAACCACCGGGACATCAAAAGATAACCCATAATATTTGGGCCATTCATCGCGCAACGTCCCATCGCACGTCGCGTTCAGCGTAATCACCATATCAAGTTTCGAAAGGGCCGGCTCCATGATGCCCTTGAGGCGGCGACCGTTCGTCCGTGCCAATGATGGATTACCGGACGCGTACGCGGCTGCGCCGCAGCAGCCGCTGTGCGCGGGCAGCGCCACCACCTCAAATCCCCAAAGGCGCAAAAGCTCTGACGCTTGCCGCCCCAGCCCCGGATCATAGCCTTTGGTGTAGCAGTCGAGAAACAAGCCCACTTTGCCGCGCGGCAACCCCAGCGGCTCGCCCAATCCGGTCACCGCACTGGGCCGACGGCGTGGGAGGCGAACCCCCGGAGAAATGCCCGCTAGACGTCGCAGCGGACCCGGAACATCACCGATTACGGCGGTACGGGCCGCTAAGTGTGGTCGGGCAAGCAATCCATCCCGCACCCGTCTTCGCCAATCACGCGTGACTTTGGCTTTATGGTCAGCGATGAGATGGGCAATCGGTACGTCGACCGGGCAGGCCGACTCGCAAATTTGGCAAAAGGTACAGTCATCCACATGCTCCATGGGCGCCATATCGTGTTGGTGCGCTGTCCGCGACCATTCCGGCCCCAGCGCCTTGGGCCCGGGAAAGTCGGGATTCACCGACATCACCGGACATTGGCTCACACAAAGCGTGCATTTTAGACACGCATCAAAATGCTCCCACATCTCTTGCGCCATCGTCATCGCTCCTCCGCCTGCGCGTCATGGTGCGCAAGGGCTTGGTACGCTTGGTGGACTGTCCATAAAATCACGGCTCCGCCGTCCCCGTGGCGATCCGGGTCACAGTCCCCGACTTCCCGACCCACCGCGATCGGCACATTGTCGGTTTGGGCGAATCCTGCCCGCCCTAAGTCCGATAGGGTTGATACGCTACCGATTTCCAAGCCAGTCACAGAATGTTCCAAGTGGCCATCAGGGCAAACCCGGATACCGCCTCCGAGCACGCCGCCCGTCGCTAAAACCAGGTGGCCCGCAGGAATACGACGGCCATTGGTCAACACCAGCACGTTGCGGCGTGAAATCTCGGAGGCCCGACCGCTGACAAACCTTACCCCCTGACGCTTTAGCCACCGCTCCCAACGCCGTTGAATCCGAAGGCCACCAATTGCCGGAGGCAACAGCGGGACCTCCCCAACGAATCGCCCCGTCACTTCCGCTATCGATTGCATCAACGGCTCAACCTCCTCCACACCGAGCATCTGCGGAAAGAGGAGTGGGCGGTCCGGTTCGAGGCGCACGCGACGGAGCTCTTGGAGCATCCACCGTCGTCCTTCCATGCTGTCCAAAAACCATGCCCACTGCAGCGGCTGCCATCTCGCGTGCCAAGACGGTGGCGTCGAAATTTCGATGACATTTGCCGCCTGCCCAGTCTCCACCTGGTAATGCTGCGCGGCAGCCGTCGCTTGAAAATCCATGAGCCCGGGGATGCTGACCAGCGTGACCGGACCCGCCCTTGACTGGGTAAAGTGCCATTGGGGCGCCAAGAAGGTCGGACGAAGCCGTCCCAACGGCGTCAGCAGCACCGTGTTTTTCCGCGGAACGCGGGGTGTGGTCGGGATGCCGATACGGTGCCACAATTGACGTAAATGATCCCACCAGCCATTCCACTCGGCGCCCGAGACGGTTCCCCCGGGATGGTCAGGTTGACGAGTCCACCAGGCAAAGGGATCCTTCAGTGGCTTGCCCTCGTCGTTGTAATTGCGAAAGTCAAACTGACCGCCCCACAGCGGCAGTGAACCTTGCCCATCTGCCACAATCATAGCGCGACCGCCAGATTCTGCCACCAGGGTAGCCATGAGCAATCCGGCTGGTCCTCGCCCAATAATGACCACGTCACTCCCATTCATCGCTCCCTGCCTCCTCGGCCAGCGTTTGGAATCGAACGGCGCGATTGAACACGGCCTCTCGCGCGTTGTCTCCCCAAGCCACCGGCCACATCCCTTTGTCCCGCTCTTCTCGAAGACGGGCCAACTCCCCCAAAGTGTGTTCGGGGCCATACCGCGGGGTTCTCAGGGCGATCGCGCGGTGTGCACACATGGTTCCTTGACACGGCCCCATGGCAAACCAAGTCCCGGTCCGCCAATCATCGACGGACCAGTCCATGCGCGACGCCAGCGAATCGCGGGTGACACCCTCGCACTCGCACACCAAAGGGCCGCCCGCGGGCCCTGGCCGATTTACTGGAGACAGCGCGGTCGATGCCGTGATTGACGCGGTGTCAACCCCCAAGTACATACACACCTCGTCACCCACGCTTTCAGCCATCAAACGATACGTCGTCCACTTGCCGCCCACCAGCGAGAATGCGCCTTCCAGCCCATGTCGGGCACCATGGTCTATGACGCTGAAGTCGCGGCTGACATAGCGCGATTTGACGTCCCGGACGTCTTTCTGAAAGAGTGGGCGCACACCGCAAAACGCGCGCAGAACCCGCCAACTTTCAATAGCGGGGAACAACTCGCTTCCCAACGCCAGCAGCCGACGGGCCTCGGCGCGTGTCGGCACCGGTGCTTCCGGACTATCCTGAGGTACATCGGTGGTGCCGAGAATGACGGTTTCGCCATGAGGCACAAAGATATCACCATCGCCCGGCGGCGCCAATCGGTTCACTACTTGGGGCACCATGCGGTTTGCAAAGATGAGCATCATACCCGCGGCACGCTGCATCGAAAATCCGTCGTCGAAGAGATGCGCCACGTCGCTCGCCCAAGGGCCGGCCGCATTCACCACGACATTGCAATTGATGTCGAGAACCCCGTTCCGCGTGCTGACGGAAACCCCTGAAACCCGGCCGTTTGTATGCCGGACGGCCTCAAGGCGCGTGTTCGGTAAAATGGTTCCTCCTGCTTTTTCAATATTATCTTTCAGCAAGGTTAAGAGGGTGAAGCCCTCCAATACGCCGTCCGGCACGAAGTATGCCGCATGGGATTCGCGTCGGATGCCTGGCACCTTTTCCTCTAATTCTTTCCGTGAGACCGGGCGTACGGGAATCCCAGCCTGATCTGCCCCTTTTAACCACTCGTCGATATAGCTGGTGTCTTGATCTCCGACGCCGACAAAGTAGCCGCCGGTCGGCTCAATAGCGGACGGAGCGATGCGCCGCAAGATGTCATTTTCTTCGCGGCATTCCCGAGCAGAACGGGGATCGGACACCACATAGCGCCCACCGCTGTGGAGTAGACCGTGAAAGCGACCAGAGGTGCCTCGCCCGATATCTTCCGCCTCCACCACGGTCACGGGAATGCCGCGCAAGAGGAGGTCCCACGCCGTGCCCAAGCCTGACGCGCCGCCCCCCACAACAACAACCATTCGTAACCCTCCAAATAAAAAACCCCGCAACGCAGACGCGTTGCCGGGTTTGTCTCATTGTCTCTCCCAGCGAACCAGATTGACAATTCATTCGATTGTGATGCTATTATGGCCTATCTCGTGCAATGCGGCAAGTAGTTTTTGGGATGAAGGTGATTTTCATGGAGATCAGTGCCCGGCCGTTGTCAGGAGGCCAGGCGCGCGGCCGCGTGTATCCGGTCGCAAAAACCGAGGTCAAATCCGAGGGTGCGGTGACTATCGATGAGGCCCGAATTCGGGCGCAGGCTGCGCTGGACACTCCGGAGAGGCCGAGGCATGCTACCGATGAAATTCTCGACGTCTACCGCGCATTGTTGGCTGATCCCGCCTTAATAGGCCAAGTCGAGGAAGCCTCGCGGCGAGGATTGCCGCCGACACAAGCCATACGACAGGCAGCCGAGCACTTCGCGTCGCAACTCGAGGCGCTGGATGACCCGTATCTTCGCGAGCGATCTCAGGACGTGCGTGACGTGGCCGAACTCTGGGTTGAGCAGCTTTCCCCGACCCACGTTCCGAGTCCCATTCCCGAAAACAGCATTATTGTGACATCAAGGCTCACCGTGCAGGAGGTCTCGACCTGGCCTGACACGGTAAAGGGCGCGATTGTGCAACATGGAAGCCCGACCATGCATGCAGCCCTCATTGCCCAAGGCCTGGGCGTTCCCGTGGTCGCCGTGGATCATGGCGACGACTGGGAGCGGTTGGCGTCCTGGGATTGGGTGTTCGTGGATGGAGACCATGGCATAATCGAACTCTTGGACGGATCCCCCCCATTCGAGCCCGTGGAAGTCGCGCCCCCCGCCCCACCACCCCCGGTCGTCAAGGATGTCACCGTCCAAGCCAATATCGGCTCGATAGCCGAGGCGGCGAAGGCGACGCAATTGGGCGCGCAGGGAATCGGACTTCTTCGGACTGAACTTGCCTTCGCAGCCGAGGGACGGCTGCCCGACATGGATGGTCAGACGCGGCTCCTAACCCGCCTTTTTCAACAGGCACCTAAGCCGATCATTATTCGGACCCTGGATATTGGTTCCGACAAACCTCTTTTGCCATGGAGCATGGAAAAGGAAACCAATCCGGCCTTAGGTAGGCGCGGGGTTCGCGTGTACCGCCAGCACCCCGAACTGTTTTACGAGCATCTGACCGCCATTGTAAGCGCCTGGCGCCATCATCAACCGTCCTTGTCAGTCATGTTTCCCATGATTGCCAGCATATCGGACTGGCTATTCTGTCGATTGGCGTTTGAGAAGGCATGTCGAGCGCAACATGTCCCGGCAGGCGCCATAGAGTTGGGGGTCATGGCCGAAGTTCCCGCGCTGCTTTGGCTGCTTCCTGATCTCCACCGGGAGGGCTGCCAGTTTATTTCCTTAGGGACAAATGACTTGAGTCAATACCTTTTTGCCAGTGACCGAACCACGAGCCGCGGCACGGACAGCCCGCTTGCGTTGGCCCGCGCCATCACCATGCTGATATCCGAAGCCGAGCGCCATTCTCTGACGATCCATGTGTGTGGAAATCTCGCTGCCGATCCCCACTGGGCGCGCTATCTCGTGGGTTTAGGTGCACGCCATCTCAGCGTTCCGGTGTCGCGCCTAGACGTCATCCGGGACGCCCTCAGCAAGCCCCTCCCAACCGACATCGGCGCGTGGGCGGACGGGCGCCTAAGTGAAAGGGCGTTTGCCCAACAGTTGATGCAGCTTTAGCCGCGGGATGCGACCCGTGGGTCTGCGCAGTCATTTCTCCTCGTGAACTAAAGAAGGCTGAGCGCCGGTCCGCCGAACTCTTCATGACCTCGCGGTCCACAAAAAGACACGGACATCATGCTGAACTTCCAGAAACAATCTTCGTCACAGCACCGAGACGCTTCTCGGATGCTCATCGCGAAAGGCAGCAAACGCCTGAATCGTCCGCTTCACGTCCTCGACATTGTTATAGAAATGAAGACTCAATCGGATGGCCCTCCCCCGAGGGCTTGCATAGATGTGCCGAGCCTTGAGAAACGCGGAAAGAGGCTCGGGGTTCTGCGAATAGACCGCAACTTGGGGGCCCCTGGCAGGGACCGAAAGCGGTGAATATAGGTCATATCCGAGGTCAATCAGGCCTTCTTGAAGCACATCAGCAAGGGTTTCCACGTGCTGAAGCACGTCCCGGGGGTCGGTCTCGTTAATCAGCGACAAGCCCGCAGCCGACGCATAGGCCGCCGCAATTCCTGGGGTGCCTGTCTGAAAGCGGCGGGCATCCGGACTGTAATCCAGCACCCGCGGTGTGAAGGCAAAGGGACTCTGTCTTGCAAACCACCCCGTCAAAATGGGTTCGACTTCTCTTCCAACCTCCGGACGCGTCCAGAGAAATGCGATCCCCGGAATCCCTAACAAGTACTTGAGAGCCCCCGAAAAGAGGTAGTCACAGCCCATGGTATTCACATCGATTGGTATCACACCGGCTCCTTGATACGCATCAACGACCACCTTGGCGCCCACCTGGTGCGCCTTCTGGCTGATTTCCTCCACGGCAAACCGCATCCCGTTGGCGTAGGTGACCAGGGGAACAGATACCAACGCCACGCTCTCGTCGATGAGTTCGAGGTACTGCTCCGTCGCCACAACCCCATCCGTCTCCGTGGCAAAACGGACCTCCGCCCCCTTTTGTTGGGCTGCTAACCAGACATGGGCGATCGAGGGAAACTCCAAGTCATTGGTTACGATTGCTGCCCGCTCTGGCCGGTACTCCTGAGTGGACGCCACTTGAAACGCGGCTTCCGACGCACACGATACCACTGCCACATCACGCGGCGACGCGTTGATAAGCGCAGCAAATGCCTCACGAGCCCGGTCCGCCATCCCCATCCATTCATCCCAAGGCGCAATCCCGTTCCGCCAACTGTTCATGAATTCGTTCATAGCCACAATCGTGCGGTCCGATTGTGCACCTTGACTGCAGCTGCATAAGTGAACGATATCCCTAAGACCTGGAAAATGTTGACGAAATTCCTCTGCCTGCACGATATGCCCCTCCTCTATGTACCTAGACAAACATATACACGCGGATTTGGGAACACATCGTGGCGCCGTGCCCGAATAACCGTCTCCCCCTCCATCTTAGCGCCGGGGGTACCAAGGTCGATTACGATACGCTCTCCACGGTTGTGTCCACCGACTCTACGTCGGCAACGGCCGTGGCCAGGACCGGGGGCCATCACTCGACACTCTTAACATGACTCTCTCCGGATTAACTTGCCTGCCAACAGTACAGGATCGACCTCAACCAGTTCCCCGGTTACCCGCTTGACCAGCATGTCCACCGCGACGCGGCCGATTTCATCCATTGGTTGACGAATCGTCGTAAGCGACGGGTACACATACCTGGTTGCCTCAATATCGTCAAATCCAACAACTCGGACATCGTCGGGGCAGCGGAGCCCCACGTCTCGAATAGCTCTCAAGGCCCCTAAAGCGGAGAGGTCATTAGCGGCAAACACCCCATCTAAGGAACGGCCACGCGTTAGAAGACCCCTCATTGCCTGATAACCGCCCTCGTAAGTATAACCTCCACTCTCAATCCTTTCGTCTTTGGGCGAAACGCCCGCGCTGCGGAGTGCATCTCGGTATCCTTGTAGACGGGCTTCCGAACTCGTTACCTGTTCAGGACCGGAAATCATGGCCGGGGGGTACTGGCAGACGCTTAACAGAAGACCGACAGCATCCTTGGCACCCTTATAATGGTCGACAGACACTTGGGGAACATCCGACGATGGCAACAATCGGTCAATAACGACTGCGGGCAGCGTCCGATCAAGCGTGGTTAACAAATTCGCGGTACCGGGGGTCGCAAACAGCACCAATCCATCCACGCGGAGTTCCTGCATAGTTCGACATATCCGCCGCTCGCGCTCCGGATTTCCCCGAGAGTCCATAACCAACAGAGAGTATCCCAAGGGATAGGCAAAATCGTTGATCCCGCGGACGATGCGCATGAAGAGCGCGTTATCCATATCAGGAATTAAAATTCCGAATGTCTGAGTTGAACCATTTACCATGGCACGGGCTTGGCGATTTGGGACGTACCCAAGCTCGTCAGCGACTTGCTCGATCTTCGTCAATGTTTCCGGTCTGACATACCCGCTCCGATTTAGGGCGCGGGAGACGGTCGCAACCCCAACTCCCGCACGTCGTGCAATATCCTTAATTGTCGCCATCTACTTAACGACCGCCCCACGAGCCGCCCGGGCTTGCAGTCCGGCAATGACAAGGATGATGGCAACAAAAATGTATTCGTAGAGCGACGGCAAACCAACCAAGACGATGATGTCGTTGATTAGACCGATAATCAATGCACCAATGGCGGCGCCCACGATAGATCCGCGGCCGCCCGTGAAGGGGATGCCTCCTAGTATGACGGCGGCGATTGCCTGCAAGGAGTATCCTGCGCCAGTCGTCGGGTACATGGACCCCTGCCACGAGGCAATGAGAATCCCGGCAAAAGCAGCAAGGAGGCCCGATATCATAAACATGCCGATCTTCATGGCATCAATGTTAAGACCAACTGTCTTGGCTGACATCTCGTTCGAGCCAACAGCCCGAATCCATGTGCCAGCTGGGGTGTAGGAAAAGAGTAGTTGGGCGACGGCCACCAATACCACCATTAGGACCACCAACGTCGGCATACCTAAAAACGTTCCCGAGAGACCACTGAATGAGAACTCCCCGCTATTAGGGCTGATGTAGTTTCCACCGTTGAATAAGAGAGCAATACCCTTAAGGCCCCAATAGGTTCCTAAAGTTACAATAAAAGAGGGAATCCGTCCCTTGGTGACCAAGAGGCCCACAACCAGCCCCACAAAGAGGCCGCTCACCAGGGTGAACGGAATGGCAACGCCCGCGGATAGATGCTGCATAACGGTTAAGAAGGCGACGAGCATTCCACCTGAGGCTAAAATGCTTTCAACACCAAGGTCAATCATTCCGGTCATGATCACTAGCGCTTCACCGATCGTGATAACCACCAAGAAACTGGAGCTCACCAGGAGCGCATTGATGTTGCGAGAGGTCAAAAATGACGGGGCAACAATGCCCGAAAGGATAAGTGCAATTACCAAAAAGAGAATTGGCCGGCGGACACTCCCGGAGGGCCCGAATACTTTTGTGCTGATACTTTTCACTTCGCCGCCCCCCTTGGTTCAAACATTTCCTTCACCAAATCAGTGATATCAAGGTTTTGGTTCGTCAAAATAGTCTTCACGGCACCATGCGAGAACACCACAATGCGGTCTGCAACCGTTAGAATATCCTCTAAGCGATGGCTCACGAGGATCACCGACTTTCCCCGTTCCTTTAGTTGCAAAATGAGCTTCAGCACATCGGAAATCTTAGCCACCGAAATAGCGGCGGTTGGTTCATCCATGATGATGAGTTCCCGGTCGAATAGCAACGCCCGGCCAATGGCCACCAACTGCTGCTCTCCTCCCGATAGCGTACCAACTAAATCAGACGCACGCGCACGTGCGTTAAGCTCTGACAATACCCGATCGGCATCGGCAATCATCGCCGATCGGTTATTGAACCACCGCCCCTTGGTCTTCTCCTCGCCCAAAAACATGTTCTGCCATACCGTTAGATCTGGTGCCAATGAAAGATTCTGATACACCATCTCAATCTTCAGCAGGTTGCGACTAGCACGCGGCGATGCGACCTGTTTGGGCTCGCCCTTGTAGAAAATCTCTCCGGCATCGCGCTGGTTATAGCCGGTCAAAAGACTTAGAAACGTGGATTTACCGGCGGCATTGTCCCCAACCAGCCCGACAACCTCGCCACTATAAATGTCAAGATTGACATTATTCACCGCCTGAACAGGTCCAAACGCTTTGGAGAGACCGCGAATAGACAACAATGGTGTATCGTGAGCAACTGCCACGAGGCATCCCTCCCTAAGATGCGGAGGCCCCAGATTGTCTCCCAGGGCCTCTCCCCACTCTATTGACTCACTTTGTGACTAGATGCGTGCCCATAGGGCAATGCGGGAACTGTTTTCGGAGTCCCCCATCCTGAGATCTGGCTGACATTACTCTTCGTGACCAATGTCATGGGAATGATGAGGCCCTTTGCTGCGTATTTGGCCGGTGGGTTGACGTGGTATTGCAAGATGTTGTCCATCGCCTCTACCGCCCAATAGGCCTCAACAAACGGTGCATGCGTCACGGTGTCCAATTGCGTCCCCTTCTGAATGTCCGTCAAACTCTGCGGCTGTGCATCGGCACCGACGACAAAGACGCTTTTTCCAGGCTTGAGTCCCGCGTTTTGCAACGCCGTAATCGCCCCCAAAGCCATCGCGTCATTTCCTGCGACCACCAATTGGACGTGGCTATTTTTTGCTAAGAATTCCGACATCACGGTTTGGGCGGTGTTCGTAGCAAACTGCCCAGTTTGGTTGAGGACAATTTTAGCCGAGCCATTTGACACATAAGGATTCAACACCGACATGGCACCTGCCGCGCGATCAATTGCGGTGCTGGAACCCGGCGTCCCCGTCAAAACCACAACATTCCAAGGCTTTGGAACCTTGTTCGCGATGAGGTACTTTATCGCGTACTTAGTCTGCTCAACACCCAACTGGTGGTCGTTGTCGCCAATAAAGAGCTTGCGACCCTTGGGGTTGTTGACGTCTCGGTCGATGGTGATGACCGGGACGCCTTGTTTCATGGCGTGCATGGCCGCACTAGTTACCGCCCCGTTGACTGGGTTCAGGATAATACCCTTGGCGTTGTTTGCAACGGCCTCGTTAATGTCAGTCACTTCTTGGGACGGGGAGCCATTGGCGTTCACAATCTTCAGGTTGAGATTGGGATAGTACTGAGCGGCCTGTTTTACAGCCGTTGCCATCGGAGCAAAATATGGTGAACTATAGCCGGTAAAGATGAAGTACACCAAATCCTTACCGGACCCGGAAGCCGAATTTGAGGTCCCGCCCCCGCACCCGGCGAGTGCAGCACTGGCCAACAGCGACCCTAGTGCCAACGCAGCTAAGCGTCCTTTCAACATGGTTGCACCCCTTTCATATGGATACGTTTCCATATTAAATCCAGATAAGTATAGTATGTCAATACTAACTGGAATCGTTCATCTATTTAGCCTCGTAATGGCCTATACATGGACCTTCACCACCTTGGTGGGTTGGCGGTGTGGACCCGGTTTTGGAACCCGGCTTAGAACAACACGAGCGCCCTGCGATCGAAGTCGTAAGGCGCCCGGTATGTTTCTTGTTGCCGAGACGGGGTGGCTAGTGAACAGCTTGCAGCATGGTGGCAGCGACGTACGCGAGTGCAAAGGCGCCATCCAACGCCGCACGGTCCCCGGACTCACCGCCGGCCGCCAATTCGAAAGCTTCGGAATGACCCGGGATTGGCCCGATGTCTATGTTGCCATGCAGCGTAGGGACATGATGGCTGATGTTTCCCGCATCCGTGGAGCCGCCAGAACGCGGGGCGGTACAAACAGGCCGGTCGAGCCAGGCAAAGGCGTCTTCCAAAATGGCGGCCATAGTCGGATCTGTTCGTAGTTCCTGATACGGCGGAACAAAGCGCGTCCATTCCAACTGGGTTCCAAGCGCGGCGCTCACGCCTTCAGCAGCCGATTTGATGCGCCGAACCAATTCACTCATGTAGTCCGTATCCGCCGCCCGAATTTGCAGGCGCACGCTGCAGCGATCCACGATGATGTTCGGCGATTGACCCCCCTCGCGAACATTGCCGTAGATGTTGGCGTCGCTTCTCAAGGTGGCGCGCATCGCATTGATAACCGTCAAAAACGCTACCGCGGCCCCCAAGGCGTCCCGGCCGCGCTCTGGAGCCGACGCCGCGTGGGATGCCTGTCCCAAGAAGGTCACGTCTATGCCCTCTCGTGCCAACATTATTGGCGACGCCGTGTTGCTGGACGCCGGGTGCAGCATGGCTGCTGCCGTCACGCCGTCAAACGCGCCTTGGTCCAACAGCGCAATTTTTCCGCCACCGCCTTCCTCACCCGGGGTCCCCATGATCCAAAGCTCCCCCTGGATGTTTAGCTCATCCCATACGCTTTTGAGCATGAGACCGGCGCCGACAGACATGGCCGCTATAATGTTATGACCACATGCATGACCGATCCCCGGCAGCGCATCATATTCCGCCATGAGAGCTATCACTGGTCCGCCGGGTGTCCCCGTCTTGGCGATAAACGCGGTAGCGAGTGTCCCAACAGGGCTCGTGACGGCGAACCCCGCTCGCTCAAGTGTTTCGCGCAAAAACCGGCTGGATTCTCGTTCTTCAAATCTAGTTTCCGGATGTTGATGGATGAAATGGCTGACGTCGAGAATCTCACTCGTCAGACGTTCCCTTGATCGTTTGAGGAGCGCTGCCGTTCTATCGTCCAAAGTCTTGTCCTCCTTACCCAATTACTGATGAAGTTCGGGCTGGGGCGCGGCCGCCACCACCGGCGCGGCATACATCTCCCCGGACGCCGGCTCGATGCCCACCCGAATTGCCTCTTCGCTTGGCGGCTGGGTGAACAGGCTTACGACCACCGTCACCACAAAGTTGGCGGCGACCGCAATTAAGGCCGTGTCAATCGACTTGCCAATGAGGGTTTCGATGTGGATGAGGGTGGGAACCGTAACCCCGAGAAGCCCCACCACGACGCCGCTCAAGACGCCCCATTTCGTAATTCGCCGCCACAGCAGGCTCAATAGAACGCTGGGAGCTAGCTGGCTCACCATGGAGTACGCAATCAGCAGAATGGAGACCAGCGTTTTGTCGTTGGAGAGCGCCACCCCAACCGAGACGGCAGCCACACCAATCAAGGCATAGCGGGAGACCTTGAGAACCTCTTGGTCGTCCGCCCTCGGCTTAAGAAGGCCACGGTAGATGTTGTCGGCAAAAAGCGCAGCTGCCGTCAACATGAGCAGCGATCCCGGTACAATGGCCACCAGCATCCCCCCACCGGCCAAGAGGCCAAGAAACCACCCGGGGAAATATTTGGCGGCCAACGCCAATAAGGCATCGTTGCTGCTGGAGAGTCCAGGGACGGCCAACAGGGCTGCAAACCCGATGGCAAAAGTGAAGAAATACGCCAAGGCATACAGCGGCTGAAATACCGCGTTGCGACGGACCACATCGCCGCTGCGGGCGGAAAACGCATACTGAAAGGTCTGGGGCCATACCCAATATCCCAAGTTGGTCACAATCAGTGCGGACATAAACCATAACGAGGTGTAGTGCTTGGCCGGAACCAACCCCGGCAGTCGGGAATAAGACGGGTGCGTTTGGTCCATGTGGTGAAATATGGTGATTAGCGAGCCATCATGGGTAAACACCCCCACCATGACGGCCATGTAAGCGAGAATCGCCACCATGAGCACATCTTTTACGATGCTCCCCAGCGCCACGCTCTTCAGACCGGTCAAGAATGTAAAGACCAGCACGATAAAGCCCGCGAACACAATCATCCAGTCTGTCGAAACCGCCGATCCGAATGTCAACTTGAGAATGAGGCCAAGCCCGGTGAATTGGAGCTCAATGTATGGGATGAGGGCGACAATCCCAACGACCGCCAACACCGAACCGAGCCAAGGCGTGCCGAAACGCTTATTGTAAAAATCGGCTTGAGTGAGCAAGCGGTGCTTTTTGCCGATTTCCCAAAGACGCGGCAGGAGCCAATAGCCCAAGGTGTATCCCAAGGCGACGTTCCCGAAGATGTAAAACCCCGGCGCTCCGTACGCGTAAGCCCAACCACTGGCGCCGAGGAAGGCGAAAGTCGTAAAGATGTCGCCCGCGCTCAGAAACCAATAGAGCACCCCACCGAACTGACGTCCACCGACCGCCCAGTCCTGCAGATTAATTTTCTTCCCGCGACTGGCCATCCAGGCGCTGCCAATGGTCGTCCCCAGCACGATGATGGCCGATATCAAAAAGCGCATCAGTTCAGCCCTCCCTCCGTGCCGCTTGTCGAGCCGGCATTGCCCTGGGCCTTCCGACGCCGGTCAATGGAGAAGACAGCGCCAACCGACAAGGACGTCACGACCACGCCGGCACCCATCCAGAGCATAAGGAAGGGAATCCCCCCGGGTTCATAGTGAATTCGATTGATGAGCGGAACCGCGAACACAATCCATAAATAAGGGATCACGAGCAACAGCCAATGACGACGCGCTCGAAACATGAATGCACGCTCCTCTCCTAAAATGCATGGTCGAAGTGGCAAGACAGGCTGTTCGGCCTTTGGCTATGCGGTCTTGCTGCACGGTCTGGTCCTAAACGAGACAAGTGCGGTGGCTTTAGAACAGTCACAGGTCTCCCATTGACTGGCTGCAGGATCTCGCGATGTGTGTGGTAGACGCGGTCAAAGCGGCCTGACAACATGGCCGACCACCAAGGATACGGTCGTCTCTGCCAAGATATCCGTCGCACTGAAGACAAAACGGGTTTCGGAAATATTCCGGGGATCCCATCGATTCCATATCACCGGCAGTTCCGTACATCCCAGTAGCACGGCATCGGTGCCGTCCGCCCACGATCCCGCAATCAACGCGTGGAGTTCAGACCCAAGATTTCGTGCATCCTCGGTCGGAGCCATCCCCTTCACCGCCGTGATGAGGTCCATCACGCGCCGCTGCGAGGCATCATCGGGATACACCCATCGAATGTCCCGCTCACGAAAACTAGCCTCGTAGATGCGGTGGGTGCGGGTTGGCGTCGTCGCCAGAATACCTACATTGCGAATTCCGCAGCGGCTCAGGGTGTCCCGTACCGCTCCGATTAGCGAAATGAGCGGGACCGATATCTGAGTCTGGATTTCATCGCAATAGTAACTGGTCGTGGTTGACGGCATGGCCACGATGTCGGCGCCGGCCTGAATTAAGCGTTCGGCGACGGACACCAATTGCGGCACCGGCGAGGGGCCCCGACCCGTAAGGTGAAGGATTCGGCTGGGAATGGCCGGATCGGAGATGAGAATTGTCGGGATGTGGCCCGCATCACCTGCAGCAGGGGTGAAATGGACCAGACGCTCGTAAAAATGTGCGCCGGCCAGCGGACCGAGTCCGCCGATGATTCCCAGGGTCTTCAAAGCGATCACTTCCTCGGATCTACTGATTTCGCGCCCAGTCGGCGTAAAAGAGGTCGGTGTATGCGAACAGAGCAGGCCATCCGCCGGTGTGGAGAAACAAAACCCGTTGGGATTTCGTAAAATATCCCTGACGTATAAGCCCGATCAGGCCAGCCATGGCTTTGCCGGTATAGACCGGATCGAGCAGGATGCCTTCCAGTCTCGCCACCAAGTTGACGGCCTCGACCATCTCCGATGTGGGCAAGGAGTAGCCGGGGCCCACATACTCGTCGAAACACACCACATTCTCCCGCGGAATGACAGAAAGAACGCCCACCCGGTCGGCGGCTTCGCTGGCCAGGCGATAGATGGTGTCTTCTTGCTGCTCCTTGGGAAAACGGACGTTGATGCCCACCACCGGAATTCGGGAGTTGCTGCCGTGAAAGCCGGCGACAAGCCCGGCATGCGTTCCGCCGCTGCCGCTGGCGCACACCACCGTGTCGATATTGAGCGCCTCGTCAAAGAGCTGCGACTCTAATTCATCCGCACAGGCAATATAGCCCGTAGCGCCGATGGCATTGGACCCGCCTCCTGGGATAATATATGGGCGGCGCCCCTGGCGGGACAGTCTCTCGGCAACTTCCTGCATGGCCAACATCATGTTCGTATCGGGGGGAACCACCGTCATGCCATCCACACCCATGAGGTGAAATAAGAAGTTGTTTCCGCTGGCATCGGGCCGGTAGCTCCCCGGGACCCGTTCCTCGATGACAAGATGGCATTGCAGTCCCTCTTGGACCGCGGCCGCCAGCGTCAACCGGCAATGATTGGATTGTACGGCGCCACAGGTGATCACCATATCGGCACCCTGGGCAATGGCGTCAGCCATCAAAAACTCCAACTTGCGGGCCTTGTTGCCCCCTCCGGCAAGTCCCAACATGTCATCGCGCTTGATGTAAAGGGACGGCCCCCCCAAGAGGTCTGACAGACGGTTCAGCGGTTGGATGGGGGTAGAGCCAGTGGTATAACGCCTACGGGGAAATTGAGCGAGATTCACCAAATTGCCTCCTGTCGCAGTGGATGTCGCGATTCAAGACCAGTGTATGGTTGTACTAATAATGTGTAAAATGCGATTATATCGTGAATCCCATGCAAATCTTTCATGCTGCGAGGAGGAACACCATGATCCGAAGCTTGCTGGTCTATAGGACGGTAGTGGAACAGGGAAGCTTTACGCGGGCGGGGGAAAAGCTGTTTCTCACACAGTCATCGGTCAGCCGCATCATTGAGGCGCTTGAGGAAGAATATGGGGTTCGCTTGCTGGACCGAACCACGAAGTCAGTTCGCCCAACGGCGGCCGGCAAGATTGTGTACCATTACGCGGTCAGCGCTTTGACGCGGGATTCCGAAACCCGACAACAACTCCGGGAACTCCGCGATGAACCCGCGGGCCTGTTGAGCATCGGAGCCGGTTTCACTTACGGCGAATATATTTTGCCCCACGCGATCGCCGCGTTCATCCGCCGCTACCCCTTGGTCCAGCCGAAGATTACCATTATGAATTCAGGACGGATTGCCCGGCGGGTGTCGGAAGGCATCTTGCAGCTCGGTATCGTTGAAGGCGACATCACCGTCGATGGCATCATACGGATGCCGTTCGCCGAGGACGAGTTAGTCGTCGTGGTGCCTCCCCAACATCGCCTGGCCCAGACTCCCGAGATAGGCCTCGCTGATCTCGCCAACGAACCCTGGATTCTTCGCGAATCGGGGTCCGCCATTCGGCAAATTGTCGATCGGGTATTCTCGGACCATCACATTGCACCCAATCGCCTGATGGAATTTGGCAGTTCCCAAATTATCAAGGCGTCCGTTATCGCCGGACTGGGTATTGCCATGATGTCGGAATGGTCCATTCGCTCCGAAGTGCGTCAGGGATTATTGGTGCCGCTCCGTTTGCGAAACTATCCCGTCATCAGCAACTTTTGCTGTGTCATTGCCGCCTCCGAGTTTCAACCCAAAGTGGTCACCGTGTTTCGGGACTTCCTCACAGAATTCCGCATCCCAGAATCCAGCCACGTCTAGCGTTGTTGTTGCTCCCCCCTTCCCGTGCCCATGAGAATGGCGCACAGGCAACCGGCGTGGGATGTTCCCACGCCATTCATGATGATCTCAATATTCCTCTCACCATGCTGCCTCACGCGCCGTTGCCTTCATTTAAGGGTCACACGGCGGACGAAGTCTGGGTCTTCGGCTCTTCCCATCGCACGACCCGCCCACGTTGGACAACGCCCTTGAACGCGTCCGCCTTCAACAAAACGCCCAAGTCCTGCGCCGGGTTCTCCGCCCACAAGGTCAGGTCAGCCCAATATCCCGATTGCAGCCGACCGGTCGGCAAATCCAGAAGGCGGGCCGCCGCAGAGGTCGCGGCTTTAAGGCTGTCCCACATAGAAAGCCCCGCCTGGCTTAGATAGACCAACTCCTGGGCGTTTTCTCCATGGAAGTTGAATGGGGTCCCAGCATCGGTCCCCATGACAATCGGCACGCCCCCAGCGTATGCGCGCTGGACGCTCGCAAAGTGCGCATCCCGTGCCAGCTTGGCTTTTTCCACGGTTGTCGGCGCCACCTGGCTTTCATGCTGCAAAATCTGCACCATGGCGCTTAGTGTGGGCACCAGCGCTATCCCGCGCGCCGCCATCGTCTCAATCGCCCAGTCGGACAGATAAAAGCCGTGTTCGATGCTGTCCACACCGGCTCGAATGGCGTTGTCGATGGCCTGCTCGGCCTGGGCGTGAGCCATGGTCCGAATGCCTGCATTTCGGGCCACGTCAATGGCGGCCCGCATTTCCTCTTCTCCCAACCCAATCTCCGTGCTTTTGTCCCCGACCGAGGAGACGCCGCCGGAGGCCATGAATTTTAAGAAGTCCACCTTGTCGCGGACTTGACGACGCGCCGCTCGCCGTGCATCATCGGCCGAGTCCACAATCGTCCCCGTCTCCCAGTGCACATGCGACGGCCAACTGTTTTGGGGATCACCGTGCCCCCCGGTTATGCTGAACGGTTCGCCAGCGGTGCGCACATGAGGACCGGGGTGCCACCCAGCCTCCACGGCCCGCCGCACGGCCACCCCAATGCCAAACGAGGAACCGGCGTCCCGTACCGCCGTAATGCCCCGTTCTAGGGTGATGCGCGCATTCATCAACGCCCGCGCCATAAAATCGGCAGCGGTGAGCTTGGCATCCATATCGCGATTGCCGACCGCATCGGACCTAAGATGCACATGGGCGTCAATAAGGCCGGGCAACAGATACAAGCCCCCACCGTCCAGAACGGCAACAGAACTTTCGGAAGGCGGATCGCCCGGTCCCTGCACCGCCTCAATCCCTCCGTCGTCCCCAATGAGCACCGTTCCCGGCGCCACCCGCTCCGTCTCCGGATTGACGATCATCACGTGATAAATGGCTGTGCGCATCCTGATCCCTTCCCTCTCGTGTTCTGGCTACTCGATGACAATATTGCTCTGCACGACGGGTCGCGTAAACAACGTCAGCACCAGCGACAAGAGGCTTGTGAGACCCAGCGTGATGAGGCCGGCCGTTACAAAGCCGACGGGAATCAGTGCCGCGAAGATCGGCCCGCCAAACAGTGCGCCGATGTTGAACACCAGGTAGATCCACCCGGTCACCGACCCGGCGATGGCATCATCCGTCGAATCCTGAGCCAAGCCGACCGAGAGGCCCACAAAGATGCCCCACCCGGCGCCGAACAAGAAGGTCAGGACATATAGGAGCGGCACATCGCGGGACACCAAAAACATCCCGATGCTGCCAATCACGATGAGGAGCGACGCCAGGCTCACGCCGCGCTTACGGCCAATTTTGTCGGCCACGTACCCAATCGGGAAGGCACAAATCAGCCCCCCGAGTCCGCCCATGGAGTAGATGCCGGCCGACGTGCCGCCGGGCAGATGGAGGATGGTAATCAGGTAGTCCGAGTAGTATCCAAGGAAACCGAATAGCGTGATGCCGAAGAGAAAAATGGCGATAGAAAGAATAATCACGTTGCGGTTGAACATTCCAGAGAGCTTCAACTGCTGCCGCTCAAGGACTTTGTACGTGCGCGGAATGAAAATCTGAAACAGCACAAGCGAAATGAGGGCTGCGACGCCCGACAGGACAAACGGCGTTTGGTAATGGGGCAGAAAGGGATTGATGAGGTACGGCCCCACAAACAGTCCAAGGCCAAAGAGCACCGAGAACACGGAGAGCGCCCGACCCCGTGTTTCCCAAAAAATGTCGCCCAACAGTGCTGCGCCGGCTGGTTGGAAAACGCCAACCCCCAGCCCCACCCCAAGGCGGGAAATCCAAAGGCCCACCGGGCTGGTAACATAGCCGGTCAGCACCGTGAACCCGGCGAAGAGCACAATCGAGGCCATGACCGTATACTTGACGGGGGTCCGGTCAAAGAGATAACCCCCGAGCATGCTAAACACGGCGATGCCCAGCGCATAGCCCGTGGCCACGCTCCCCAACAGCGCCGCCGTACCATGCACATTATGGACAATGTACGGTGCCCCATAGGTGAAAAGGTTGTTGTCGAACCCCTCAAGAAATGCCGGAATAGCGGCCACAATCAAAATCAGGATGAAGCGCCCTGAACTTTGTCGCGCGGCCGAGCGAACCGTTTCTTTGGGCTGCCCGTGGGCAGGTGTTTCCATATGCGCCATGTGAGGACCTCCTTTATGACTGTGTGACAGCGGCGTGGGAAAAGGCGAGAATGGTCTGAGCCATAATCCAAACGCCAAGCGGCATGACTGACTCATCAAAGGTAAACTTCCCATGGTGGTGAGGGTACGGATGCGGGCTCGGTTGGGCGCCGAGATTCCAGAACACCCCGGGGCGTTCGTGGAGATAATACGCGAAGTCCTCGCCGCCCATGCGCTCCGGTACGTCCATCCAGACGCCGGAGCCTGCATGCTCCTCAACCACCGCTTGCAGCAGGCGCTGCTCCTCAGGCGTGTTTACCACGCTGGGATACCCGCGCATGTAAGTCAATGTGGCTTCAAGGCCGGACGCTTCCGCAATGCCCGCCACCATGCGGACCATGGCCTCTTCAAGATGGTCTTGAACCTCCGGTCGGAACGTCCGGACCGTACCGCGAATTTCCGCCGAAGACGGGATGGCATTAAATGCCGAACCCGCTTGCACCGCGCCAATAGTGACCACCGCCGCGTCGACGGGGTTGACCATGCGGGAGACCAAAGTCTGGAGTGCTGTCACCATTTGTCCCAACACCGGCACGGGGTCACGCGTTTCGTGCGGCGCCGACCCGTGCCCCCCTTGCCCTTCGATGCGAATCACAAAGCGGTCGGAGTTGGCCGACTGCACCCCAACCCGGGCGCCAATCCGACCGCTTTCCATCTCGGCCTGGAGATGGAGTCCGGTGACCCGGACAACATCGTCCAGGACCCCATCGCGAATCATCTTTAAGGCCCCGCCGGGATGTCGTTCCTCGGCGGGCTGAAAGATCAAACGGGCCCGGCCTCCGCGTTGTGCCAGAAGATCGGGGAGAATAGACGCCACGCCTAGCATCATCGCGGTGTGGCCATCGTGGCCGCACGCATGCATAGCGCCGGGGCGTTGCGAGCGATACGGGACGTCTGCTTCCTCATCGATAGGTAGTGCGTCAATGTCGGCCCGCGCCAGAACCCGGGGGCCCGACGTTCCCAGGTCCACGGCCACGCCCGTCTCGCCCGCCGCATACGGTTTGAGCCCCATATCGGCAAGTTGCCGCATAATGAAAGCTTGGGTCTCCTGTTCCTCATAGCCCAGCTCCGGATGCTGATGAAGATGCCGACGCCAGGCGGTCAAAGTCGGCAATAACGATTGAATCGCTGCGGGAATCATGACCGTGCCTCCATTCCTAAGGGTTCGATCTCCAAGGTGAGATAGGCGAGCGCTGTCTCGGCCAACACCGCTGTCCCAATCGGCAGTGCGGCCTCGTCCAGGGTAAAGCGGGGGTGGTGGTGGGGGTAGATCGCACCCACAGCGGGATTCCGACACCCAAGCATCAAAAATGACCCCGGGACTCGTTCGAGGTAATAGGCGAAGTCCTCCCCGGCCATTAATGGGCCATGTTGGCAAACCGCTCCGGGACCTAGGAGTTCCAGCACGACGCGTTCGGCCACTTGTGCCTCCCGAGGGCTGTTCATCACACTCGGATATCCATAGGCGTAGTCAAGCGTACCCTGGCACTCGTGCGCTTGGCAGATGCGGTCGACTAAGGTCTTCATCCGATCGTGGACCCGAGCCCGATCTTCCTCGCGAAACGTCCGCACGGTACCGGTCAGCGCGACCCGGGGAGCGATGATGTTAAAATTGCTGCCGCCTTGAATGGTCCCCACCGTGACCACTGACGCCTGTCGCGGGCTGATGTTTCGGCTGACGATGGTCTGAAGACCCGTGACCAAGCTAGCTGCCGCCACGATCGGATCGACGGCGCTTTCTGGTTGCGATCCATGACCCCCGCGCCCTTCCACCAAGATCCTGAACTCATCGGCGTTGGCCGTCACCGGACCCGTCATCACGCCTACCAACCCCGTGTCCAAATCCGAGGCCAGGTGGAGACCCAAGACACGGTCAATGCCGTCCAAGGCCCCGTCGGCAATGAGTGGCTGAGCGCCCCCGGGGAATCGCTCCTCGGCGGGCTGGAATAGAAGACGTATCCGCCCCGGCAATATTTCCTGACGCGCTAACACGGAGGCGACGCCAAGAAGCATCGCCGTATGGCCATCGTGCCCACAGGCGTGCATAATGCCCGCATGTTGCGACCGAAAAGGATGGTCTGATTCTTCCATCAGAGGCAGCGCATCAATGTCTGCGCGAATAACCACACCGCGCGGCCCGTCTCCGAGGTCCACCACCACCCCGGTCCCGGCCACCGGGCGAGGAACCAGACCCATGGATTGCAATTGCTCCATGAGATAGGCTTGGGTCGCGCGTTCATCAAAGCTAAGGTCGGGGAACTGATGCAAATGCCGGCGCCATGCCGTTAATTGGGCGCTCATGGCTTGCGCCTCACGCAAGAGTGACATGGAATCCCTCCCATGGCCATTCTCATCTCATCGGGTCGACATCCGCCATGGAGGTGATTCCAATATTTTCTTAATCCTTTGGATATGATTACAAATCGGCGTCCAATTCGGCAAGAAACGCCCACCGAAGGAGCGCCGCCGTGCGGTCGTCCCACGGTTGGCCCCAACGGCGCCGCGCCTTGTCCACGCGATAGCGGATCGTATTCGGATGGGTATGCATGACGGCAGCGGTCCGCTCATACGACCGATCGGCAAACACCCACACTTTGATAGTCTCGAAGAGCTCGCATTCCCCGGCCAGCGGGGACAGCACCGCATCGCAAAACCACCTTCGCACCGGCCCCGGCACGGCAGCAATCAATGTCATCTCCGGGAACTCGCTGAGCCGCACCTCCCCGTGCAAGCGTGGATATCCCAGCCGGCGGGCGGCTTCCAAAAGCAATAGAAGTCCTGCAAACTCCGACCGCAAATCATGGCTGTCATCCAACGGCCATCCCAGAATGACGGGCGTGTCCGCATCCACCATCGCACGAATGCGCGGCCAGGTCTCGTCGCTCACTAGGAGCAGGAGGTCCTGTGAGCGTTGCATTACCGGCACGTCTTTCATGCGCGTCAGGCGACCCACGATAGTCGGGGGCGGCCCTGAAATGAGCGCCATGCGGGGATGACCCTGATGAAGACCGTACTGCTGAAGCAGTGCGTCGACGGCCCCGTAATCCCGATCCCAGATCCGTCGAAAGGCTTCGGCTTGGGCGTGCAATCGCTCTTGGCGGCGCGCTGCCTCTTTGAGGAACTCGAGCGCGATTAACGGCAGGGCCTGTTCGACCGCCAACCGTTCAAACCCGTGTACGGGGCCCGAAACCTGAAGCTCGCCCAAGTGCTCCTGACCTGCCATGACCGCAAAGCTCGCGGGCTGCGCCAACGCCCCCCGCTCGGCCACGACCTCGCCGTTCGCCTCCAACAGCCGAAACGGCCGGCGAATCGTTCGCCATAACGAGCGCAGAAGGTTTTCGAGACTTCCGTGTGAGGACATCATGCTGGAGAGCAGTCGATGTTGAACGGTCATCGTGCGCTGAAGCTCCTGAGACAGAGTCTGCACAGCTTGGTATTCTTCGGCGTTTAGTACAGCCACCGCAGCGTGATCTGCCAAGGAGGTTGCGACAGCTAAGTCTACGGTCGTGAAATCGCGGTCGGTATCATAATTGTCGATCACGAGCACCCCGAGAATGCGATCGTCCGTCGCCATGGGAACCGCAAGGGAACTCCGCACCGGATTGTCCGGCCGCCCCACCGCGCGGCGCACCGCCCTGTCATGGTCGGGCGAAAGGTTTGCTTGAGCCTCTCGAATCACCTCTGGACTAGGCAAGAGCAACGGCCGGCCCTCAACAAATGCCTTTCCCGTCATGGATTCGCCGGGCTTTAATTGGATTTGGCTCAAGATGCCGAGATCGAAGCCAATCCCTCCGACCGGCACTAGTGCATTGAGATCAGGCCGATACAAAAACACGCAGACAAAATCAGCCCCCGGAATCAACGCTGTGCTCCCGTCCAGAAGCTCTTGCAGCAAGCTGTCCATGTCACGCCGGGCCGTCAATCGGCGCGTCAAGGACAAAAGTTTTTCCAACGTGTTCGGTGGCACGTCTCTAAACATCCCGCTCCTCCTTGACCTTGGGCGCTGACTCCTCGACTATGATTCAAATTCTGACCCATTGAGCAACAACTGCGGTCGGGGAAGCGCCGCTAGCCGGTTCCTCATAGATGGCCTGCTCCCACTTCGCAACCTACCCCGAATTGCGAGCCCACAATGAACACGGATATACGGTCGCCATAACGTCAAGCACGTTGGCAACACCCGCCAAGGAGATTGCCGTCTCCACTTCTGGGACGCGCCTTCTTGCGCGATGGTACTACTGGCGAGGTTGGATCATCTCTCCCGAAAGGAAACCATGGTTCGACGCGGACTGGCGGAGACCATAAGCATCTCGTTGAACCGTATCAAGTTTGCACACGCCAAAGCCAACTCCAACCTATACGGAATCTCGGCCCGACTCCGAGGCGCCAAGCGCCCTTTCCAAGGCGCCTTTGACCCCTTCCCAACTTGTACGCACGTGATTTAACGCCAATTGGGCAGCCTGTTCTGGTCCGAGCAGCATTCCATCCAGCATGGCACGATGTTCATCGACAACATGCACAGGCCGCATGTAATGGCTTTCATACCACGCCAAAGCCCGCAACAATGGCACCATTAGCCATATCCGTTCAATCATTGATGCCAGCAGGTGATTGTCCGACTTTTGGGCTATGCGAATATGGAAGGTGGCTGTGAGGGTTTGGACTTTCCCAAATTCCTCCGCATTCAACGCCTGCTTCTGTTCCTGCAACAAAAGCTTCATGGAATCAAGCCATTGGGGATCAAGCTGCTGCGCGACGAGCGACGCTGCATGCGGCTCAAGAATTTGACGCACATCATAGACTTCCTGAGCCTCTTTCAAGGTAAATTGCCGCGCGAAGAGCGCTCGATGCGCCTTTCTCACCACCAGCCCGTCCGACTCCAGCAACTTGACTGCCTCGCGCACCGGCGTCAAAGACACGTCGAACTCCTTGGCTAATTTCTCTTCATATAACCGGACCCCGGGCAAATATTCTCCGGCAACGAAGCGAGCCCGAAGACTCTCATGGATCTGCCGAGCCAAGGTGCTGTGCGTCTGGCCCACCCCCGTTTTCTCATAATTATAAATGATATCCCAGCGCTAATTCAAAGTTACCCGTCGCTATGCAAGAGATTCGGCGACACCAGCCTCTGTGTCGCCGAATAAGCCCTAATATGACTCCTGTCACTTGCGAAGATATGGCAAGCCGCTATCCAAAGAGGTTGGTCGGCCCGTCTGTCCCGACCGCAATACGGTCCCACACGCTGTCGGCATAGCTCCTCGAATACGACGCGGTACACACACGGAATTTTTCCTCCAATTCCGCCCAAGTAAGTGGCAGCTCGAGACTTCCGCGTGCGTGGGCTATGCGTTCTGAGAGCTCTTTTCCGGAACGCAAGAATACTGTGACCACCGCCGCGTCACGCTCTAGACCCTCCGACGCTGACAGGGTAACACTTTGTTCTAGACGCGATGCTTCCTCGGACAATCCGGCCACAAAATCCTCGGGTCCGATATTTCCTTGGACAAGTCCCAAGGCCACCAGTCCGGTCGCACTGAATTTAATCTCCAATCCATCTTTGGGAGCTCGCAGACCCGTCAACTCGACGACCCACGGATTAACCTCCGCGACAACGCGTTCGATGTCAGCCGTCCGAGTGATTTGGCCATGGAGCGCTCGGGCGGCATCAATGGCGGGGTGGGTCACAATCCCGGATGGGTAGGGTTTGAACGTATCATGGAGAAAGGTCCACTCCCTCCCTAACGTATTCAATCGTTCCGGATTGAAATCCGGGCTGGTAATACGAAGACCCCTGCGATGCTCGAGCGCATCCTTAGGACCGGTGGTTCCGAACCGCGCATAGTATGAGGATTTCCATCCGTTCTGAGCGCTGCAGCCCACCTGATATGACTTCGCCATCGTGCCGAAAGCGGCGCGAAGGCCAACCGGTTGCATGGCAGCCAGCGCACACGCATGGACTGTTTGATCAACCGGAAGATCCCACAAATAGCTCACCGCCGCGGCGCTCCCAATGGCTCCGACGCTCGCCGTAATGTGCCAACCGGCATCATAATGCCCGGGGTTTAGCAATTCCGCAATTCGAATATTAATCTCGGTTCCGATGGCAATCGCCTTCAAAAAGGCCTTCCAATCCGTGTCACCCCCGCATGCGGCGAGTGCGGCTGCAACCACTGGGGTGCTGGGATGGGTCACGGTGGCTAAATGCGTGTCATCAAAGTCGTCGACGTGCGCTAACGCGCCGTTTACTAAGGCAGCTTCCGCGGCAATGACCCGCGTGCCATCCGCTAACGATGCCGTGCCGGGTCCGAGAGCCTTGGCGGCCTCTAAGAAAATCTGCCCCTCCGAAGTTTTTGCGGCGTGCAACGCGACCGCCGTCCAATTCGCTAATGCCCGCCGCGCTTGCTCTGCTACCTCTTCCGGCAAAGCAGCAGCCTTCTGCTCATCAATAAATTCTGCTACACGCTGAAGCAATGTCATGATTCGTCCCTCCCGAGGAATTGAGATCGTCTCTTCGTTTGGATGTTCTCCACGGTGAAATCCTAGGGATAAAGCTCGGCAATCACATCTCGGACCCGCGGTTCCTCCTGAAGGTTAAGAATACGGTCGCACAGCTTGGCGGCGGGGGCGGCGCCAAGAATCCCCTCCACCAAATCCATCACCTTGGTGCGCACTTCGTCAGCCGTCATGGGAAGATACGAGGTGCCACGCACATGCGTCACGTGGCGGCGATACGTTTTGGTGCCCTCGGGCGTATCCCTTACCACTGTCACAATGGCGTTCCGTGTGCCCGTGATGGCATCTTCTGGGACGAGCGTGGTCCTTTCCATCAACGAGACAATGTCCGGGTGGGTCATCCGCTCCTCATCATGCGCCATGGCAAAGCTAAATTTGCCATCCAGAAGCGTGCCGCATACGAGATACTGCACGTTGATGCTGGGCATAGTACGATTGTTCACGATGACATAAGAACTTGTCGGGAGTTGAATAAGAATACTCTGGACGCCACTCGCCATGAGTCCTTCCTCGGCCATCATCTCTTCGATTGCCACAACGGCAGCTTGAGCTGGAGAACCAACAGAGTACTTTTTGATGGTGGCTTTGAGAATTTCGTAGTCGGATCCAAGTCCTCGGATTAAGGCTCCGCGGTCTGCGTTTGGCACAATCGCTTCGAACCAGTTGGGGGTGCCCGAAAACACATCTTCTACCCCCGTGCACCCAGACCGGACAAGGGACACGGCCTCCATTCCCTGGCTAGCCGGCATTCCCGCAAACACAAACGCCTTTTCAACATGGTTAACATCACGCATCCAACTGGTTACGCCGGAGTTGAGCTGTGCGGTATAGGAGAGAACGTATCGAATTTCTCGCTCACTCAACCCATACAGCACCGCTGCGGCAGCGGCAGATCCAAAGGCGCCCACCAATGCATGGCTGCTGCGCTGCCCAGTACGAAGATCAAAATCCGCAGCCCCGACGCTTCGACTCACGCGGCACCCCACATCATAACCCGCGACAACCGCCCGCACCACATCCCTGCCCGTTGCTCCAACATCCTCGGCTGCGGCAAGAGCCGTTGGCACAATGCTGCATCCGGGATGGCCATGGGACTCCATATGCGAATCATCCGTCTCATCTGCATGTGCTGACATCCCGTTAGCCAGCGCCGCTGCGATGGGGCCGACCCGTCCCGTCCGTCCAAATACCGTAGCCGACCCGGTTCCGCCTTGACCACACACCAAATCCACCCAGTTCTTCGCCGCCCGTCCGGCTGGCATCTCGGCTCCCGACACAATGGCACCAATGGTGTCCAAAATGTGCAAGGAGGCTCGGTGCGAAACCTCGTCGGGCAGTGTTTGGTGCCTTACATTGGCCAGGTAGTTAGCTAACTGCGCCATTTCCTCACTGATGCTTGACATGGGTATCCTCCTCTTTTACCGCTGCGGCTGCCGAACCAACGACGTTGCCATGAGCTCATCGATATTCGAAAGCTCGTCAACATGCCACAACCGCTGAAGAAAGGTGTCGGCCGCCGAATCACCGAGAAGCGGTCGCGCACCATCCAGAAATTTTTCACTGATCATGTCATCCGGCATGGGGTTTCTGCTATGACCTAGGTAATTTTCCACCACCACGCGTTCAACCGTTCCATCATCTAAGGTCACTTCCAGAACATTTCGCGCTTCATTGGGCCAAGACGCTGCCGAATCGGGATCCTCCACGACGCTCAGAACACTCAAGATGCGTGCCACGTCCGGGTCTGCCAAAGCTTCGGGGGCAAAAGCGTCAAAACTCACATCGCCCGTCTGAAGTGCCTTCGCTACGAGATAAGGGAGACTATGATCGGCGGATTCACGGGTCTTAGGCGCCCATTTTTCGCGATCGCCCGCCATCACCTGAACGCCGAAAGGAAAGGTGCCCAATTGAACGCTTCGGAGGCGTGCGGGATGGCCAATGCGTCGATGGATCTCCCGCGCCGCATCGATGGCACTTTGCGAGAAGAACCCGGCAGGATAGCGTTTAACGTGGCATTCCAAAATCGCCAAGCGGTCCATGTCCGTCGTCAACAAGTCGAGATCGAATTGTGGAGCGGCCACCTTAATGATGCCCACCCGCCCTTCGAAGGCGGCCTCAGGTCCTGTCATGCCGCGTCGAGCCAGTTGCGTGGCAAATACGCCGTTTCGACAAGCATTGGCACTTTGGGCCCCTTTCCACATGGACACCACACCCACGCGGGTTTCATGAAGGGCGAAATTCGAAATGGCGGCAAGCGATACCGCATTCGCGATTTCCTCCGGCGCCAATCCCAGCACATGGGCCGAAGCGACCGCGCTGGCGATGACCCCATTGCACACGTGATCCCATCCCGTGACTCCATAGTGCGTGGCGTCAGTCAGTCGGCAAAACACCTCATAGGCAAGCACAATGCCTTCAATAATCACCGTTCCCGGTGCCCCAGCCTCTTCACCGGCTGCTAGGACGGCCGGGATATAGTCACTAGGATGACCAACCCCTCCACTGGAAGAGTAGGTATCGTTCAAATCGAGGCAGCGGATCATTACCCCGTTAGCAAATGCCGCCATTTCGGCCGTGGTCCCGCGTCCCATCCCCAATACACTGACCGGACGGGCACCGGTCACTTCGGATGCCAGGGCGCGCGCTATCTCCGCAACCGGCTCTCGATAGCCCTTTAGGGCACAGCCTATGGCATCAACCAGATGGCGTCGCGCTGCCTGAACCGCGTTTGTTGGTAGCCGATTGTAGGCGATTGTCTGTTCCATCGATACGATGCGTTCAATGACTCGGTCCATGTCCTACCCTCCCCCGCGACACCTTAATGGCCCCGCCCGCATGAACTCTGCACAACGGGGCCACAGCAACCGACTAGGACGCTAGCTCTTCCAAGCGTTGGCCATTTGTCCGAGGCCCCATGGTTGCGACGGCAACCACCAGAACGGCCATGGCACCAGCAATCATGGCGAACACTGCCCCGGCGCCATACGCCGCCAACAAGCTCGAGACAGCATAGCCGACGAATATTGCAGAAATCCGGCTCCAGCTGAAAGTAAAGCTCACGGCTTGGGCACGAATCCGGGTGGGGAAGATCTCGGCATTGTACGTGTGGAATATTCCGATCATCCAGTAGTTTGCGAGTGTCAACATGCCACCGATAATGACAATCCAGGCCGGGGCGTTCATCGCCGCAAAGATTAGCCCGACAATGGCGATAATAACCCCGGTTGAAACCAGTTGCCATTTTCTTTCCATGCGTTCCGCCAAGAGCATCGCCAGAAGCCCGCCAAAGGGCGTCAAAATGGCAATCTCGAACGTGTATTGGAGCGAATGGACGATACTAAGCCCCTTATCCGCCAAAAACACCGGGACCCAACTGGTGAACCCGAACACGGAGATAGTCTGCGTAAACTGGAAGATGGACATCATTAGCGTACGTCGGCCGTACTTCCGTTGAAACATCTCGACCCATGAACCCTTCACCGTTTGTTCCACGACCACGGCATCGGGAGCGGGAAGATCACGGCCAATCTCGTTTCGGATTTTTTGCTCAATCTCCGCCAGCACCGTCATCGCCTCTTCGTTTCGACCATGGGCAGCCAGCCACCGGGGCGATTCCGGCAACCCACGTCGTACCAGCAACACAACAAAGCCCATAATTCCGCCAATCACGACCACCCAGCGCCATCCCGCAATCCCAAACGGATGGTTGGGTACCAGTGCATAGCCAAGGAGGGCGGTAATCGGATACGACGTCAGGATAATCACAAGCGCAGTCGCTAAGTATTTTCCCCGCAAGCGTCGAGGGGTGATTTCTGAGATGAAGGCATCATTGTTGATTAATTGAATACCGACGCCGATTCCTGCGAGGACCCGTAGGATATCAATCAAAAGCGGCGAGCTCGAAACGGCAATTAAGAGCATCATGATTGAATAGCCAATCATGGGAATGGTGAACACTGTCCGTCTCCCGTATTTGTCCGACAATCGGCCAAGAACCAACGTTCCAATCCACATGCCCGCCGGGAACGCCGCAATGAAGGTCGCGTAAGCCTTCGGATCGAGAAGACCAAACAAGGGACCCGTCGCGGTTTTGGTGTAGAGCCCTGCATTAATGAGTCCGAGCGAAATATAGCCTGGAAGTGCTAGCTCGAAGAACTCCAACCAACCGCCCGCTGCAATGCGAGCAACCAATCCAACCAATCCCCGTGAGGGGGGAAGACGGTCAACGCGAGCGGCAATACTCGCCATATCTGTGTCGACACTGGCAATCGTAGACATATCCATCTCCTTTCCGCCCATACCAGGCGGCGTCCAATCAGACAGAAGCCCAGCTCCCAACTCTAATTAATTATATTTTATTATTATCTGTCAACTGAAAATTGCCATGTTGTATCTGAATCATGCGACATCGATCGCCCCGAGGAGTCGACATTGAAAATTCGAGACTCATTCGAACGGCGTTGATCGACGAAAATAACGGCGCAGAGGGTTTCTTGGGGTTCCACCACCGCAACTGAGAACGAGGACCAACGGTCCCATCCCCCATCTCGGCCTTCAGGAGCATCACGGATAAAAGTGACACGAGCAGTCATCGTTCTATGGATGGTCACGAGTTTTCTTTCAGGCCGACCCATTTCGACGATCTTCGTGGAAACCGGCGGAGTATAGTATCGTGGGACAGAAAATTTCTAGTATTGGAGAAGGGCTCCATGGACGGGTTAGAACGAACCATCAGCGATGATATCGCAACGCTGTCGCGTCAACTATGTCGTCTGTACGAGACGCATGCGGCTTTCACGCATCCAGCCGTTCTTGAATGCTCCGTGCAATTAGATCGGCTAATCGTGGAGTGTTATCGAACTGAGTGTGCCAGTAGCACATGGGACTAAAACCCTACGGAAAGGTTTGGAACGATGGAGCGAATCTCCGGCATCGTGCGATCACCCCCAATCTGTTCCTCAGGACGGCGTCCGAGGCGCCCTCGGAAGTTCATTCTGCGTGCGCCGCGCCCAGCCCTGAGCCTTCTCGGGCATGGGCGCTTCAGGGTTGTAGACTTGATCCCGAGGGCGTGCGGCCGTATATTTAAATCCAATGCCATCCCCCTTCGCTACCGTGCCCGGGACCCTGCCACTCTTGTGTACGAAAGCGTCATTCGCTCCACAAGGAGCTGCCACCGCTCCAACAGCATCCCCAACACCCGACTCAGGTCGCCCTTAATGTTCTCCCCTGAATGGAAAAGCCTCTTTATCAAGCATTCATACGTGAGCCCCGTTCGTAACGCGGCAAACGACGTCGAGCTGGGTGCCGTCTCGGTCCGGACACATATTGGATGATGTAAAGACGACCGAGCGGACGACAAACGACCCACTAAAAAATGCTTTGCGCGCAGCCAGTAGGCAATACGGTCAGCCCCGGGGGCCACTCGACCCGGGTGCATCGCTGACTCGAAGGCCACGGTGAATTCAACACCCCGCTTGTCGGTAACATCCGGCCTGGTAAAAGTACAATCCCAAGAACGACATTAATTTATGCCTTCGGACCGAGGAATCCAAAACTCAACCGACCCATGCTAGGGTGCAGCATCACGCCGTATGTGCATAATGACGGCGGCGATACCACAAAATATCCATAAAACTCTTTAGGGGAGGCCACGTATGGAGCTTCTCCAATCGCTGGTGAGCGACTTAGAGCGTCTAGAGCGGTATCTAACCAGCCTGCTGCCCGGCCTGCACGCCAAAGGCGATGCCACTGCATACGTTCCGGACCTCGAGGCGGCCACCGACCGCTTAATCGCGGTGTTGGGCCCCAGTCCCGACGTGGTGATTCGCCGGTTCCATCAGCGGACGGGCCGAGCGGGACTTATCTGTTACCTGGACAATCTGGTGGACCTGAACCAAGTCGACCGGGATATTTTGGCCCCGTTGCTTGAACGGGAAGAGGGGACCATTCGGCGCCTGCCTGTGGGCCCGGTCGCCCGACAGACCCAGTGGGACCCCATCCTGGACGCCATCTTGCAGAGGCAAACCGCGGTCTGTCTCGAGGCCGTGCCCGAAGCCTGGCTCTTTGACACCGCCAAGATCCCCCAGCGCAGCATTGATCGTCCCGAAACCGAGATCGCAGTGCGCGGTCCGCAGGAAGCCTTTACCGACGTGTTAGCCATTCAACTGAGCCAATTGCGTCATCGTCTGGCCACGCCCCACCTGGTCTTCGAACAACTGAGCCTCGGCACGCGCTATCCCGTGGCCGTAGCGATGGC
>NZ_JABBVZ010000199.1 GCF_012933365.1 Sulfobacillus harzensis | reverse complement strand
AAATGGCCGCCCACCCCAGCGAATTTTGACACCCGTCCGCGGAGCCGTCCGGGTCAATTTTTGAAAAAGCTCCTAGCGGAGTGTCGTGCTGAGACTCATCAGACGCTGACCGCGAGGGGAGGGAAACCTGCAACACCGGATCCCGCGCGGGCCTTCCTAAAAGAAAGCCCTGCCCGACAGTGACACCCAAATCCTGTAGAGTCCATAACTCCCGTGGTGTTTCGATCCCCTCAGCAATGAGCGTAATCCCCAACTCATCGCACATCCGCACCATGGTCTTCACAATGATTTGACGTTTCGGATCTTGGTCTAAGTCTGCCACGATGACGCGATCTAACTTCAGCAATTCCGGTTCCAAGGTGAGAATAGCGCCAATGCCCATGTATCCGGACCCGTAATCATCCAATGCGATCGCATGGCCAGCCTTGCGCCAGCGTCGCACTTGGGCCAGTAGCGAAGGATTCGTCAAGACAGGTTGTTGCTCTGACAGTTCCAAGACCACGGTCTGTGGTTCCACATCTGGATGGCCCGGCGTAGCCGGGATTTCGGGCGTCATGGCATCAATGTTGAGAAATAATTTCTGGTGCGCGGGCAAGTCGGCCAACCGACGCAATGCCAGATCACGCGCAATCGCCTCCAAGGTCACACGATGTCCCAATTCCGTGGCCTTCTGGAACAAGGCGGCCGGCGATTCCCACGCCGTTCCCGGCGCGCCCCGCAGTAAGGCCTCATGTGCCAACACATGGCCCGTATTTAAATCGACAAGCGGCTGCAGGGCAGACCATAATCCGTATCCCATAGGTGTCACCTCCTGCTGCTCTTGGTTATGGCATTCGTTGACAATAGCTGAGCTCCTTTTTTAGGACTGTATTTTCTCTCCGGAGTCGCGCATCTCGAGACGTCCAACAAATTCGTCTCCCCCTGACGCGAATCGCGCACTGGAGTATAGTGGCAACAGAAGGGGATGAACCATGGCTCGTCGCTCCATCCGCAGCCAGGGACGCGAAGCCGGCATATTGATCTTTCTTGTCGCGCTGGGCATCAGTTACGCGATATTGCGTTGGCTGACCGTGCATTGGTGGGTCTTGCTGCCGCTGGCCGCGATCGTCGGCTACGGGGTTTATCGTCGGTGGAAGCGCCGACAGGCGTGGTGGGACGCGTTCCGGCGCAGCGGCATCACCGCGATTGACGGCATGAGCGGCCGGATGTTTGAAGAACGCCTCCGCCTCCATTTCAATGACCAGGGCTGGCACCTACAATTGACTCCCACTTCCGGCGACTTCGGCGCGGACTTGGTGGGCACCGATCCCACCGGCCAACGGGTGGTCGTGCAGGCCAAGCGCTACCAGGGCAGCGTCGGCGTCCATGCCATTCAGGAAGTGCTCGGCGGTAAAGCCCATTACGGAGCCACTCGCGCCCTTGTCATCACCAACAGCGGGTTTACCGCGAATGCCCGGACATTAGCGGCTCAAGCTGGTGTGGAATTGTGGGACCGCACGCGCTTAATTCAAGAACTCAGCTAGAAACCCTTGTCCGTTCGACGACCTAATGCGCCTGCGACAAATCCCCGGGTGTAAAACTGTTGAGGACTGCATTGATGACGGGTTGCCATTGGGTCCATTGCGCTTTGGGCACCGTAATCTGCACCCCGTTTAGGGAAGCATCTGCAGCGCTTCCGACTATCATTCCTTCATTGATGACGGCAACACCGTTTTGTTGCGTCGTGTCTTTAAACACGATACCCGGGTTGCCTAAGACATTGGCGGTAGCATTCAGAATCGTGGCCGAGGGTGGGACATTGAACGAGAGGGCCTCCCCCAGCGCGTTGTTCATGCCATACACCGAAATAGAGACTACCGGGTCATGGGGGTCAAAAAAGGTGCGCCCTGACCCATCGCTGCCCGCCGTCGACAACGGCGCCCACCCGAACGGCAGTCCCTGATCGTGGAGAACAGGGAGATTAATCGAAACCCCAAACCGAGCGTTTTGATAATAGCCCGTCGTCCACCCGATGCCGCTAGGTCGACGTCCGACACGTACGAGCAGAGTGGTCTTGGTCTGTTGCGGGGTGTCTACTTGCACATAAAGCGTCTGCCCCACCTTCGTCTTATCCACGAGCGCTTCAACATCCCAGACGCTGTAAAATCCGGAGGTTATGGCCGTCACCGCATGGCGTTGGGGCGCGCCGCCTAACAACCGGTCACCCGGGCGAATCCCGGCTTTCGCGGCCGGGCTTCCCGGCGCCACACTCACCACCTGCGCCGCAGCCTGCGTGGTAGACTTCATGAGAACGCCGAGATAAGGGCCATCAACCGCGTCAATGCGCGCGACCAAAGTACGTGCCTGGGCCGTAGGGTGCACGTGCTCCGCGCGTTTTAGAGCCGCCAACGCGGCAGCCCAATGCTGATGCTGAACGGCCTGTTGGGCAGCGCTCATATCCGCCGCGTATTCCCGTTGTTTGTGCTGGATCGACGCTTTAGTCACCTGATGTTGATGGTAAATCAGACCGGCTACCCCTAAGGCCGCGGCGACCCCCATCCCAATCCCTGTTGCCCAATAGACCCTTCGTGCCATTGTCTCCCTCCACAATGCCCTGGTGACGGACAGACAAGGCCTGTGGCCTTAACGGGTCACGCGCGGGCGGTCGCATCTCCTGCTCTAATTCTCGGTTGTCGGGGGATAATCCTATCTACGTACGGCAGTTTTCATGTGTGCTATAGTCGGCATTGAGCAGTAGTCGTCTTTTACGCATCGCATTGATGGGAGGGGACACTATGGAGCGCATTATGCAGTACACGGAATCTCTGAGTGGGCGCCTGATTACACGTCTGACCATCCACGTCCCCGAGGTAGTGGCTAACGTCCCCGTCGAGGATGAGCGCACCCTATGGGCAGCCGGGTTCCTCATCTATCGGGACTGTCTCCAATACGGTCTACAAACTACCTATCAGGACATACAAGGCGTCCGGACGTGCGACTATTACCCCGATGCCGCCTGCCTGGAAGAGGGTGTAAGATCTTTTGTGTAAACGTTCCCCGCTGCGGTAAAATTAGGAGATACGCGCCATCCAGGCTCTGGGGC
>NZ_JABBVZ010000198.1 GCF_012933365.1 Sulfobacillus harzensis | reverse complement strand
ATTCCGCGGCACGCCACGGGGACCTTGAGTGCGCGGATTCACGAGGATCCCACCTACCGGCTGGCGTGGACGCTCACACGCCACTTTCAAACCTTGGTGATCCATCGGTGTGGCGCCGCGGCCTTGGCGGCCTGGTGCCGCGCGGCGGAAGCGAGTGGGGTACCAGCCTTTCAGCGGTTTGCCGAAACCCTCCGCGCGGACTGGGATGCGGTGGTGGCCGGCATTTCCCTTCCGTGGAGCCAGGGTCCGGTGGAAGGGTTGAACAATCGGACCAAGACGCTCAAGCGGATGATGTATGGTCGGGCCCGCTTGCCATTGTTGAGCGCCCGGATTTTGCATCGGTAACGCGTCAAGGCCCGCCGCGGTCGGGCATTGGCCTGGTCTCGAACGACAGGAACCGACATGGGGAGCCTACACCCTCACGGTTCGAGCACGCCATGGCCCAGCACCACCAAAAGTGTGCAAGAGCCGAGGAAATCCAGAAAATCAGCGTTAAAATTCCCGAGGGGGTTCGGGAATTTTTTCGAACCGGGCCCGGATGGGGCCCGGCAATTGTCAACGTTCCTTCATCAATGCGTGTTTCATCCGATAGCTTTCTCCCTCAAAGACGACCAAGTGGCCGTGGTGAGCCAATCGGTCGATGATGGCAGCCGTCATTTGCTCGTCGGTAAACACGGCGCCCCATTTGGAAAACTCAAGATTCGTGGTGATGATGAGGCTCCGCGTTTCGTAACTGTCGGCGATAATCCGGAAGAGCAGTTGCGCGCCCTCGTGGTCTACCGGGACGTAGCCCCACTCATCTAAGATAATCAGGTCGGTGCGGTGGAGGTCGCGCATGAGACGATCAACGGTTCCCGCGCGTTTGGCCTCACTCAGGCGCATGACGAGATCCGTGACAGGAAAGAACCGAACCGTCAGGCCACGTTCGCACGCGGCATAGCCTAAGGCCAGAGCGCAATGCGTTTTGCCGGTTCCCACCGCGCCGTATAGGACTAGATTGCGGTGGTCCGTGATAAAGTCCCCAGCTTCGAGGTCATCCCAGGACAGTGTCGACGGTAGCTTGACCCCACGGCGATCGAATCCCTCCAACGTCTTGTAGGCGGGGAATCCGGCCCTTGCAATCAGGCGGGCCCGACGGTTGACTTCGCGCTGGGCCATTTCAGCTCGAAATACCTCCAATAGAAACTCCTCTTGGCGAGGAGTGGCCTCTTCACACAGAGACACGGCCATCTGGCTTAACACCAACTTTTTGCAGCACTGAGCAATTTCAGCGCGCCGTGCGGCGCGCTCATGCGGACTAATCATGGGTCACCTCCGGGATTAGGGAATCGTAGGAATTCAGGTCGACCGGCGAGACTTCGGACGGTTCCCAATAGGCCATGCGGGTGGCGCGCACCGTGATATCCGCGTAGGAGATTTGGTGGTGACGGGTTGCCTCTTGAAGGGCTTGCAAGGCATGTTCGAATCCGAATCGTTCAGTAAGATCCGCCAAGGCTCGCAAACAACCCTTGAGGTCTTCGCGCGCGTAGTCATCGAGCGTGCGGACCAGCCCGTCCGGTAACCACTGACGCAAAGGGCTATTGCGAAATGCCCCGGGGTTCCGGGATAATCGATGAAGCGTGGTGCGAGGGTCGATCGTGTCTGTGCGCAGGTCACCATACTGCCGAACATGGGTCGAAATCGGCGTGCCGTCCGGGGTGTAGGGCACAACGGTAAACGCGCCGATTTGCACCACCAATTCCTGGCGCGCCCATTCGGGCGCGGACGAATACCAGTGCTTACCATCCAGTTGAAACTTTCCATAACCATCGGTTCGAACTCGGGTAAAGCGCACCGGTTGAAAGGGCCGTACCGGCAGGGCCCGGAGATTTTCCCGATCCGTCTCGAACAATTCGGCCATGGGGAGTCCCTTTTTGTAATGCGGGCGCCGCCAAAGCCGTTCGCATTCCGGTAACACCCGTTGATTCGCGCTCGCCCAATCTTCAAGCACCGGTGGCGGCACCATCAAGGTGCGTCGCAGATAGCCAACCTTCGCCTCGACATTCCCCTTTTCGTGCCCTGCCTCCGGGTTACAGAAGGTCGCTTCAAACCCATAGTGGGCCTGAAAACGTTCAAAGAGCTCCGCATATCGGATGACCTCACCCATGCGTCGCCCGACACCGGTGGCGTTGTCAAAAATAACTCGTTGCGGCACGCCTCCCATCCACTGCCAGATGTCCTGCAATCCATGCACCACGCATTCGGCCGTCTCTCCCGGAAAGTACTGGAGGACGCCCGCGTTGCTAAACGGAAAGCTGACAGTGAGGTATTTGATGGTCGTCGGGGGGTCACCCCGGTGCCAATAGACATCCGCGGTTCCAAAGTCAACTTGGGCCGTTCCCGGAGGCCAATCCAGTTCCAGCGTCCCCTTCTGGACACTGGCACGCTCAGCGCGAACCTTCTTCACGTATCGCTGAACGGCGGAATAGGACAGGGTGTACGTGTCGGGATATTCTTCTTGGAGTCGCTGGTGTATCCGTTCCGCCGTATGACGTTGCTTCCGTCGTACCCGCGCATCCTCGGCCAGCCAACTTTGGATGACCGGTTTGAACGGATCCAGTTTTGACGCCCGTGCGGGCGTCTGGGGAAAGGGCTCGGAAAAGTCCTCCTGATCGACATACTTTTTGACGGTCTTCCAATCCGCGTTCATGGCTGCTGCGATATCTGTGATGCTGTAGCCGTCGGCAAACATGAGCACCATGCGCTGGATGTCCTTCATCGCCTTCACATCCCGATCCTCCTACCTTAGTTTTTTGTGTGAAACCTGTTGTTCTCATTGATTTTTGTGAAATCCCGGGACCTCTGCGACCGTCTACGCATGATGAACGACCTCACGAAACCTACCAAAGGGTTGCAGGGTCGATGCCCGAATCGTCCTGTGTTCAGGATGCTGTCGTTCCGTATGCAGACGAGGGGAGCGGATTCTCTTACTCGCAGGGTCCCGTGTGGCTCGCTACGAAAGAGCCCACACATGCCCGAATGGAGGAACACCTCTCCCTCGTCCCAGACGCCCCGGGATCACCACAGTCTTACGTGTGTTTAGTCAACAGGAAATCCCCAATTTGGCCAAAAAAATTCCCCAGGGTGGTGGGGAATTTGTCCTTCCAGAT
>NZ_JABBVZ010000197.1 GCF_012933365.1 Sulfobacillus harzensis | reverse complement strand
ACAACCGTACCAACGGGGGGATTTTTTCCTCAACTGTCAAAGTCCGCCGAAATCACATCTCTACAGGACGCTCTTGGAACGGGAAAGTGAGATTGCCTCCCATCAGACCGGCCGTAACAGCGGGGTGATTCACGCGGGCGTCTATTACCGCCCCGGCTCGCTGAAAGCCCAATTGACTCAGCGGGGACGCACCTTGTTATTTGCCTTTCTCGACGCCTACGGCATCCCCTATCAACTGTCCGGCAAATTGATTGTGGCTGTCTCCCCGGACGAATTGCCCCGCCTCTATGCCCTTTATCGGACTGCACAAACGAATCAAGTGCCCGGCCTAACTCTCCTAGAGCATGACGCCATGCGCGAGGTCGAGCCGCACGTCGTCGGCCAATTGGCTATCCACTCCCCCAAAACCGGCATTGTCTTCTTTCCTGACGTGGCCAACAAATTGCGGGACTTGCTGCAGGCTGCCGGCCATCACGTTCAAACCGGCACAACTGTCACCCGGATGGTTCCGGAGGGCGGCTGGGTGCGCGTACACACCAACCACGGCGCCATCCTCTGCCGCCATGTCATTGCTGCCGCAGGCATTCAGTCCGACAAGCTGGCAGAGGGCGCCGGACTCAATGATCCTACGCGTATGGTGCCGTTTCGCGGCGACTATCTGGTCCTTTCGCCCGCGAAAGACTCGTTGGTCCGATCGCTGATTTACCCCGTGCCCGATCCGCGCCTGCCTTTTTTGGGGGTCCACTTTACCCGCCGTCTTCGTGAAAAGGAGGTCTGGATTGGCCCCAACGCGGTGCTCGCCTTTGACCGCATGCGCCCCGGACGCGGGGTCTTCAATCTTCCCGACTTCTTCAGCACCGTCACCTTCCCGGGATTTTGGCGCCTCGCCCGCCATCACTGGCGAACCGCCATTGGTGAGTGGTACCGGGACCACTGGGCCGAGGCTTATCTCCGTTTAGCGCAACGCTATATTCCCGAGCTTCAGCCCACGGATGTCCACTGGGGGCCCTCCGGCATTCGCGCGCAATTAGTCGATAACCAAGGGGGACTCTTGGATGACTTTCGTTTTCTGGGCAACGACCGCCTAATGTTTGTCCTCAATGCGCCCTCACCCGGTGCCACCTCCGCGCTCGCCATCGGCGAATATGTTGTCGAGCATGCTGCCCAGCAATTTGGTTGGACATTGGGGCCACGGAGATTATAGACAAGAGAAGGCGGCGGTTGCTTTACACAAATTGGCATATCTTCCCAAGCCATGCGACCGCAGCATCGCGTCCATTGTTGCGCTGAGAATACCCATAATTCAGCTAGACCTTGGGAACTCGGACGCTATAATAGGGATGAAAGATGAAGGAGGCGCGCCGCATGGTATTCACCGTCATTCTCCACCTCATCGCCAGCGTCGTGGGCGGTATGATTGCCGCCGGAATTATTTCTCTTGTCGTAGCCGGCATATTTGGAGTCTAAAGGCCCGCACGGGCCTTTTCATTTTTAGTCGTCGGAGGTGCTTGAACCCGTCTGGCACCTCCGCGGCAAAAACGTCACGGAGGAATCGTGCCCCACCATCCCTTGCTCAGCGAACGCGAAGAAACCGCCCTTTTGAAAGATATTGCCGAGGCGCTCAATGAGGCCACCGACATCTCCCAAGCCATGGCGGCCATTTTACCTCGCCTAAGTCAGGTTCTGGGACTCACCACCGCATGGGCCTTTCGCTTCGATTCTCATCGGGCCACCTTTGTCGAATTGGGGGCGAGCGGACTCCCTCCCGCCTTGGCAGCCCGCGATGCGGCGGCGCTTAAATCTAGCTGGTGCGAATGCCAGGATCGCTTGGTTAACGGGCGACTGGACACCGCTGTGAACATTGTTCGGTGCAGTCGTCTACGCGATGCCAGGGGAGAGCGCGCTGGACTCAAGTTTCATGCCTCGATCCCCATGCGCATGAATGGCGAGCCGTTAGGAATCCTCAACGTGGCCGCCAGCGGAGCTCGGGTGTTTACCCGACCCGCCCTGGATTTGCTGCGTGCCATCGGCTATCATGTCGCCGTGACCATCGACCGAGCGGCAATCTTGTCCGATATGAGGCAGCGTGCAGCGCAAGTGGAGGCCTTGTCGGGCATTCTTGGCGACCTGACCGGCATAATGCACCGCCGAGAACTTCTGGAGCGAGCCGTGACATTGTTATCGGATCGTTTGGGCTATGAGGCAGCAGCCTTGCTCGAGGAAGGAGTGGTTGTTTTTCATGTGGAAAAAGCCCGAGACGCGATGGACGCCGGGTACTCGTATCGGGATGTCTCTTCCGAACCTCCGGACGTTGAGCCACCAAGAATTTTAGAGGATGCCCTTTCCGGATTGACCCAGGCCATTCCCCGACGGTCTTTGGCCATCCGACTCGAGTCCCGCTCGCCCCGTGCCTTTTCTTCCTCCGACCAAGACCTTCTGTCGGCCTACGTCTGGCACTTGGCCGCGCTTCTGGACCAGGTTGACTGGTATCACGAGTCTGTGGCGTCGGCCCGATGGAGTGAACGCCGCGAGTTGGCAGCCGATCTACACGACTCTATCAATCAGCGCCTTTTTTCTGCGCAACTCATTGCCAGTGCGTTAAGGCGCCAGATTCGCGACCCAGCCGGGCAAGTGCTCGCCGAGCGGTTGGAAGCGGTGATTGGTGACAGCCAACAGGAGATGAAGACTCTGGTGCATACCTTGCGCGCCGAATCCCAAAATTTAAGCCAGGCTCTTCGCCATCGCCTCATCCGTCTTCACCAGGCGCTAGACGGCGATATCCGCTGGGACATTCCGGACCTCCCTGATACGCTCCCGCCTGCCCAGATTGGGGCGGTGCTGCATATTGTAGATGAGGCGCTGCAAAACGCGCTGAAACATGCTCCTGGGTCACCCATTGAGGTGCGAATGGAACTAGAGGCCGCTGCTGTGGTCATTCGGATTCGCGACTTTGGTCCGGGCTTCAACCCCGCCTTGATGGCGGCCAATACCGGCCATGGTCTCGCCACTATGCGGGAGCGAGCTGTTCTTCACCGAATCCACCTTGCCATCGACACCAACGTGGGGGACGGGACAACGGTTCGGCTAATAATCCCACGTGACGAGAGACGGTCTATGTCAAGGGTGTGGATAAAGTGACTTAATGGTGGTGCAACAGCACGAAGGGTACGCAACAGCA
>NZ_JABBVZ010000196.1 GCF_012933365.1 Sulfobacillus harzensis | reverse complement strand
AGCGGGTCATCTTCCTCCCTGTTTTCGGGGGTCAAGTGGGAGAAAATTTTAGGGCAAAGGCCTTTTGAGTCAGCCCCGTTCCTATTTCTTGTAGGGATCACAAAGATGCGGTCGAACGGTGCGCATGACCTCCGCCACTGCCTGCTCCGGGAGAGAACCGCCTTCCAAGTGATCCCCAATTGAGTGAAAGTCCTCATCCGTCCGGTTTTGGCTCATTTTTTGGGCGGCTTGAATTTCTTCGACGACAATCGACAGCCCCACAATTGCCCGCATTTGCTGGGCGCGGAAGGTGGGTGACAAGATGGCGGCGAAAACCCCCTTGGTTGACCTATGGGGATGAAAGCCGCTGGGGTTTGCTCTCTCGATGAGGACGAACCCCAACCATTTCTCCTGGGGCTACCGTTCTTATAATAGCTTCCTCCTCGCAAACTATCGCATGAGGGCTTTCCATAACTCGAAGTCCTTGATTTGCAACGCTTGTACGGTGTGAGAAAAATGCTTTCCCCCTGAGTGCAACTCGGAATCCCCCGGCTGAAGCGGTGGGGAGGATGTCAAGAAAATACGCCGAGCTTCTTCCGGCTAATCTAACCGCTCGGGCGCCCGTTGCACGTTGGCGGCGGCGTTGGGTCCCGTGCACGGGAGAGGCGTCCACAACGTGGCGGCTCAACGCTTCGGGATAATAGTGCTCACAGCCAGAACTGATGCGAGCACAACTTCGCGATAGAGTTCCATGTCGCATCCGTCCATCCGATTTTCGATTGGTCGTCCACAGCCCCCTCCTCATCAGGGCAAAAACAGGCCGAGCCGACGGCCGAAATATCCTGGGTTTGTTGCAAAACGTGATAAAAGCGGGATAATATGAGCATAGAAATAAGATGCACGCTGCCGGAGTTCAGCCGGACAGCGTGCAGAGCTCCGTAAGTCTGCGATCGACAGCAGGGTGCTGAAGAGCCATCGTAATCCGCCGGGCTGCTATCCCGCGCGGATTACTTTTTGCGACGGCTCAAGAGCCATCGACCAACCACGCCAACAATCGCAACCGCGACAGGGACCGTGAGATGGAAGCTCATGAGACACCACCTCCCTCTGGTCTTGCTCATTCCGGAGAACGGCAAGATCGCAGACCCGGCCCGCCAGAGAGCGGTCGATCGGGGCTTTGACGGCCCGCTCCCCCCAATTATACCGCCCACCCAGCAGGCGGCATCAGAATTCGGACAATGCCGGCTCGGGACGGAGTCGCCGTCGGCCCGCACGTTGTTACGGCGAGCCCGACGACGATCCGGGGGCTTTCGGCTCTCTTTTGCGGGCAGAAGATCGCCTGCTCTATTAAGCGGCGGGTGATCGCCCGATCTTGGCGACGGGGCTCGGGAGCCCCGGGGGATGGATATGTCTTACGATCATCGCGAAGGCGTTCATGGCGACGAATGAAAGACGTCGCGCGGGCGCCGGTCATTACGGTGTCGAGCCCCAAGTCGACGCCGCACCGGTGCAGGTGTTTGGTACGGGAAAGACCCTTAATGAGGCCGTCGACAATGCAGTTGACCGCACGAACCCACCGGTTCTTTGGGATCCCACGCGATGAAGTCCTCAATCGAGGCACCGTGTCGGGTGAAGTTCAAATTACCCGCCTCCCGGGACCAGTGCAACTCACCCTCCTCTTGCCGCGCCCTCTATTGGAGAGCCGAGGATTGTGGGAGTTAGCGCGGGAACAGTACGGTCTTTGATTTTTACTTGGGAGGAGGACGAGGGGGAATTAGTCGATACAATGCGCATGGACAGAGTCCAGACTGAGTCGCGTACCGTCTGCCCGGCCGTTTAAAGACCTAGTATTATGGCCGCGTATTAATCTCCAATAATCCCTGTTCGCCGTGGAAGGATTGAGTTTGTCCCGAGCACATCACGGCCATGGAACGGAACTAAGCCGTTTCGCTTCGCGCTTCCAAGACTGGGCGGGCGTATGTGGCAGGGCGAGGGACGATGCCGTCGGCCACGCGTTGGGCATTTTTGGGGTTGGCGAATTCAACCATTATCGCGCAATGATCGGCCAACGTTGGGGGTCCGTTCTGGGATCTGCCGCGATCTTAGAATCAGCTATCGATAGGGGCAAAGCCCCATCCACCAAACAGCAACACTGGGCCGGGCCATCAGGCGCACCCCCATAGCGCTCCGAGCACGGTCGATGCGAAACCGGTCTCGGATTCCGTCCTCTGCATGGAAGACAGCGGCTGTGCCTAACCCTAGTCAAATAGCGTGTCTGGGCTAGTTTTCGTCCAGGCCGCACGCCGATCTATCAGGCGGGAAGTTCGGGACCGGCACGGTGCTGTGGCGTGACGATCCTGTGCCCCGCGCGCTATGGCCTTCGCGCCGGGCCCTCCGGATTCGCCCAGCCCGTGTGCCGACAATCTGCACGTGCCATGCCCCTCGGTCGCGCCAAACGCCGCTGTCATAGCCTGGGCGCACCCCAAAAACGGCGTCGGAACCCCAATGAGCCGCTGATCGCGAATGAGCGACTTGCCACGCTATGAATTCATCAACGGCACCGGCTGTCTATCCGGCCGGCCGCCCCTGCACCTGGAATCCCGCCGCGTCCAAACGGCCTGCCGGCATCAACTGCCCTTGAACCACGATGACCGGCACTTGCCCCCTGGCCCGAAGCTCGTCCATCGTCTTCTCCGCCTTGCGCGCGCTCTTGGTTTTGACGATGGCGGTCACCGTCACGCCTTGCGGGGTTCGAAACGTCAGCTCCATCTGGGGCGTGGTCACATGCTCCAAATCTTTCGGCCATTGGTCGATCGGAAGGTTCACCGACACCTTGATGGCCTTGACCTCTGCGGGCTTCATGGGCGTCACTCCTATGTTCTGATTAGCGGCGCTACCAAATCCGGACCAGGCGTCACGTGTCGGCAACGGTGGCACAGGCAACCCGCGCGTCCGAGATTGGGGTTTGATGGTCACCTCCCACCTTACGTCGGGCGGGCTGTGCCATTGGCGCAAAATGGGCGGTGCGTCCACCCGATGGCACACCCAGCCCCGACCAATACCGGGCAACCACACCTGAACACTCTTCCGTTGGCATTGGATGATCACCCCATATTGGTCCAGCGCTTGGCGAAGCCAGGCCGCTGCCTGCGGCTTGTCCACCCCCAGCCCCGCGCTGAATATGGCCGCTACGGTCTTGTCGACTTTGAGGTCGATAAAC
>NZ_JABBVZ010000195.1 GCF_012933365.1 Sulfobacillus harzensis | reverse complement strand
CGAAAATGCTTGTCGCAGGCACGGCGCATATGCACCCGTTTGAGTTTGCCGCTTTGGTAGAGCACGGGACTGGTGCCCGCCAGGGCTTGAGCCGCCTCCGCCCGCTCAAACCGGTCCCGGTCGGGACCGAACCCGGCCAGGCGACGAGCGCCCAGCGTGACGGCGACGCCAGGTACGCTCATCCAGAGGTCAGCATCCGGGTTCGCCATAAAAAGCTCTTCCAGGTGTTTACGCAATGCGCGATGCTCCGCTTGCAAGGCTTGCAGTTGGGCCACCAGCGCCCGGACTGCCCACGGGTATCGATGCTGCCGCAGCCAGGTCATCAGTGTGGGAGGGATGTTCGCTCTGGTCCGACAACGACTAGGCGGTCCCGAAACGCCCCATAAAGGATGGAGCCGGACGTCATTTGGTCCGGCTCCTCGATGCGATTCACTGGGATAACCGCATGCGGTTGAACTGGGGATCGTTGGTGACGGGATTGCCCCAGCGAATGGCGCCGTGCACTTGGGGTGCGACGACGTTAATGGTGGCTTGATTCGGTAGCCACAGGAAGGGTAATTGCTGGGCCGTATAGGCTTCATATTGGTCGAATACCCGCAGGAATTGCGCATTGTTGGCCGTCGGTTGATGGGTGGCGGCGATTAAGGCGTCTTCGTGAGCATTCGCGTAGCCTGTGCCTTGCGGGGCCGTGGAACTAAAGATCTGTCCCCCGGTCGGGAGCCAGACTGGCCCATTATATTCCCATCCAGCCAACCCCAACTGCCAGGTGTTGGTGGGATTGTGACTGGTAAGGGTAAGGGCCTCATTAAAGTTAACGCCCTTCAAGGTGACTTTCACGCCGATGTTGGCCCACTCTTGTTGCAACAGTTGGACCAGTTCTTGGGTGACGCTACTGCCCGTGACCCACAACAGAGTGAGATTCAAGGATTGGCCCTGGGCGTTGGTCATAACTCCGTTCTTGATCCGCCAGCCGTGCGATTCCAATAATCGCTTGGCCCGCTCCGGGTCATAGGGGATCTTGGGCTCAGCACTTGCATCATAATATTGGGAACGGGGGACGGCCGGAATCGGCCCCGTACTGAGGCGCGCCATATCCCTTATAAATGTCCTGAACGATGGCATTTTGGTCCATCGCCAGCGCCAAGGCTTCGCGGACATAGTGGTGATCGAAGATCGCCGCATATTTACTGCCGGAAAACATATTCATTTGGATCCATGACACGCCCAAGGCGTACCCTGGAACCAGCTTGTCCCCGAGAGCCGTAAGCTCGCCCTTGGAGCCGAGTTGGGAGGGGTCGAGGTAGCCGAGGTCGATTTGTCCGGTTTTTAAGGCCGCAAACTCGGACGTAGACGAGGCCTCATACACAAATTCCAGCTTCTTGATTTGGGCCTTGTGCCCGCCATAATCCGGGTTAGGCTTCAAGACCCAGTTCTGGTTAGGCGTTGCGCTGACCAGTTCGAAGGGGCCGTCACTAGCCTTTTCGGCGGCCTTGGGACTTCCCCCCAAGGCACCTAGGTAGTTCGCTTCTTTGATCCAGTCAGCTACGGTGGGATGGGGACCCTGCGCGTATTTGTTGAGGGCCGCTTCAGGCATCGGCGTCAGCTGGATGAGCCCGTTGTAAATAAACAAACCATTCTTGGTTGGCCGGCTTGGTCAAGGTAAACGTGACTTCGTGGGGGTTGTTCTCGACCACGCTTTGAACGCCATTGGGAATGTCTCCCGTTCCTACGCCGGTATAGGGCCAGGGGGTGGAAGCCGCCTTGGATGATGCGGCCTTGACGACGTTCCAGGTAAACAGCAAGTCCTTGGCGGTGACGGGTTGACCGTTGGACCACGCCATTTGCGGCTTAAAAACACGTGATAGACCGTGCCCGTGTGGTTATAGGTGATTTTAGATGCGACCGAGGACTTCCAGACGATGTGGTACTGGTCATTCAAGAAAATCAACGGTTTGAAAATCTGGTCGTCGAGCGTGGCATTATAGATGTAGTTGTTGGAAGCTGGATCAATGGGCAAAAACCAGTCTAAATTGGTCGCGGGGGTGACGGCGGTGGTGAGCGTGCCGGTGGCCCCGGCACTGGCCGCGGAGTGGCTAGTGGATCCACATCCCGCTGCCACGGCCGCGATGCCCATGGCCAAGGCTGCCGATGTCACGGTCAATGCACGTGTCTTCAAAGAAATGCCTCCTAGGTGTAACGTGTACCGGCGGACAGAAACTGCTTCCATCGTCGACATTAATGTATAGTTTGCTGATAGTATAAATAGACTTTAAACCTTTTCGTACCGCAAATCAATGCCATTGCCAATGAGGACCGCCGCTTCGATCCGCTTGGGGTCCCCAAAATACCCCTGTACTCCGACGTGGTACGACCATCGAGACTTGGTTCACCTCCAATCCAAATCACTTCTACGGCGAGGAATGTATGCTCCAAATGAGAAAAATTAAGATTGCAAGTCAAGTGATGATATTATAGTCTGTAATAGATTTTACTGAAACTAAAACCAGGAGGATCTTCCGATGGCGCAGGTCAATACTTCTTCCTCTGGGCTGGCGCGCAACGCGTTGGGACTTCTTCATGTAATCTTTCAATCGGCTTCCCAAATGAGTCCGACAGGAACCGTCGTGTCGGGGCTGACCGCCATCGCTGCCTATTCAATGGGAGCGATGCCGTTGGCCATTCTGTTGGCGCTAATTGCCGCGTTTTTTAGCGCTAACACACTCATCCAGTTCTCCCGCAAGATTTCCAGTGCCGGTGGCTATTATTCTTGGGTGGCCCACGGGGCCGGACCGTACGCGGGTGCCTTTATGGGCTGGCTCTATGTGCTATATCAAGGACTTAATGCCCCGGCCCTCGTGTTGTTTTTCGGCTGGGTGGTTCGGGCTCTTTTAGAATTAGGGCTGGGGATCCATTTGGCTGGCTGGCTCTGGTGGCCGTTTTCCATGGTGGCAGCTCTCTTCGTGTGGTCCATTGCTTACGTTGGTATCAAACAGTCGTTGGTGTATTCCATGATCGTCGGTAGTATCGAAATCGTTGTGCTATGCGTGCTGGCCGTCCTGTTAATCGACAAGGCTGGCAGCCACAATACCCTGGCCACGTTCACGCCGCGGTTATCCAAGACCGGTTGGAGTGGCATTGGACTCGGCATGATTTTCGGTCTATTTTCCTGATACTATCATCCCGGGTTGTGGATAACTGATAAATCCCTAAAAGGCTTTCGGGAGAACGGCTCCCGTGGGGT
>NZ_JABBVZ010000194.1 GCF_012933365.1 Sulfobacillus harzensis | reverse complement strand
CATGACTCGTCTGTTACGACGTTGGTCGTTTGTTACGTTCGTTCATGTGGCATGATGATATAGTTTTCAAGGACCGGGCCTGTCTTGCGACAGCAAAATTAATTGTATCGCGTCGCGGCGTTCCTGTCTAGTGGAACTTTTCGGTTCCTGTCGACCGACCGCACTCGGCGTCGATGCAACTCGCCTATTATGCCCTCAATTCGGATGTTTGGCAAGCGGAAAAAGAAACCTAAAAACGTGGTTCCTTGCCATCGCCCGATAGTTACCAATGTGATACAATAACTCGTCCGAAACCGACAATTGTTAGCACTCGATGACAATTTCGAAGCCGGTTTCGTGCTTTTGGTGATCTTTTTTGAGGAGGCGTTTTCATGAAGGCCCGTACAATAATGATGACATCAGCGGCAGTGGCCATCGGAATCGCCACTTTGGCGGCCGGCTGTGGTTCAAGCACCCAAACCGGGGCTTCTTCAAGCAAACCGGTTTCGGGTGGCACGCTAACCGTCGCATTGCCGTCGCAGACTAACTTAGATTGGTACCTCCCGATTTATGATGCGGCATCAGACCAGATGTACAATAGCTGGCTGAACAACCAGATCTACAAGCCATTGATTCATCTCAACGATAAGTATCAAATCGTCTGGAAGTCGTCGATTGCGTCGAAGATTACCTATAACGCAAGCGGCACCGTTTACCATGTCTTTATCGGCAAGAATTGGAAATGGTCGAATGGCCAACCGGTCACTGCCAACGACCTCATGTTTACCTGGAATGTGATTAAGGCCGCCTCGGCGTCTAATGCGCCCTCACCGTGGCCCTTCGTTGGTGCCGGGACGGGTGACATTCCAAACGGCATCGCCAGCGTCGTCGAAAACAATTCGCATGAGGTCACTTTTACGCTGACCAAGCCCGCCAACCAGCAGTGGTTCATATACAACGGGCTAATTCAGCTAACGCCAATGCCTTCCAAGGTGTTGGACGTGGACGGCAACAACTGGTCCAAAGAAATCCAGTACTTGGGTTCGATCGCCAGCAACCCCAAGACCGCGGAGACCGTCAGCGACGGACCGTTTGAATTGGTCAGCGCCACGCCCAACCAAGATTGGGTCTTGAAGCCGAACCCGAACTATGGCGGTTACAAGGCCAAGGTTGGCAAGCTGGTGTTTGACTACGAATCCTCGAGCACGGCGGAATTCTCCGCACTGAAGACGGGACAAATCGACCTCGGGTATCTGGACCCCACCCAGCTGGGTGCGGCCGGAGAGTTGACGTCCCAAGGGGACAAGATTGTCCCCGCCTATAGCCTAGGTGTTTTCTGGACCCAGCTCAACATGTGGCCTGCGACCAAGGATGCCTCCATTTTTGACCACCTCTATGTGCGTCAAGCATTGGAAATGGCAACCGACCAACAAGCCATCGTCAAGGACATCTACAAGGGTTACGGCGTATCGCAGTACGGCCCCATTCCGTCAACCCCCAAGACTCAGTTCTATCAGGCCAGCAGCGAACCGAAAATTGCTTTTAACCCCAAGGCGGCGAAAAAGCTTCTCGAGAAGCATGGCTGGACCGAGAAGAACGGTGTGATGACCAACGCTCAGGGACAACAGATGAACTTCACGCTGCTTTACGTCTCTGGTGCGCAAGCCACTTTGGACCAAGTCGAATTGATGCAGCAGGACTGGAACAAGATTGGTGTCAAGACGTCCTTGAAGGGAGTCAACTACAACACCTTCCTGAACGACATCAGCAACAAGACCTCCAATGCTTGGCAGCTTGCCGTCGGGTCGGGATGGGCATACAACGGCCCAGGTTGGTATCCCACCGGTGGCCAGTTGTTCAGCTCCACGGCGCCCTCGGGTTCCGGATACGCAAGCAGCAAAGAAGACGCCTTGATTGCAGCCACGCACAAGCCCTATACAACGTCGGCTCAGTCAATGCACGCCTTCCAACAGTATGTGGCGTACACCGCGAAGCAACTGCCGATGCTGTGGCTGCCCAATCCCGCGAGCATCAACGTGGATTCGACCAGCGTGCACGGTGCGGTCAAGTGGGGCAACCCGGTCACCGCAGACCCGCAGTTCAACCACATGTGGATATCAAACTAACCACATCGCACAAAGGAAGCCGTCCCGTCATGGGGCGGCTTTTTCTTTTTGCCCAATGACATTTCCCTCAAAGTCAAAAGTGGATTGATAAAAATGGAGGGCCGAGGTCGTACCTGAACTGCATCTCAGCGTAAGTTATTCGACGGCGCCCCTTATTCCACCGCAATTTCTACATGCTGGCCATCGTCGCCGTCGATGTCAAGAATCGTTCCCATGGTGCCGCTCTTGACCGCTTCCCAGATGACTCGCGCATCGACCGGCCGACCGTTGACCATCACCGGGTTCTTACCTAAAAGCCGCATCCCAACGTCTATCAATCCCAACGGCACCCTAACATTGACAGCCTGTTTACCGTCCTTCTCCACCCGGATGCAAAGCCGCCGCGGAGACTCGGCTGTTCCCTCCACCTTGTTGTTGCCCTCAAGCTGGTCTGCCGCATCGTCAGGCGAGAGAACGCCTCGCTCAACCTGCCCCAAAATGGCTTTGGCCTGGCTCTGGTCGAGCAAGGGCACGCCAATCGCCTGAAGGAGCTTAATGGCATCCTCCCGACTTACACGACCGTCTCTTAGCATGCGCAAAATTGTCAACTTCTCTTCCCTCATTCAAATGCTCCTTTCGACATTTAATCTGGGCGCCGCAACGCCTCTACGGCTTTGTCCACAGTGAGGTCGCCCCGCTCCACGGCATCCAGAACTTCCAGGTGGCCATGACTGCGAGCGTCGACCTCGTCTGAATCCAACTTCAACACCCGCAAAACCTGATCCAGCCGAGCTCTCACAGCTGGGTAGGACAGACCCATCAGTCGCTCCACTTCCCGGATGTTTCCTCGTGCCCGTAGGAAGGTTTCAAGGAAGGACACCTGACCCGGCAAAAGGAGGTCAAAACGGCTGAGAGAAAATAAGCCCTCTACCGCCGTCTCGCAATCCGCACATTGCAACCGACGGACCGCCAAGGTGCCTCCGCAAGCCGGACATCGTCCGACGATAGGCATTTCTTTCATTCCTTGCACCTCCTGTTAACATCTTTAATACTACACTTTGTCGATGTCAATGTTTGATATTAATGTCTCTAAAAAATCGACTCCAAGACATGAAAAAATCCCGCTCACACGAGCGGGATAAAAAATGGGTCGGCACGGCCTGATGATCCCGGGGCCCTGCGGCCCCAGTAGTCTCAGCGTGCGCGAG
>NZ_JABBVZ010000193.1 GCF_012933365.1 Sulfobacillus harzensis | reverse complement strand
CGGAGAGCCGGATGTGGGAAAACCACAAGTCCGGTTCGATGAGGGGACGGCCCCGCAAGGGGCCTCCTACTCTACCAGATTACGGTGAGTATTCGCGGGGTAAGGGAACACACCGGGCCTAGCCGCGTCCTCGGCTCTGTGCATGTGGGGTCGCGTACGGCGCCCGTGATGACGGGACACCGCACGATTCATCTCACCTTGCGGGTCGAGACGGTTGTCCTTTCCCTGACCAGTCGAGGCGAAGGGGGTTTCGCCGTGCACAACTGGATGATTAGCCGAAGGCGGCCTGCACCATCATAGGCCAAAGGCGGGCATGGGCGCTGCCGGAGGTGGGGCTCTCCAACCCATGATCGTAATGAACACGACATAGGAAGGTGGACGTCATGAAAATTGGGGTTGTCGGCGCAGGGCCGGCCGGACTCTCGGCAGCCTACGAACTAACGGCCAAAGGCCAAGAGGTCACGGTATTTGAGCACGATCCGCAATTTGTCGGGGGAATATCGCGCACCGTCACATATCACGGCTACCGCTTCGACATTGGCGGCCATCGCTTCTTTTCGAAAAATCCGGAAGTCGAAGACTTTTGGTCGCAGATCTTAGGGGACGACCTCATGACACGGTCCCGCATGTCCCGCATTCTCTACAACGGGAAATTCTATGACTATCCCCTCAAGCCTCTTAACGCGTTTCGCAACATGGGCGTCCTGAATACGCTTCTCTGCGTCATAGATGCCAAAGCGCAGTTTGCGCCGCCCTCCGATCTCCGGACCTTCGAAGACTGGGTGGTGCGTCATTTTGGGCGGCGGCTCTATACGATGTTTTTCAAGACTTATACGGAAAAAGTCTGGGGGACGCCCTGCAATGCGATTAGTGCCGATTGGGATGCCCAACGCATCAAGGGATTGAGTTTGGCCAGCGCTATCAAAAACGCCTTTCGGCTGCAAGGGCACGACGATGCATCCGCCGTGATTAAGACCTTGGTGGATGAATTTCGCTATCCCCGGTTGGGGCCGGGCATGCTGTGGGACCAGGTGGTCCACGAGATGATGACCATGGGCGGCGTTCTCGAGATGGGTAGTAAGGTGATGGGGATGTTGCACCATGAGGGACGGGCACGCACAATCGCCTTCCGCCACGCGGACGGGGTCATGGCATCCTATGATGTGGACCATGTCGTATCCTCCATGCCCCTGCGCTCCCTCATCCGCGCCATGTCGCCAAAACCCCCGGGCCGGGTAATCCGGGCAGCGGAAGCGTTGCAGTATCGGGATTCCTTACGGTGGCGTTAGTTATCGATACCCCGGATTTGTTTCCGGACAACTGGATTTACATTCATGACCCGGCGGTGCGGGTGGGACGCATCCAGAATTTCGGAAACTGGAGCCCCGCCATGCTGGCGGATCCGGCAACGTCCTGATTGGGGTTGGAGTACTTTTGCTTCGAAGGCGACGGCTTATGGACAAGCTCGGATGACGACCTCTTGCGCCAGGCTGCCTCGGAACTTGAGACATTGGGATTGCTCCACGGGCATCATGTTATCGATGGCACGGTGGTGGGCGTGCCGAAAGCTTATCCGGTTTATGATGAGGCGTATCAACACCATGTCGCGCTTATCCGGGATTACCTGCGCAATGTGGCCTCCAATCTGCAGTTAGTGGGTCGCAATGGGATGCACCGGTACAATAATCAAGATCATGCCATGATGACGGGTTTTTTGCCGCACGGAACATCCTGGGGGCTGATTACGACCTCTGGGCAGTCAATGGCGACGCGGCCTATTTGGAGGAGGGTGGGACGAGCGCATGGTGCCCCGAGCGGTGGTCCGAAATTCCGCATGAAGCTTAGCCATGGGTGGTCCGTGAGGATTCTGGGGCGGGTGGTTCGCTATGCCTTTTAAGCCCCCTAAGGAAACATGACACGACCGATCTCTCCTGATAGTCTAAAGACATTCAAGGGAGAGACAGTAAAATGAGTCCAACTTATACCGCTGAATTTAAGTCGCAAGTCCTCCGTGAGGTGCAAGAGACCGGGAATGCCAGCTTAGTGGCCCGTCGACATCAAGTGAAACCCGAGACGGTACGCCGATGGGTGCGCGAGGCCAAGCGGGAGACCCATCCCGATCCCGATGCACTGAGCCTGGCCGATGAAAACGAACGGTTGAAAAGGCTCCTCGGGGAGAAAGACCTCCAAATCGCTATGTTGCAGGATCTCCTGAAAAAAAAGGGGATCCGTCCGTGACCGAATTGTGCGAACACGTGGAAGCCTGGCGTGACCAGGTTCCCCACGCTTCCGTGAAGGCCCTCTGTGCCGCTGTGCAATTGCCGCGTGGGACGTTTTATGCCTGGAGCCAGCGGCAACGCCAACCGCATCCGGACCGACGCCGCCAAGCGCCGGGGCGTGCGCCCCGGGGATATAGTGTGATGCGGGATGGCACCAAAATCCCCGATGGGCAGATCCTCGATTGGATCGTGGAGATTCTCGAGACCGACAACCCCCAATACGGCTACCATAAAATCACCTGGGTCTTGCGCCGCCGTTATCGGTTGGTCATTAGCTTCAAGAAAGTCTACCGGCTGCTCAAAAGTATGGCCTTGTTGTGGCCCCAACGGCGGCGCAAAGCGCAGCACCCGCGCCGTCTGGCACGGAATTGGGTGGTCACCCGGCCGAACCAACTGTGGGAGACGGACATCACCTATGGTTACATCGCGGGCGAAGATCGCTTTTTTTACCTGCAAGCCATCCTCGATGTGTGCGATCGGCAAATCATCGCCTACCATATCGGCTTATCCTGCCGGGCCGCAGACACAGCGCGCACCCTGGCCCAAGCTGTGAACCACCGGCGACCACAATGGGGGGCCGAACCGCCGGTGATCCGAACTGACAACGGGCCGCAATTTACGGCCCATGCGTTCGAAGCCCGCTGTGAGGAGTTGGAGCTCGTGCATGAGCGAATTCCGGTCGCAACCCCGAACATGAACGCCTTCATTGAATCCTGGCATGCCCAACTGGAACGCGAATGCTTGGCTCAGGAATTCACCACGTTCGCGGAGGCGTACCACGCTGTGAGCCAGTGGATTCAGGACTATAACGGGCGGCGACTTCATGGGAGTCTCAACTTTTGGTCTCCCCTCGAGATGGCAGCACGCGTGGCCGCCGGGCTAGACCAGTGGACGCCGGTGAGGGTGTAAAACGCCAAATCGCGGCGTCACGCCGCGAAAGAGATCGCTAGCAGCTTGTGTGAATAGTCCCGAACATCCGGCGCAAAAAGGACTTCGCGACCCGGATGGCGAAATAAAAACTT
>NZ_JABBVZ010000192.1 GCF_012933365.1 Sulfobacillus harzensis | reverse complement strand
GCTGGCTGCGATCGCAAAATCTTGGCGCGTTCCGCCAGGTCGACGCTCCCGGGAGACTTTATGAAAACTCTCCTAGGAATGAGCGTCGACGAATTGGTCGCGAAGATGGTATTTGCGGGAGCTAGCCGTCCCAACTGTTGATAAAAAGCTTGTTTGACAGACAAAATCTCAGGAATGGCCTCAATGACTAAATCGGCATTCTTTACAGCTTCCGCCAAATCGCTGGAAAACGCCATTCGTCCACGGGCCTCGTCGATGGACGATGGCGGTGCCTTTAAGTCGTGTGCATAACGGACAGCAAGCACTTCCATGCGCTCCCGCCCTTTTCTGAGAGCCTCGCCGCTGATATCGTAGACCATAACGGTATAACCATGATATGCCGTTTGAAACGCGATTTGGCTCCCCAATACGCCGCTTCCTGCCACCATCACTCGTCGAATGTCCACGGGACTCCTCCCCTTCCTCGCAACCTGTCAGAATCAGCATAGCATGACACGATTGCCAGCATGCAAAATGATTCTCGGCAGGTTATCGGACAGTAAACATCGGGCCGTATTCCGTAACAATCTTCCCTTGCGGGCCCAAAAACTGCGCAATGATGCGGACGGTCATAGTGTTTAGCGCCATCGGCAACTGGAACGCATAGGTCCCGTTGGCATTCGTGGACCAGTACGGCATCGTGTAGGAGCCTGCGGGATTCCCAAACACCCATAGGGTGAGGCTGAACAGCCCCCACTGATAGTGAGTGGTAGCGTTGTAGCCGACGGAGATGGTCGATCCCGTCGTCGCGTTCGTCATACCTTTAATGATCAGCGGCACCGGGGTGGAGACATTGGTGGACGCCTTGGGATTAAGCGCATCGTGACCAGTGGCCGCGGGGGATTGCGTGATCGTGACAGTCTTCGTGACGGGAACGGAATGCGTTACGGTGACGGTTACCGGAGGTTTGGTCGTCGTGGAAGGGGGCGTGGACGAGGCTGCGTTGGAAGACGAAAAGCCGCATCCCGCAAGCAAGGCAGATGCCCCAATTGGGGCGACGGCAAGGCGAATAGCGGATAGAAATGTCAAAGGTTCCCCCTCCTGGCGTGTTGATAGCAAAGCGCGTTTTATGGACGGTCAGCTTTCCCGATGGGAACACCCAACGCTCAAAGGCACGTTTACACTTTAATTCCTCTAGCCATAAGCCCCGACCCGGCATTCGGCAAACGGCGAAGCGATTCGGGAGCCATGCTCCCAGCCCTTTCAGCCATCGATACCATCGAAAGGCCGGCAGCTCCGTTTGATTCGCTCTACACTCGGCACACTAGCTACGATGTGCTCCCTCAACTGGATAGGTGGTGATAATAACTTCGGTAGCGCCAGAACGCTTTGTCGCGTCGGAATTAATAGCACGCCGCACCGGCACAACCTGAATCCACATCCCGCGATAGAGATTATGGATCGCGGGCACATCGGCGTTGGAGGCCATCACGTAGCATCGGCGCTGAGCCAACTGGCGAACCATGTTGGCAAGTTGAACCTGATCGCTCCAATTAAAGCCGTCCGCTGTATAGCTGGTAAAGTTGGCCGTCGTCGAGACCGGAACGTAGGGCGGATCGACATACACAAAGTCATGAGGTTGAGCCACATCCAGCACCGCCGAGTAATCGGCCTCTACAATTTCAGCGGTTTGCAGGACACGGTGTGCGGCTCGCAACCGATCAGGGTTCACGATCACCGGGTTCTGATAGCGACCGAACGGCACATTGAATTTTCCCTTGCTGTTGACCCTGAACAACCCGTTGAAGCACGTCTTGTTAAGGAAAATTAAGCGGGAAGCCCGCTCGGTCGGAGTGAGCGATTCCGGATTTAAAGCCCGCACCGCATAGAAATATTCCGCTTCGTTGCGGTGCCGCCTTAAGTGAGCGATCAACGACTCGACGTCATCCCGAATGACCCGGTACATGTTGATGAGTTCCGGATTGGTGTCGCTAAGATAAGCGCCGGGCGCCCGAAGGGCGAAAAACAATGCAGCTCCTCCGGCAAACGGCTCCAGGTACCGATTCCAGGACGAAGGTTGCGCGGCCAAGAGCTGAGGCAACAGCTGTCGTTTACCGCCTGCCCACTTGATGGGGCTAAGGGCGGCTTGGGGCACGTCCACCGGACAATACACCAATCACCCTCCTCTCAGAGCCTTGACGAGTCACCGAAGACACACTCGTTTGTCGTAATACGCTTCGTGATCCGGTTGCCGTTGTCCTGCTTGACAGGTCCCATAATCCCCGCTACGCCAAGGTCTGAGCGGGATACCGGCACATCCATTCATTTGCAGGCGTCCCGAGAGGCTATTGCCGTTCGCCGCCCGCGTGTTGTTCAGGGTTTGATTGCCGCACGCAGCGCCTGGCGAGCCGCGTGATATGACGTCCGCACCAAGGGTCCGGACTCCACATGGAGAAATCCCCGACTCATTCCTTCTTGCTGCAGAGCCGCAAATTCATCCGGAGTGTAAAAGCGGACCACCTGCATTTGCTGCGGTGTAGGCCGCAAATACTGACCAATCGTAACAATGTCAACACCTGAGGCCCGCAAGTCATCCAGCGTCTCCAAAATCTCGTCCCAGGTTTCTCCTACCCCGAGCATAATGCTCGATTTGGTACGCTGGCCAGGCAGCATCATCTTGGCGTTGCGCAAAACGGTCAACGAGCGGTCATAGGTAGCCCGCGAGCGAACCTTAGGCGTCATTCGGCGCACCGTCTCCACATTGTGGTCAAGAAGCTCCGGCTGTTGGTCTACCACAATTTGCAGCGCTTTCTCGTCACCAGCGAAGTCCGGAATTAACAGCTCGACCTGGCATCCGGGTGCTTGCCGGCGAATAGCCATGACTGTGGCGGCAAAAATTGAAGCTCCTCCATCTTGCAGATCATCCCGATCCACACTGGTAATCACAACATGAGCCAATTGCATGTCCCGCACCGCGTCTGCCACACGGTCCGGTTCGTCCCAATCCACGTGCTTCCCCGGACGTCCGCTCTTAACGGCGCAAAACCGACAATTCCGAGTGCATGTGTCGCCTAAAATCATGAACGTGGCAGTTTTATCCCTATCCCAGCACTCAAAAATGTTGGGACAATGCGCTTCCTCGCAGACGGTGTGGAGTGTCTTCGCCCGCATTATTCCCTTGAGCCTCTGATAATTCGGGCCTGGGGTTGCCTTTACCATTAGCCACGGCGGCTTTTCATGAACAGTATTCATCCGGTCTACTCCTTTATTTGTTAGTCTCAGTGGTGGATAAGTTTGTCAAACATTGCAACGAGCCACTGGATCTCGTTCAACCCTTTGTCC
>NZ_JABBVZ010000191.1 GCF_012933365.1 Sulfobacillus harzensis | reverse complement strand
CCTCATCATACTCCCCGTGCCGACGCCCTTTTTTCATGTGTGTGAGTGCCCTGCAGGGGCATGCGTGTCTCCTTTAGGACAAAGATTTGAGCCATCTTACTATAGCAAAATGTCACCGGTTGTCCCAATCATGGCACTCTGCGGGACTGAATAATTAGCCAAACTTAAGGCTGCCTTCCGTTCGTGGTACTGGCGGGATTCCAGATGGATTTCCCCGGGGTCAAGGGATTTTGGAACCGTTGGGGTGTATTTGAAAGGCCGTGAGGGGCCTACACGCGATGGGCCGTTTGGTTATTCACCCCACGCGGCGCGGGCTCCGCGCGGGGGGAGGTTCGAGGCTGTGCGGACGCTGGTCCATGCACGGCCAACTTTCCAATGGAAAAGTGTATGTCAAGATCCCCTAGCTTTTTCGGATTCACATGCCGGATCCGCGTCTTCGGCGCACCAGGGTCAAAAAGCCGTCACGATGGCTGTACGATGTTCCCTGCGGCTTTTTAGGGCAGGCTCCCTGAGTCTACTGGTAGATAATCAGGAGCGGCGGTGGCTGGAGTGCCAGCACTTGAGCCGGCGACATCAAAGGCGTGTCCTGGGTGTAGAAGAGTTTGATGCCCCCGTAGCCGATAGGCTGGTTGGTGATGAACGAATGATAGTTGGCGGTTTTTAGCGCCGGGGTTCCGAACCCGTCGGTATCCATGATGAAGCTGACCCCCGGAAGCGGGTGGATGTTCTTCCAGTCGGGCACCATCTGTGGCAGGAACTGATGAACGATCAAGATCTTGGGTGGTAGGTGGTCCTGGACCACTAGTTGGTGCAGCACATCAATGGCACCATTGATGGCCGTGGCCGTCATACTGCCGAACTCTTTTCCTGGGATGCCCCCGGGGATGTGGTTCATGTCGAATTCGGGGTCCAAAGCAAGTTCCACGTCCGGCTGTTTTAAGAAGGGCTCGAGATATTTGACCTCCGCGGCGACTGGGCTGTGCCCTACTTGGACGTCAAGGATAAGCAGGGCATGGGCGGAACGAGCCAGTTTGAGTTCGGACTCAATCAGGGAAGGGGGCATACGCAGGCGGTAGGTCCCGTTCGGCCCCGGCGTGCCCTGAGCGACCACGGCGACAAGTTCTAGTGCCTCGATGACGGGATGGGAGGGGTCGAGAGCCTGATAGGCCTGGGCCTGTTGGGCGAGGCGTCCCAGCATTTGCTGGGAGGTGCCCTGTCCGAGCACACCCATGCGGGCATCCAGGGGATTGCCGTAAAAGGCCACGATTCGGTGGCTAGGCAACAGCGGAGCGGGCATAGGCGGAGGGGAAGCGGGTTTCTTGGTTTTTTTAGCTGGCTTCCGGTTGTGGGCGCTCACCTTGGGGGCAGGGGGAACGGGATCCCGACCCAGGGGAACCGAAAACGCGCTTGCTACCAAAAGCGCCCCCACCGCACCGATGAGGGAAGCCCACATCCTCATGCCTGCACAGCCCTAAACCGCTGCCAGTCGACAATATTCGAGAAACGGCAACGATGTAATGATTTCTAGGGAATTTCGTCGAATTGAGGAAAAGATCCTGCTTCTATTGATCAATATTTCTTTCCTTCGTTCTTGATCGATTGGGCAGTAATGAAAGCGGGGCGTTGCATGATTGATTTTGCAGGGAAGGCAAGCCATGAAACGAAAATGGAGGTCGACGGACGCTGACGGGGCTAGATTACGTTGCGAAAGGTTACGTGGGTGTGGTGCCATGGGCAAAGCTATGACTTGGAGGCGGACACCATCTTTCCATCCAGCCTGCAGGGTCGCACTATGGAAGTAATGTCTTCATGTGGGCGTGAAAAGAGCCTATAGACCAAGCGGTCGCACGTAAGGGTGATGCAGGCTGCACTCGTGATTGATACCGGGGCGGGGACCGGTTCGCTGTCTCAATACGGAACTGCCGTCCGGGTCTGCTTGACGATGTCCTGCCCGCGATCCCCAAATAGGAGGCGGCCCCCGCCGGGGATGGCCGCCTCACCCGATCTCTCTTGCCTTAGCTTTCGTAGCCCATCCCCAGACTGGTCGTCGAGGTTGTTGTCGATGCGAGGGTCGCTGCGGTTGTGCTGGCCGCCGCCACGCTCGCCGCGCTGATGCCTATAATCCCCACCATAAGAAGCCATGTGATGAATTTGCGCATGCAAAAAACCTCCTTTACAAGTTTGACCTGATTATCCATAAAATGACAAGGATCGCCAAATTTTTAGGATATAATTTGGCTAATATTTCTGTGGAGCAGGTGACCGTTATGCCTATCCCGCCCGCGCCGTTTTCTCGATGGCCGCGCCTGGCCCGCGCTTTCCGGTTTCGCGCGATGCGTGCGATCCCGTTGCCCTATCAGACCCTTGGGCGTCGCATTCTCCTCGCTGATTCCCAAGGTGAAGCGGAAGTGGCCTACGAACGGGCCGTTGCCCTGTCGCGCCGGGCTGTCCGGGAAGGCCGCCAGCAATGGACATGGCGGGCAGAAGCCATGATTCACCGTTTTGCGGGCGCCGTCGAATCTGGATCCACCTCCATTCTGTCGGCGTGGGAACGGGCGGCCCGGAAAGCGGTGGCTGCTGAGGCCTGGGGAGACGCTCTGGGGTATTTGCGGGCGATGCTGGAGGCCGCCGATACCGATGCGGCGTTGCGCGGCCGAGCCCGGCGGAATGAAGCGACGGTGCTCACCACACTTGGCCGTTTGACCGATGCGCTGGCGAGCTACGATGCGCTCATGGCCGACGCCCCAGTCTGGAACGCAATGGTCCCAGCTTATCAAGTAGGCTTTCAAGCGTGCCGCGCAGCCGTCGCCTGGCATTTGGGCATCGAGGACAGCCGCAATCTCGCCAGCGCCTCGCCATTTATTCATCAGGGACCCACGACATGGCACAATTATTGGTGGGTGTTAGGACACCTCACTTGGCAGCGTCATCCCCACCGTTTGGAGTCCGTCCGCCAAAGCAGCCTCCGCACATTTAACCCAACATGGCCCATGGACCTAGACCGGGCGCTATGGGGCTTAGATCTTTGGGCGGCTCAGTCTAAGAGAACCCAAGCCGTGCTGGAGCGGCGGCTGCGCCAGGCCCTCGAGGATCCCATTACCGTGGCGACGATCGGACGGGCAAGCTGGCACGACCTCATGGCCGATTGGCTTCACTGGAGTCGCCGCACCCAGCAGTCGGACGCGGCCGCCCGAATCGCGCGCCACGCGGACTGGTGCGCCGAGCACGGGTTCGATGGATGGGCCGCCTATTGGCTAAGGACCCGCTAGGAGAGTTTTCATAAAGTCGCAAACCCAGACCAGGAGCGCACTTCAGGCCGCCCATCAGGGCAGCTTTGTAAC
>NZ_JABBVZ010000190.1 GCF_012933365.1 Sulfobacillus harzensis | reverse complement strand
GACCTTGACGACCGACCTCGCATGGCCCCAAAAGAAATTAGGCCGGCCGGGTTGACATGGTGTCATCATACGAGCATCTGGGACAACACGAGCCGCGTGTCCGCGGTATCATCCACAATTAATGTCCTGACCATGTCGTAGCTCCTTATCAAGGGGTGTCCCTACATCATTGTGCGTGGGATCGAGCAGGCATGGGTACGCTGAAGTGAACCTGTGTACCACGACCTAACTCGGATTCGATCAGACACCCGCCGCCGACAGCGGCGATCCGATCGCTCATGATGCCCAATCCATATTGTCCGGGATGCGGGTACTGCGGATCGAATCCCCGCCCATCATCCACGACGTCGATACGGAGGTGGGGACCTTTACGGTATAGCCGTACAATAATCCGTTCGGTCTGTGCATGTTTGACGGCGTTGGTCACAGCTTCCTGGACCGCGCGGTAAAGCATCAAGTCCGCCGTCACTCGGCTCATGCTAGCGCCAGCGCTATCGTCGACAACAGTGATCGGCACACCCCATTCCTGCTCCAGGCGATGCGCTAGTTCCACTAACGCAGTCCCTAATCCGACCTCAGCGACCGGCACTGGTTGGAGGTCGTCGATGAGATGGCGAACATCGACGATAGCCTGGTCCAGACGCCGATACACTCGCAGAATCTCTTCGTGTGCTTGTGCAGTCTCAACATCCATCGATCGCATCAGGAAATCCAGCCGCATGCTCGTGTTTGATAGAATTTGAAGCAAACCATCTTGCAAATCTCGCACGAACCGCCGTCGATCGTCTTCCATAATGCGTATAGCGCGCTCTTGCCAATCCATCGCGTTCATCCTTTTCGGGAAACACTCTCCTCGTAGAGTGTCTACCATGTCGCCCGACCTCAGCCCCGTTAGGAATCTCAGGGTTTGCACGGCGGAGCCCTCAAGGTTCGATCGCCCCTTGAACACGGGCGGGGACAGGATTCCATCGCTGTCCGCCTGAGATGAATCCCTGCCCGCAACACACTCCCACCGCCTAAAAAGTCTCGATTCCCTCGTCGGTTTCCAAATATTCCGCGCCAACCAAGGCACCAGTTGTGTGGCCGATCGTCACCAAAGACTCCACCACCGCCTGACTCGTCTCATCATGGTCGACGTGTTGTACTACCACTCGGTCGAGCTTCACAATATCGGGCTCCAACGCCAGCAGAGCTCAGCGCCCATGTAAGCCGCACCATAGCCGTCTACCGCGATGGCATAATCCGCTGCACGCCAGTGCTTGATATGAATCAAGATGCGGTTACCGGAAATGGATTGGCGTTGCGAGATTTCAGACGCAATGCGGGAAGGGTCGACATCTTTAGCGTCTAGTACCCCGCGGTCCACGGAGCAACGCTTCCTGTACGAAACCCGCTTCGGTCTGCGAGTCCATAATCGGCTGTAGGACCGCCCATAGCCCCCTAACCGTTTGAACCATGCGTACGACGGACTCCCCAAGGCCTTCACTATCCGCAAGATTTGCGGATAGTCGCCGATCACCGGTCATTACCGAAACGCCTCCACTTGTTTCTCACCCGATCCAGATCCAGACGACATATAGGCGACCCCCGAGGATCGCCGCTACCGAAAAAACATGAGTGGCAACCCGGCGATCGTAGGTGTCAACCCGTAGACCCGTGGCTTTGCGTCCCAGCGTTTCCGCTGGTTTGCTATGAGACACTGTTTTCGACAAGATTATACACAGTTCGCCAACGTTAACCAAATTTTAGGGAGACTTAAGTGAGGAGATTTTTCTGAGGTCGAAGTGTTAGAACGTGACCTGTCCGTGGCAAATGATGAACCATGGAGAGGATGCGTCAACCCAATGTACATCGGAAAACGGAAAGGCTGAGAACGTGTTTTAGAATTGTCTACGGCTTCCACCCCTGCGAGCAGTTGCTGGTGCTTTGTGGGTCGGCATTGGCGTTAGGACATAACGTAAGAGTCTACGCGTTCAGCTCATGCGGGCTACATCGCGGAGTCCCAAGCGATCGGACGGAGCTTCATTGCCCAGTCGTCCTGCGTCTTCGTAGCGACCGTGGTTTCCATGGGATTTATATTCTGTCGGCCCCGTGGGGATACCCCGCTTGATACAGGTTCTCGACGACCGTCACCTCCCCACCCCGACCGCAGAGGTCACCAGGAAACTGGTTGACCTCGCTGTCCGAGCGCGGGTGGATGAAGGTAGCCGGGTGGACCGGCGCATGGTTCCGAACCCGTGCGCTGGATTGCCACCTTCCTACTTGTCGACCATGTTTGAAGCTGGTTGAGACCTGATCCCGCATCACCCACGCACCTATGGCACGACAAACGAGGTAAGGAGGGATGCCGGCCAATGAAGTATATGAATCATGTGCGCAATTGCCGTGAGATCTGGTTGTACGACTGCCATTCAGGCGCTGCCTCTCTCAGTGCTCCGCTATTAGGGGCGCAAAACAAAAAAGCCCGCAATCACTTGCGGCGTCTCAAAAGAAATTGGCTGGGGAGGCAGGACTCGAACCTGCGCATGCGGGATCCAAGGTCCCGTGCACCCATGTTTCTGACGTGATCCGCAATAGACAGAAATCGCGCCAAGCAAGGCCCCGAGCCAGTTGCACGATTTCAGTCGTTATCTCGAGTATCTTGGGTTTCGTGAGTTACCACAGTTCGTGTGGATGAAGTGTGGATGGTGCCGCCCAGAAACATCGCCTCCATATCCGCGGCGGCCTGCTCCTGCATGTTTGGCAGCAAGTGTCCATAAATCTGCAGGGTAATGCTGATATTGGCATGGCCCAAGCGTTCGCTAACCACCTTCACGGGAACCCCATGTGCCAGCCAAAACGACGCCATCGCATGGCGCAGATCGTGGATGCGGATGTCAGAGCGTAGGCCCGCTCTTTTCAATAACCGTTTGAACGTCGCCCACACGTCATTCGGCCAGAGCATACCCCCATTTCGCGTCACAAATACATAGTCGTCAGCATTCCGCCATACCGAACCCTTTGCCATGCGCTCCAATTCTTGCTGGTGCCGGTGCTCGCGAAGAAGTTCCAAAAGATACGGTGTTATTGCCAGCGTCCGCCGTCCTTTCCGCCGTCCATTGCAACGCCCGTCGTCGGCTGCTTTGGATTTCTCGAGGGGCGTGACACCCGGGACACGGCCGCAGGGCGGGCAACATGGTGGCCAAAAACTGGGTGTAAAGGTGACAGACAGCCTCAAAAGCCGTTATACTAAACCCGGATTGCATGAACTGAGAGCAGGGGTCGGCCATGACTCCTTGCTCTTGCCTCCCTTGAAAAAAGATTTGTTGTACCGTATTTAGGGCCTGAACTGACGCAACTACAACACATGTAGCGGTGGTCA
>NZ_JABBVZ010000018.1 GCF_012933365.1 Sulfobacillus harzensis | reverse complement strand
CGGCGTGGCGGCGCTGTCGATTCGGGTGCTAGAGAAAGGGGAGGGTCCTTCGTGAAGAAGCGGGAAGCGCAATGCCCGAAGTGTGGCCACTGGAGTCCGGTGACGTGGGATGCGGTCTTGCCGCCTGGCGGCTGGTGGTGGGCCGACACGGCGGGGTGCCCGCATTGCGGGGCGCTGGTGCTGGTGGAGAGCGAATGCAATTTCCGGGAGGTGGTGTACGATGTTTGATCCAGAGGGTTGGGACGGTCGATTGTTGGTCGTCGCAGCAATTCGGGACTGGCGCGATGTCCGCGTCTACCCAGCGGACGCGCCGGACTTGGCCGTGCCCATTGATACCGTCGAAGCCCGGTTTGGCGATGGATTTTTGCCGGTGTTTAAAAGCGAGGCAACGGCGCGGCACTATTACCCCGGCGCCACCGTGAGGCGGGTGAAGATGTCCCCCATTCAAGCGGTGATCGCGGGGGGCCATCGACCACGCTGACCATCCGGTGCGGGACTATCCGCCCGCGTGGCGCAGAACGGAGGAGAGAATCATGTACGGACATTGGGAGCAAGTCATCGTGGGAACATTGTTGGCGATTCGCGACATCGTGGATGAAGTAACGGAGGCTGGCCGTGACCGTGAGGATGCCATGCAAGACGTGATTGAACTGATTGAGAACAATCCGGCCTTGTTGGACGCGCTGGAGGAGGTGAGCTAATGATAACCAACGAGGAACTGGAACGCTGGCAAGCCCTGTGTGATGCCGCGACGCCGGGGCCGTGGAGCTGGGACGGCTTAGATCTGGTCGGCGGACAGGAACCGAATAAATCGGTAATTCCCCGCGTCGCCCCAGATGCGTATGGCGAGTGGTACGCCAACTGGGCCAAGGACGATGTGCGCTTTGTTGCCACGGCCCGCGACGCGATGCCCGCACTGATTGCCGAAGTGCGGCGGTTGCGGGGGCAACAGGCGCAGATTCAAGCGGTCCTCCGCGACCGCGATGATGCGAACCCGTTCGCGACGATTCAGGCCATCTTGGACGATAACGAGGAGGTGCCCCATGACTGACCAAGACCAGGACCGCCTGAATCGCGAAATCGCGGAGACGCTGGTGAAGCTTGGGTTCGATGATGACCTGTGTTGGGCGTTTCAGTTTCCGTCTATCCGGATGAAGTATGGGCCGCGACCCCACGACTTCACCGACCCGTGCTACCTGTTGCCGGCGGTGGAGGCATGGCAGGCGACAAAAGAAGAGCCCGTCATCAAGATCCATTGGGTGGCCAGCCGGAACGAGTGGTTCGCGGAGTACGAAGGGCATTGGGGCCATCACCGGAACCGCACAACCGCCGAGCGCAACGCCTTCCACGCGGCGGTGACGGCCGACTAATGGGGCGACGGTGGCAGTGCCTCTGGCGGGGCCATCGGTGGTGGACGTATCGCACCAAGCGCCCCGGCTATTGGCTCATCATCCGCGCCTGTGATCGCTGCCACACGACGGAAACGCGGCGCATGGAGATTGAGAGAGGAGACGGTGATAATGCGCATCACGGTAACACTTAGCGACGAGGTTTACCAGGCATTGCTGGCCGAGAAGATTCGGGAAATGCAGCGACGATACCTGGACGCCTATTTCCACCGCGGCCTGTTGCTGCTGCAGGGCCTCGTTGACCCGCCTCCGGCCCCGGAGCCCGACAAGCCCGAATCGGCCAACCTGCTATCATAAACCCAAAGGAGGCGATCCGCGTGGCCCAAGATGGCAACCTCTTCGCAGCACTCTTCCCCACCGAAGCCGAACAGATCCAGAAAATCGCCCAACAGACCGGCGCTCCAGAAGTCGGGCCGACGATCAAAACCCAGGCCCCGGTGGTCGCCTTCCGCAAGACGACCGCGGGGACCAGTCCATCCACCCTATCGACCGGTGCCGGGGGCATTACCCTCACGCAACCCGTGACGCCCAAGGCGCTCACCGCGGCCTACCTCGCCGCCCAGGCGCTCGGCGATGCGACGCTGGAACTCATTAGCGAGCCCCTCATCGTGACGGCGCAGGGGGCGGAAACGTTCGCGTATGCGGTGCCCACCGAACAGGTTCTCGTGCTGCTGGAGCCCCTCACCGTGGAGAGCCGCCGGCACGCGGCCGCGGTGACGGCGACGGTGGTGGTTGACAATCAGCCGGTCCTCGAGAACTATGCCCTCACGCACGATGAAGGCGTGCTCCTCGCGGCGGAGTCCGTCGTCACCCATAGTGTGACGGTGACCTTCGCCAATGGGGACTGGACGGACACCACCGCCACGGTGGTACTCAGCGGGGTCTTGGTCTCGACCCAGACCTATCAGAGTGTGATGGCCCCGATTCTTCAGGGAGTCGTTCAGATGCTGAACCAGGGAGGGATATCATGAGCACGTTAGGACCCGGCGACGTCGAAGAAGCGTTGGCGGCCTATGGCCCGCTGACGGATGTGTGGGCCGTCAACGAGGTGACGGGGGCCAACAGCTGCACCGTCGTCCTCGCCAACCCCGCCGGCGCGGTACCTTATATTGCGGCGTCGCTGCAGCCCCATTATCTCGGCGCATTGGTACGGTTTACATCCGGTGCGCTGAGCGGCGTGGGCCCCGGGGCCGACTACGGGGCGTTCAACACGACGGTCGCCGATATCACGTCGACCACCCAGCCGGCCCAGACGACGGTCATGTTCGGAGACGATTTCCCCGTCGCCCCGTCCCCCGGAGACCGGTTGACCATCGTCCGGAGTGCGGGCATCGGGACCCCGTTGGACGCCAACATTACGAATGCCACCGTCGATGTTGGGGGCAACGTCGACGCCACCGTGTCGGGAACCGTCGATGCCAACATCACCAATGCGCTAGTCCCGGTGTCCGGGACGGTGGATGCGAATGTCACGAACGCCACCATCAACGCCACGCTCGCGTCAGGGACGGAAGTCGTGGTCAATTCCGGGACGGTGAACATTGGCAAGCCCGTCCAGACGAACAGCTTGGTGTACTTGGGGGCTATCACCATACCAGTAACGGACCTGGCCAACACGGAATCGGTCACGGCGGTTCTGAACGGGGACACCACGGGGTATTTCGAGACGGTAATCCTCGAGGGCACCTCGGCCTACGGCTACACGTACACCGCATCCGCCACGCCCTACAATCGCCACACCGCCCTCGCGGCCCCATCGCTCACACAGTACAATGGACCCGATGGCGAGTTCTATGCGGAAGGCACGACCTCGTCGCGGCAGTCGTTCTCCAATGTAGAGGTGGTGCTCACCGCGCAAGTCACCTCGGCCTCGACCATTTTCACGGATGCGCTGACCTCGGGGACCAACTGGAGTGTGGAAAGCGGGAGTGTGACCTATTCCTCATCCGGAGCCACGTTCGAGACGACACCTACCACGTTGCTGGAGAATGCGCTCACGGGATTGGAGCCTCAGAATTTGACGTTGCAGGCGGGGTTTGCGGTGGCGAATAATCAGGTAGATAATAATTATTCTGGAAACTTCACGGGGGGAGCCCCTGAATCCACGGTAGATCATGCGGGCAATTTCGCATCCTCTTTTACCGTTTCGTATACTTGTACTATTGCGGGCATTGGATTTGAATTTAGCGGCGCTGGTGATAGTACACAATATTTTATTTGGGATAATTCAGGTAACATACTCGCCCAAACATCCGAAGCCGCCATCCCTTCGGCCACAGGATTTTTGAATCTGACATTGATATCACCTGTCACATTGTCCCCGGGTAATACCTATTGGATCGGATTTTATTATACAGGCAATAACTTATCGTCTATTTCGTGGTCTAGTTATTCAACGGCACCGACATTAACCCTTGGGCCTGTAACATTCACCCTAGGCACGGATATTTCGGACAACGACACAACAACTGCTGGACTATGGCCGGGGGCCTCTGGGGGATATGGATCAAATATCCAGTTACCTCCGTTATTAGAGTTTAGCGCCGTAGTGGGAGTACACTCCACCATCGGCGTCGAATACCAAAACACCTCCGATACCTATTACGAAGTGGAATGGGTTGGGACGAACCTGAACCTCATCAAATACGATGCCGGGACCGTATCCACGCTGGCGACGACATCCGTCACGGATGAAACCGCGACCGATGTCACGCTGTCGCTGGTGGTGGCGAGTAATGGCAACCTCACCGGGACGCTGAAAGGCGCGGCGACCAATACCGTCACGGCGACCGATACGTCCATCACTTCAGGGCAGATGGCTGTCACGGGCGATAGCGGCGTCACGGCGTCCAATGCGTATATCAGTGGCAACTATGTGCCGGAGGATACCGTGACCGTCGATGTCTTTGCGACTTAGGGAGGAGGCAATTCCATGTTCCAGCTGTTGAATGTGACGTATACGAAGACCGAGGCGAAAGTAACCATCCTGTTGGATGACACCAAGGTTGACGCCCATGGGAATCCCGACCGGCATTTTGTGGTGACCGAGACGGTTCCGGCTCCTCCCCCTCACCGAGGGAATTTCGACACATGGCTGGCCGACACACTGCAACAGCTCGACCCGGTGCTGACGAATGCGTTAAGCGAGCGCAATACGCCTCCCTACGACCCGATAGCCAAGTGGCGAGGGTTCAAGTGGGTAAACGGGACCCCTATCACTCCGTCGTAGCAGGGTCAGGACCCCGCTCAGGGTCCCTCAGACTCCACACCCGGGACTTGCCCCAAATCAGAGCCGTGATGCCACACTGTAGTCCAACGGGACAACGGCGGTCTGGTATCCGGCCCAGACGCCGGGGAGGTGGGTCGCACCGGGATAACCCCAGAGACGTCCCGGTGTCTGCCCCGACCGCCGATGCCCTGACGCCCATGCCCGCGTCTGGCGAAAACCCGGTGAACACCTGATCCGGTCTGGGGACTTCCCTGATGTGCCAGAGGTGCTATACTGAAACTGCGAGTAGACGACGGCTCGCCCCGAAGGGGGCGGGCCTTTTGTCGTTGAGAGGAGGCAAAACATGGCCTATGAGTGGCGTTGCGCCGACTGTGGCCAGGCGTGGCCGGAGGAAGGCCGCGGCAGCTATGTTCTCACCGCCGGCCAGCACATGAAGCGCCAAGAGCATCAACCCTTGGGCCTCATCGACACCGATACGGGCGAAATTCTGGTGAGTGGATCCATCAACCGCAACGCGGCCGAAAAACTGGGCATCATCGAGAGGCCGGACCGGAGCCGCAAGAAGAATAAGCCCGCCCCACCGGATGCCGAGACGATGCCGCTGGATGCGGAGACCCCAGCCCCATCCAGTCCGCGCCCCATGAGCCAGCCCCAACCCCTGGGCGGCAGCGACCCGGCCATGAGCGGGGAAATCAAGAAAACCCGGCAGTCGGTCGAGTCGCTGGGACCCGGCGACCCCAAGGACCAAGTGGTGGGATTCGAGGTGCAGTGGCCGCTCTGGGCCCTGAGCTTTTTCAATATTCTCCGCGGGGACTTCCGGGATGAGAACGACCAGCCCTATGCCTGGTCCACCAAGGACTTTGTGCGCTTTGTCTTGGACGTGTACCGGCATGCGTGCCATACGCTCGTGCGGAAAATGGCGGAGGATCGCATGCATCAGTACACGGCCGCCGAACGCACGCTCATGGTGCAGTCGATGATTAGTACAGCGGAAGCGATGCCGGCGTCCCAGTTTCTGGAGCAGATGGCCCAACACGTGGAAGCCAACGACCCGGTCTGGGCCCGGATGCTGCGGATGCAGGCCCGAACCCATCAGGAAGGAGCGTAGACCGAATGGACGACAAGCGGGGCATGCGGCTGGCGGACGCCCTTGAAGGGGCCATCCCGGAGAAGACGGCCCCGGCCGACGATTGGAGCCAACTGGGCAAAAGCCTTATGGGCAGCCTGATGGACCAGTTCGCGAAACAGGTGCAGAACCTCGGGCAAGGGGCGCAGGCCAGCCAGCCCGACATGATGGACCAAATCATGAAGTACGCCATGGGGATGAAGGCCCTGAAAGAGGTCTTCGGCGGCTCGGAGGGCGACGCCCCCGCCGATAAGGGCATATGGACGTATCTCGCCGAACAGCAGAAGAGCCAGACGGCCCTCCTGACCGCCCTGCTCAAGGGCAACGCCCCGGCCGACCCCATGGAATCCTTCACCAAGGCCATGCAGCTGGTGCGGGAGCTGAAGCCCGAGGCGGACCAGCGGTCGCAGGCCTTCGACCAATTGGCGCAGACGGCCCTCCTCGAGAAGCTGCAATCCAACCCGCTGCAGGGATATCTCGAAATGCGGAAGATGATCAAGGAGGAGCTGGAGTCCGAGGGCAACCGGGAGAACGTCATCGACATCGAGGTATGGAAGACCAAAGAGCAGTTCAAGCTCGAGCGGGAGAAGCTTCAGGCGGAGCGGGAGGAGCGCCGAGCGCAGCAGGAGAACACCCAGCGGCTCTTTGGCGGCTTTACGGAAATGATTAAGCCGGAACCGGGCGGAGCCCCCGCCCAGCCGGCTGCCGCGGCCCCCAGGACCGTGGGCACCCCGGACAATCTGGTGCGCTACGAATGCCACGCCTGTAAGGCGAAGTTCGTCCAACAGCGAACAGCGCAGGGCACCTGCCCCCAGTGCGGCGCCTCGTTTACGGACCCGAACGCCGGGCCCGCCGCGGCCCCGGTTACACCCGCCCCGGCGGGTCCCGCCCCCGCCGCGCCGGACGCGGCCATGGTCCCCCCGGTCAGTGATCCGTCCGGCATGGATCTCTGGCCGCAGGAGGTGGGCTATTGACCCCGCCGTGGATGTTGCGCGTGGTCCTGGAGTGGCTGAAGGACAAGTCCGTGCCCCAGCTGGAGCAGATGGCCCAGTCGGAGACCGCCGTGGCGCCCATTATCATGGGGCAGTATTCCGCGTTGGCCCGGAAATTCGCCCGGGGGTATATTGGGCCGGAGGGCATCCGACAGCTGCAGCAGGCGGGGGATCCCGAGTGGGATGCCCTGATCAACGCCATCGCCTGGCAGCGTCCCGACGTCGGGTCGGTCCTCCTCACGCACGATGTCTGGTTTCGCCGGCAACTCGGTCAGGCGCGGGACCTCTTCCTGCACGGCTAACCCGGGGGTCTGTGCTATAATGGCGGTAGATGAACCGCGGACGACGGCGGGCCTTCGGGCTCGCCGTTTTTTGATGCGTGATAGGGGGGACCGGATGTGGCGAAGAAGCAAATGAGTTTCGGCGGGCACCTGAGCGATATCGGTCGAGGCCTCGGTAGCGGTCTGGGCGGGTTGGTCGGCGGTATCGGAGGTGGCATCGGCCAGACGATTAGCGGGGTTGGCGCCGGGGTCACCAGCACGATTTCCGGCGTCACCAACGGGAGCCCGTGGGTCTTTGTCGGCCTCGGGGCCGCGGCGTATCTCCTGCTCCATCCGAACGTCGCCCCGACCGGGTCCACCCCGGTGCCGGCGACGCACCCGATTGCCCGGCAGGCCGGCACCGTGCAGACGACACCCGCGAAGGGGTAAGGAGGGAACACGGATGGCGGATAATCTCGGACCCGCGTCGGTCGTGACGGAGATGAAGTATCAGGCCCCCAACCCCAGCGCCCCGCATGGGTCGCCCCTCATGACCTTGCTGGTGGCCGGCGGGGTCATCTGGGCGCTGTTCACACCCACAGGGCAGCAGGATGTGGCGAAGGTCAAGAGTTACATCCAGCAGAAATTTAATCTCGGGGGGGCGACAACCAGTGGCAGCTGATAATCTGGGACCGGCGGCGGTCTCCACGACGACGAAGTACAACGCGCCGAATCCGGCGGCCGGGCACGGCCCGAGCCTCCTCTTGCTGGGGGCGGCGGGCCTCGGCGCCCTGGTCTTGATGCGCCGGTCGTCCGCGGCCAGCACGGCATCCACCAGCACGACCACCACGTCCACCGGCAGCGGGTCCTATTCCCCGTCGCTCGGGGTGCCCGGGGCGCCGGTGGAACTGCAGCAGGTCGGCGGGACGGCCACCAGCGTGACCGTGGAATGCGCCGCGGTGACCGGGGCGACGCAGTATAACTGGTACCAATACGGCACCAACCTGTTGTTGGCCACCAGCCCCAGCAACGTGGCGGTCATCGACGGGCTCCAGACCAACACGGGGTACGAAGTGTATTGCACGGCGGTCAACATCAACGGCCAGCAAAGTCCGCCATCCCAGCCGCTGTTGGTCACCACGGGCGCCGGAAGCCCGGTCGTGTACGTCAACAACTACGGCGGCAGCGGGACGGGCAGCTCGCAGACGACCCAACCGGCCCCCAGCACGACCACCCCGACGCAGCCCACCCTGCCGACGGGGCAGACCCTGGCCATGGCGGCCAATCCGGCATCCCCGACCACCAGCGAGAGCACCACGGTCACGGCCTCATCGACCGCGTTGGCGACGTACCTGTCACAGGTGACCAGCACGGGCAACTCGGCCCCCTCGGTGAGCTGGCAATGGATCATCCGCTCGCCCTCCGGGAGTGTGGCGGTCAACCAGACGCTGACCAATACCACGGCCCAGTCGCAGGAGACCTTTACGCCCAATTCGGCGGGGCAATGGGCGGTGACGGTCACCTGCAGCGTCGGAGGGAGGACGGTGGGTCAGGGGTCGATTGGCGTGACAGCCGCGGTACCCTATACGCCACCGGCGAACCCGACGAATCCGAATGATTACCCGTCGGTGCAACCGAACCAGCCCTTTACCCCAACCAACCTGCAGAACCCCATTTACAAGCTGCCCTCGGGGGTGGTTCACATTGGGGCGGAGGTCGGGAGCCAAGCGCGGGCCCAGACCATTGCCCGGGCGAATGCTGTGGGCGAAGGCGTCAGCCTCCCGGGTCTCTCGGCCGCCGAAGCGGGCAAGGTGGTCAGCATCGTCAAACAGCACGGGAATGCCGTCAGCGGTGTCTTGCCGAATGGCGTGGTGCAGTTGAGCTCGACCGCTAGCAATGCGGAGAAGGTGAGTTTGCTGGCCTCGGGTGCCCCCGTCTCCATCCCCGGCCGGTCGGCCGCGTATGTGGCGTATCTCCAACAGCTTGCCAAAGAAGGCAAGCTGAAGGGTGTCACGGCGTCGGGCACGGCGATTACCTAGGGGGTGACGGGACATGGCACAGGCGTATATCCTCGAGCCCATTGGCAGTGCGAACGACCAAGCGCATGGCGGCGCGGGCAGCACCATTGCCTTGGCGCTGGGCATTGCGCTGGCGGTCGGGGCGACGGACCTGCTCGCCCAACCGGGCGTCGCGACGGCCGCGGAGGCGGAATTCTGGTACATGACCGGGAAAACCGTGCCGCAAGCGAAGACGTCGGCGATTGCGCATTTGAGGGCGCTCGAGAAGACGGCCACGGGCACCATTCTCACGAAGATTCAAGAGGACCTCAAGGCCCTCGGCGCGTAAAGGAGGGACCGACCCATGTCCAAAGCGGGCGATATGCTCCTCGGGTTGGCAGGCATTGGGGCCGTGGCATATATGCTGACGCGCTCCTCCTCGGCCCAGGCCGCATCGACACCCGGGAGTGCTGCCGGGGCCGGGACATCGAGCCGTGCGACGGGGCACCCCGCGTCCACCGTGCCCGCGGTCCCGGCCAGCGCCTCCCCGCAGCAGCGCCTCACGGCCCTGCAGCACGACGCGGCGGTCTCCCTGCCGGGCCTTAGCGCGGCGCAAGTGGGCCGCCTGCAGCTCCTGGCGAAAGGGTTCGCCGGGGCCATCTCCGGTGTGCTGGCAAACGGCATCCTGCAGCTGAACCCCGCCAATGCGGGGGTGCCCAGTCTTCTCGCCAATCTGGTGCCGAACCAGTTCCCCGGGGTGAGTATTCCCGGGGTGAGTGCGGCAGAAATGGGCCGTCTCATTACGCTGGCGCGGGAGGGGCAATTGAAGGGCCTCACATCTCGGGGAACGCCCATCCTGAAGGCCTCCGCCCCACCGTCCGGGTCCAGCGCCAACTACGTGAGCCGTGCCTGTCAGTCGCGCACGTGGGCCGTGGGCTCCTCGGGTACCTGTGTCGTAACGATTCAAGAGCTGCTCAATAAGTCGGGCACCCTCAACACGCCGCTGGCGACGGACGGCCAATTCGGGCCGCTGACCGAGTTCGCCGTGCGGCTTTTCCAACAGGACCACGGCCTCGCGGTGGACGGCGTGGTGGGCCCGGCGACGTGGTCCGCACTCATTGGGGGGTGATGAGGTGAGTACGACGAAGACGGTGATTGCGACCGGGACCGGGTTTTCCCCGTCAGCCGTCAGCCACGTCAACCAGCTGGAGTCCCAACAGGCGGAAGGGACGCAGATGGAGTGGATCTGGACCTGTCAGTCGGTGAAGCTGCCGGCGGTGCAGGTGGGACCCATTCACCTCCCCTCGGTGCAGGTGGTGAGCGGCCATCAGATTGCCACCGGCTTCGCGGCCCTCCTCAATGCGTTGACCGGGGTGGGCCATGCCCTCGCCGGCATTACCACGTGGCCGGGCCAGAAACTCGCCGTCGCGGTGGGCAATCAGGTCCACATCCGCTGGGTCAAAGGCCATGTGTGGTCAGCCACGCTGGTGTCGGCCTTGGCGGGGGTCGGGACGGCGGCGTTGGGGCTGCTCACGGCGAGCGGCATTGGGGACGCGGTGGCGGCGCTGGTGACGGGGCTCTTGGTCTCGGTCGGCGTCTATGTGGCGGTGCATGCCTGGCAGCTGATGGCCTGGGTGCAGCAGCACATCATCCAACCGGTAGCCCATTCGCCGTATGGCCTCCTCATCGGGGTCGCGGCGGTGGTGGTGGGCGGGTATCTCATTGTGAGCAATCTTTGACAAGGAGGGTTCTGTCATGGACAACGTTCTCGGCATCGACGTGGAGGTGAGCCCCCCCGTCGCCCCGGGCCTGGGCGTCGCTCCGGCGCCCCTGACCCCGGGCGCTCCCGCAAGTGGGCCGATCCACGACCCCTATCTCGGTGAAGGCACCCCGGCGGTCGGGGCCCCGGGCATTGTCGCCCCGGGCGCGGCCGTCCGGACCAACCACTACCCGGTGACGTTGGTCCGCGATGCCGGGGCGCAGCCCGTGAGTCCAGGCGACAACCTGCTCTTAGACCAATTTCGGCCTGATGCGCCGGGTCTGGTGCGCCTCGCCGGGGCCGTCCAGGACGCCGCCACGTTTACGGTATCGCTGGATGGCGGGGTGTCGGCCTATGCCCTGAATGGCGGCACCAATCTCGCGACCGGCGCCTGGTTCGAGGCGCAGGTGACCGTCGCGCCCGGGGACCAGCTGGTCATCAGCGTCTCCACCCAGACCACTGTGCAGGGGTTCCGGGCGGTCTATGTCCCTGATGTGCTATAATGGTTCCGAGAAGGACGGATTGGCTCCGGCGGGCGGCTGATCCGAAAAACAGCCCGCCAGCGTCCGGACGATGGGGCGCTCAGTGTCACTGACACTGGGCGCCCCTTTTTGTATGCGAGGAGGGATTCAGGATGCGTATCGACTACGGCCTCTTGGGCGGCGGTGCCGCAGCGGGTGTGGTGGCCGATTATTTAGACGTCAAAACCACGCCGCTTTCCACCCGGGTGACCAATTCGGAGCTTCTGGCCGGTGCCGCCATTGTGGCGCAGGCCATGCATTTCCCCGCGGTGGAGCGGAAGCCGCTCTATGCCCAAGCGGTGAACGGCGCCGCCGGCTGGGCGGCGGGCATTCTGGCGGCCGGCATTGCCCGGCGTCATTTGCTGCCCCCCACCACCACAGCCCCGGTCCCCACGACCACCACGAAGTCGACGGCGGTGAACCCGGCAAACACATCGGGCGGCGTGACGGGGGTTCCGGCCAGTGGCGGCTCGGCCGCGTTTGACATGCCGGCCGGCGGCTACTAACCCCAAGGGCACACCCCTTCATTCATTGAGACGATTAAGGAGGGATCCAGCATGGATCGGTTTCAGATCCTGCGCACGTTCTTCGACATCACCGACACCGTCGGCTTGAACGCCAAAGAGACCAAGACCTACGACGCGTCGGGACTGTCGAGCGACCAAGTGAACTACATGACTCCGGGCACTGTGACCAGCTCGTCCACGGGCGGGAACTTCGTACGGGAGATTACTTCCATCGAAATCTATCCCCCGCAGGATGCCAACGGCAACTATGAGGACCTGCGCGAAGTGCAGCTCATCATCGACGGGAAGCCCATCGGCCACTACCTCACCCTGCCGGGGCAAGGCGACATTCTGATGACGCCGCCCCGCACGCAAATCTGGGGTGGCCCGCACTTCACCATCCCCATCGGCGAGCCGTTGTGGAAGGTCGTGCATTCGTTTGGCGCCGCCAACCCCAATATGCCGCTGCGGGCGATTGGGATCAAGTACAACAGCACGGTGGCCGTCTCCGTCAGCAGCCAGTACGGGGTGACCGGCGCGGGCTCGGGCGGATTCCGCATCGTGCTGAAGGGGTACCAGTACACCAACGCCGAGCTCACCGAGCTGGCGAAGAAGTGGAACCCCAAGGTGCAGGTGCAGACCCTACGGCGGACCGTGACCGGCGAACCGGCCCTGAGCTTCACGCACGAAGCGGCGGGCCCCCTCTCGATGGCCACCTTCACCAGCTACCCGGGCGGTCAGGGGCAGTTGAACCAGAAAATCAACCCCTACTGGCACTACGCTCGGAACGCCAAGGCGACCGATGCCAGCCGGCCCTTCGTGCTGTCGGACCTGAACGGCCTCGGCGGCGGCACGGGCCACGTGGAAGACACCTTCCAAGACCTCGGCTTCGCGTTTGGCGCGAACAACGACGCGCTCATCGTCCGTGGCTGGGGTGTCAAGGGAGTGCCGCTCCCGCCCGGCCAGACGGGGGCTCCCGGAGTGGCCGGCCAGAACCTGCGGGCCGCCGGCTGGTTCATCAACGGGGACCAGATTCCGGAGGAGATTGGCGGCGACGGCATCTTCATGACCGCCGGCGTGCAGCCCTTGGCCTTCGGGTCGGTGAAGCCGCAAATTGCGCTCGACAACGTGTTCTACCGCCTGCCCAGCGTGCCCGGCGAGCTCTTGATCTACAAGGACCAAGCCGCCCCGTACGTGTCGGCCAACGGTAGTCCGATTCCCGCGGATCAGGTGGCCGTCGGCATCACCGGCGTCCTGGTCGAGCAATAAGGAGGGTCAGGAATGGCACATTATGCATTTGTTCCCGGGGCGGTGGCGGCCAACACCGCCACCGCCATGCCGGGCGATGCCCCCGCGTTCTACAGCGTCACCTCCGTGGTGGTGCTGACCGAGGCCACGGGCGGCACCGCCTCCACCACCAGCCCCGTGCAGGCGACCGTGGTGGACGCGATCCCCGCGGGCGGTCTCGGGGCGACCGATTTCTACCTCGATACCGCCACGAACGCGTGGCAGTACGGGTCGGCGACCACCGACGGCACGGTGTTTCTGATGAACGGGTTCGAAGTCGGACAGATGGGGCGCACCTCGTAAGAGGTGCCGCCCCGCGGGTCCTTAACTAAAGGAGGAGGACGATGGCCTCAAATTTTGGCGCCGGCACGATTAAAGATGCGGCGAAATATTGGCTCGAACAAATCCCCTACACCGTACAGGTCAACAACCTCGCGGCCGGGGCTTCGGAACCCCTCTTCGCGGTCCGAAACTGGAACAACCCGGCGAACCCGGCCGGTGTGTACGTCGAACTTACCGCCGTCGGCGCCAGCCCCTGGCCTGGCGCTCAACTGGTCATCCGGGCGGACAGCGCTCAGCAGCGCTACGACCTCGCCACCTTTCCGGCGAACCTCCAGCCCGTCTCCGTCGGCGCCGGCGCTTTCGACCAGCTGTCGGTCCAAGTCACCAATCCCACCCAGACCACGATTCCCGCCCTGTATCTCACCTACGTTGTGACGGTCTGGCGGGATCCGGTGGCGATGAAGCTGCTCCGCGGCGGACGGCTGACCTCGCAGGACCAACAAGTCCTCCGAATGCTGGGCGTGCAAAATCCGAGCCTCTTTATCGGCCGCGGCCACGTCCCCCTCAACATCGACGGCATCATCCGGACCTCGGTGGACAACCGGCAGGTGGCCGTCAACCGCCCGTACGGGCTCATGACCACGATTCAGGCCGGACAACAGACCACCATCCCGGCGTACCTCGCCGCGGCCAATCAGATGCTGGTGCTCCGCTCCATCGCGGTGGGGGCGAACCCCGAAGATGGCGTCACCCTCACGGTGGACCGGGACAATGACCCGGGCCATGTTGTGGTGAATGCGTGGCCGGGCGACGTCGACCATCCGATGGCCTGTTTCGTCCCGGCGCTGGAGACCATCACGGTGCATGTGAGCGCCACCCAAGTGCCTAGTGCGGCTATCCCGGTGCAACTGGGCATCCAACGCGTGGCGCTGTCGGAACTGTGGACCACACGGCTGGGTCAGACCTCGCTCGCCGAGCTCCAGCAGGCGCTGGGCACATCGGCGGGCCAACAGGTCTACAGCCGGGTCGAAGCGGGGGTGCTCTAAATGGCAGAAGTCGCGTTTCCGCGCACACCGTTAGTCCCGGATCGGAACATCCGGACTCTCTTGGACACAACCAACGCCACGGACGTCCTCACGTGGACGCCGGCGGTCACCGGCCTCTTTCTGCTGGTGCTGTCCCTGAACGTCAAGACGGCGGCCACCGACGTCACGGTCTCGGTGAGCTACACCGACCCGGACACCGGGGCCACGACCGTCACGCTGGTGAACGACGTCTCCGAACCCGTAGGCATCACCCCGGTGAACGGGGTCATTACGGCCCAAGCCGGGCAGGCCATCACGGTGAGCGTCACAGCCGGCACGGCGAATCAGGTGCGGGTGGCGGGGGCGCTGCTCGAACTGCGATAATGGGGAGAAGGAGGGATGGTCAATGCCGCCTGAAGAGGACAACCATCTCGGTCTGTTGACCCTCGCATGGGCCGGACAAATGGATGAGCGGACCGTCTCGCTCCGTCGGGACGTGGATGATATCCGGAAAGAGATGGCCGAGGGGCTCCGAGCCGTACGGCAGGAGATCCAGACCCTACAGGGGCGTATTTGGTACATCGCCGTGGCCGCGCTGGTGGGACCGACCATCGCCCTCCTGCTCGGCCACCTGTGGGGCTGAGGCCATGAGCCACATTCATGCCTGTGCGTTGGCCGCCGTCCAGACGTTTCCGAACGTGACGGTCCATACCCCGCAGGGGCCGGTGAACCTGCGGGTCTTGATGGTGGCGATTGCGGGAAATGAGTCCAGCTGGGTGGCGACGGCAGCAGGTGATGCCCTCGGAACGTGTTCGACTTGTATCTATCCCGATTGCCGCGGTTACACGTCCTACGGGTACTGGCAAGTGCATTTCTATGCTTGGCAGTCGTACCTGACACAGGTCACGGGCAGCACGAAGCCTTGCGACTGGGCGTCATGGCTTGCGATACCCCTAAATAGCGCCAAAGCCGCCCTGCACATTTATCAGACGCAAGGCCTCAGCGCGTGGAATGCCGACATTCAAGGGGGCGCGTGGCTCCGATATAAGGCGCAGGCGGAGGCCGCCGTGAAGGCGGTGAGCGGTGGGCAGGGAGCCAGTGCCTCCACCCCACCGGCGACCACGGCCCCCGCCTCCGGGGGCTCGGGAACGTCGTCCGGTTCCCCCGCCCCGTCGTCCGGCCCTTCGGCCACGGTGCTGTTGGTGGCGGGGGCCGCGGCCGTGGCCGCCCTTGTCTGGGGCGCCAGCACGCTGTTGTAACGCAGGAGGTGACCGGTCATGTTAATCGACAATCTGTTGGAGTGGGCCACCCACCCCGCCGTCGTCAACACGGTGGGCGGCTGGCTTGCGAAGCAAAGCGGGCAGACCTCGGAGACGGTGGAAGCCTATGAGCGGCTGCAGGCGCAGCTGGATCGCATTGAGGCCCAGACTACCAAGAAGCCGGGCGGACGGCCGCCCGGGTCGAAGAATAAGCCCAAGGCCTCGGCCATGCCGTCGTTTACCGCCACCGCGACGTCGGGCCCGTCCCTCACCGTGATGCGGGACAAGGTGATGGCGACGTCGGGGGCGCTTAAGGAAGCCCTCCGATTTGCGCGGGAGGATGGCATTCAGCATCCGGAGGCCCAGCAGCGCATTCAGGATGCGCAGGCCTGGCTCCTGAGCGAACTCCCCGCGCTGGAACGATTCGACCTCGCCCCGGAACGCCTCGCCACCCTGCCGCCCGCGGAGCGACAGGTCTGGGAGGCTACGCTGCCGACGATTCGGAAACTCCGGCAGGCGGGGTTGAATAAGATTGGCACGGCCGAGGGATTGGAGGAAGCCGCGGCGCTCGCCGGCACGCTCGGGACCCAGCTGCAGGTGGCGGCCGTGGCGACCGGCGCACAGGGCCCAGGTTGGACGCCGCCGCCCTCCGAGGCCCAATCACCCGTGCCGCCCCCCCAAGACGGTCCTTACAGCCAATACGCCCCGGAGATGAGCATCGACACGGGTTGTGTCGAATGTGGGCGCGGACACTTGGTCGGGGTCGATGCGGTGCTGGCGAAAGCGACCGAGGATGCGGCCGTGAAGGGTGCGGACCATCCGGACGTGCAAGCCCGCCTCGCCTTCGCGCAGGAGGAGCTCGCGGCCCTCTTTCAGTACGACTGGACGCCGGAAAAGATTGCCCGGAATCCGGAGACCGAGCGCAAGGTCTTGGAGCAGTTCCGCCCGCAGGTGGAAGCGCTCTTTGAGGCCTCGAAGCGGGCCACGACCCCGGAGGCGCTGAAGCAGGTGGCCCAGCAGGCGCACGCGCTCCGGACGGCCTATGACCAGGCACTCCCGGCCAACCGGACGTATCACGCGGTCGTGAAGCCCGGGCAACCCCCCGCCGGTGGTCACGAAACGGTGCGGGTGGACAAGAGCCGTGTATTTAAGCTCCACCAGCCCACCGCCGGCGAGGTAAAGGACACGACCCGGATGGTGAACGCGGCCACGGCCTATGACCGACTCGCCCTGGCCGTGGAAGGCTGTGGGGTGCCGATTCGGTACCGGGCGCTGCCGGCGACGCCGGAGTACATCCTCGAGGGGCAGTACAACCCGGACACGAATTCGATTCAGCTCGCGCCGGCAGCGTTGTCGAAGGACTCGTACGCCGTCCAAACTTTGATTCACGAATCCTTACATTCGCTGCTCCAGAATCCGACCTGTCTCCCCCACCCACCCGCGGATCACTCCACGGCCGAGCGGCAGGTGGAAGATGGCGTCATTGCGACGATGGTGCAGGCGGGCCTTCCGCTCGAGACGCGGGATGGTACAGTGATTGACCCGGGCGGCCGCACGGTGGACTGGTCGGCTATTGAGGCCGAATGGGGCCACGATGCGACGACCAATCTCAAATGGGCGACGGACTGGGTGCTCGAGGCGCTGGCCGGGGACATTCCGACCTGCCAGACGTGCCCGATTCCGCAGGTGTAGGAGAGGAGGAAAGTTATGGAACTGTCGAAATTCGGACGCGACTACGGTGCCAGCCTGTGCCTCGCTCCGGGGCGCGAATTTACCCCGCTCAGCGACCTCACCCCCGAGGAGCGGGCCTGTGTGGAACGGGTCGGCGGCGCCGTCGAGCAGAAGGTCCTCGAGGACTTCGGGGTGAATGCCGACCCACCCCAGCTCGCCCGATACCGCGTCACCGGCCGGCACGGCCAAGACCTGGGCACGCTCACCTATGCCGAAGGCGTGCTGAACTGGTGCGTCCCCAAGGATGCCCCGCCCCAGTGCGGCACCGTGGGCCACGGGCAGGACGGCCTCGCCGCCACCCTGAAGATGCTGCGGTTGCTCGGGTTCTCGACTCAATCCTTAAGCTGATTTAGTTTAGCCCCCATGAGCCCCCGCGTACCAATGCCCGGGGGCTCGCAACGTTTGAAATCATGGCAAATTGGACATAGCAATTGAATAAGAGGTAAAGAGGTGATATGTTTATGTCGCAAAAAGGGAAAAAGTATGCGGAGGAGGGCTTATGCAGTTTCGCTGAAATTTGTCTATTTATGATCATACTTAGCTTTGCCTGATCCGTGAAGAGGAAAATTCGTTCGCCAAAACCCGTGGGGCGGATTGTCTCGATGATGAAGATATTGTAAAATCGATGCCATCAGGGGTGTTCGACGGTTTCGGTACGCGAGACGTACCGTATAAATCCGGTGGTAGTCAACCCGACTCCCCTTCGGTACGGCAAGTTCTGCCGGATGTTAAGCCTGTGGAGTGTCCGCCCGTGGACGACCGGCCAATGGCCCTAAGAAGCGGTGACACGGTGAAGCAGGAAGGTGGCAACAGATTTGATCAGGAATGATTAGAAATGAATAAGTCCATCAGAACGGTAATTATGGCCATCGCCGCACGCATTGACGACGAAGGGCGGTTAATCTTACCAGATCCCATCCGGTCCATGTTGCCCAAAGAAGCCCCCGTTGAAGTCGGGGTTATGGCTGATGGATCATTGCGGATTACCCTATCGGCTGGTCACTTGTCGAAACTGTCGGCCATCGTCGAGGAGCCTGATGTATCTACGGAAGACATGACGCTTGACGACGTGATGGCCCTAGTTGAGGTAGGTTCTGCGCAGGTGTTCCAGGAGTACTATGGCAAATAGTCGCCCTCGGTTGCTCTTCGATACCAACGTTCTGATCACGGTACCGGGATCAAAATCGGCAGGAGCCATTTTGGGGATGGCTTGTGTGATCAATCATCAAGCCGATGTTCTCATCAGTGAGTATGTCATCCGGGAATACCTTCGTACGGTGGCATTGCCCACGTGGCGCGACCCGTTCAAGAATCTCGCCCAGGTTGTGGGGTTCATCACGGGCGGCATTGCAGTGGGAAGCGTTCAAGTTGGGGACTGGCTTCCAGACCGGGCCGCCGTCGCGGCGTTAGGTGCCACGGTACCCGACCCGGGCGACGCCCCAATTATGCTGATTGCCGAACACTATAACTGCGACGCGATTATTACATACAACGTTCGCCACTTCAGGACATTCCACATTCCCGCCCTAACCCCGGATAAGTGGTTGCAAGCTAACCCGCCGCAGGGAGCTTGGTTTGCGGCCGGAACAAGTAGCCCTTAGCGCGCCTCACATGGTATGTCGGCATTTGTGCTATAATACAGGAGAATAGCCAAGACGATGGGCGTTCCCGACGGGGGAGCGCCCATTTCGCATTTGGACACAAGGAGGTAATACCATGGATCTCCAGCAAGCTGCTGCCAAATGGAAGCGCAATGCCGAGGCCGGTGCCCAGAACTGGCACGGCAACGCCCAAGCGTTCTGCAATGGGCTCGCCAAGTTCGGTCTGAGCCCCGCCCAGTGTGCCTCCGGCATCGGAGCCCGCTACAACCAAGGGATCACGCAGGAGTCGCCCGCGGCGTTCGCTCAGGCGATCAACTCGACTCCTGCTACCAAATGGGCGGAGAACTACCTCAAGGGCATTAGCCGCTAGCTCATTGCCGGATTGAGGGATCCGCCTAAGCGGGTCCCTTCTTCTGTTGCCTCTGCTTGTATCGGCGTTGCTCTGGTGTATAATGTCAGTAGCACGAAAGACGATGGGTGCGGTCACACGACCGCGCCCATTTTGCTTTGCGGAGGGATATGCATGGCAACCCGGCCCAACGACTCCATCATCCTGCCGGCGACGTGGCGCTACTGCCAGAGCCTCGCCAAGTTCGGCCTGACGCCGACCCAGTGCATCGCCGGCGTGGGGCGGAAGTACAACCAAGCCTTGGTGCAGCTAGCCGCCCAACAATCCCGGGAGGTGACCGGCCGTGACCGATAGTTCCTGCCTACCCTGCTGGCATCTGTTGAAGGCGGCCTGTACCTATGGACAGGACGTCCGCCTCTGCGAAGCGTTCCTCGAGTACGACCAAACGGGGTCGCCCACGGTCCTCGATACCGTGATGAGCATGGCGTCCCCCACGGTCCTGAAGCAGGCCCGGGCGCATGTGGTGGCCTTGGGTCTCGCCCACGAAAGTTAGGAGGCTACCTGTGAGAGAAGAAGCCAAGGCCGTGTTGTCGGCCCTCGAGCATCCGGATGTCCACCTCAATGCCACCCTCTGGGCCCGGTTCAAAGATGCCCTGGTCAATTACATCCATGCCCTCGAGGGAGAGGAGAAGAAGGTGGTCGCCGACGTCGAGCATCTGGTGGACCCGCATGCGGGAAGCGCGACACCCGCCGCGACGTCCGAAGCGCCCGCGGCATCCACGCCGGTAACCCCGGCCACACCCCCAAAGGAGAGTGAATAACGTGGATCATTCCATTTTAGCGAAGGTAGTCGGCGCCCGCCGGGCGGTCATCACCCTCATTACCGCGATTCTCGGTCTCTTGGTGGCGTTTGGCGTCCCCATGACCGCGAAGCAGGAAGATGTCGTCTTGAGCGTCATCGGCTTGATTTTCTCGTATCTCGCCGGCGACGCCTACGTCCAAGGCAAGCACGTGCAGGCCTCGGCCGTCGTGGAAGCGAGCAAGACCGCTGCCGCGAAGCCCGCCGCGGCGTCTTCCGGATCCTGAGGAGGCGACGTTTCATGAGCTGGAGCCTTGCGGCCACTGGGGACCCGAATCACCTGAAGGAGTACGTCAAACGGCACCTGCATCACTACAACCAAGACCTGTCCGCCGATGAGAAGGGCGTCATCCGCCACGTCGTCGGGCACGGGCTGGACCAGATGGACGCGGGCAGCTGGTATTACCTGAATGCGAGCGGCCATGCCGACGCCCGGCACTACAACGTCGATGTGCGCATCGACCGGGTTGAGATGACCGATTTGCCGCCGGCGGTCCCGGAGGAGGTAGCGGAATGACGCTGCATCCCGACGGAACAGTCGAAGGCACACCGGACGAACTCGCAGCATACCAGACGGCGCGGGAACGGATGCAATGCCTTCCGTTGCCCAACCCCGGGGATTCGGCCGGCCCGTGGAAGACCAAGCCGGCGAAGCCTTGGATCGGGGATGATCCCGATCCTGCCCCCTATTGGGTGACGCAACGCGGGGCACTTCCTAAGAAACTGTTCCTGTGCGACACGTGCCGGGCGAAACTCGCCCGGGGCGAACAAGCCCTATGCGGCTGTGTCATTCTGGAGCGCGATGGTGTTCGGATGTGATCCTGCTGCACCCGTACGCATGGGCCACCCGCCAGAGTGCTGACCAAGCACCCACGTGGGCGGCCCTGCGCCGTCTCAGCCCCGTGTGGCTGGACCGGGACCATCGCATCATCCATGCCCCGGTCGGGGACGATACGCGGTACGAGGAAGCCGTCAAACACTGGTGGGGCCGGGACAGTCTCATCATTTGTGAGCAGGACATTGCCCCGCCGCCGATGGCGATCTGGCATCTCGAGCATTGCCCCCATCCTCTCTGTGCGTGGGCCTATCCCCTTTGGCACCGCCGAGATGCCGTGGACTGGCCGGCCCTCGCGGAGCTGTGGGGGGCGACGAAGAAGTCGCCGCATTCCCTCATCGACAAGCTGGGCCGGGAAATCCGGGAGAACGCCGCACTCCATGGCACCGCCCCGAAGGCCCCGGGCCCGCCGTATTGGACATGGCCCCATCGGGTAATCGAAGACCCGGCCGATCCCATTGGCACCCAACGCTGGGTGGAAACCGGCGAACGCTGGGCGGACCTTGCCGCCTTAGGCCTCACGAAGATCGAAGTCGGCGTGCAGCGGATGGTGAATCCCGACTGGGCCGCAGGCCCATGGCACAACTTAGACTCCCGCATCGCGTGGTATCTCTGGGACCACGGGTACGGGCCGTGGCACCTGCACTGGCCGGCCATCCCCCACAACCACCAGAACCCATAGAAATGGAGGGATATCCTATGTTGTCCAAGAAAATGCAGAAGGCACTCATCGCCCTGCGCGAGGTGTTTCTCGAGACTTGCGCCACGGGCGATCCGGAGCAGATCGGTGAGGCAACCTTCTTCATCCAAGTACTTCCCGGCGATCTGCTGGGGCGTGGCGCGGTCCCGGACGTCGAAACGGCGAAGGCTGTACTCCTCCACGTCCAACAGTTGACGACGAGATATAGTGATCTCTCGCCGGAGGAATTCGACGCCGCCGTCGAGTTCTACAAGACCGGCGACCTGAGCGCGGTGCTTGAGGACGGAACGGAGATGCCCTAATGACCTTCCCCAAGCGTCTCAAGTTGTACTGGTTGCTGATGAAGTTCGGTTGGCGCGGCCACCGCCAAGGTTACGACGGTGAGGCGCTCCGAGACTACATGTTCCGGGAGATATGGCCCTATGTCCAGCGGGATGCCCCGGGCTGGTCCTACCAGGGCTTCCGCCGTTGGATGGACACGTATCGGGCGACCCGGGAAGGACGGTGACCCCATGCCCCGCCATCTGGTCCCCATGGACCCCACGGAACAGGAATACGTCCGCCTGAAGCAGTTCGATGCGCTCATTCTGGCGTGGAAGCAGCGGCGGTCTCTCCGGTCGGCGGAGACCGGCCGGACGTACCTCTCCCGCCTCAAGCAGGCCTGGCCGGACCTCCTCGATGCCGTTCAGCAGCATGGCGGCACGATTCCCCCCACGGCCGTCGGGCCCCTCGTGCAGCGCTGGCGGCAGCGGGGATGGTCAGAGGCCACCGTCAACCTCACCCTTGAGGCCTGTAAAGCCTTTTGGTCCGACATGGCGATGGCCGGGCACCTGTCGGCGCCGAATCCATTCGCGGGGACGAAGCCCGCCCGGCCCCCACAGGTCCGCGGGGAACGCATCCTCACAATGGATGAGGTCAAACGGCTCATCGACGCCGCCCCGACGCATGAGGTGCAGCTGCTCTTGAAGTGGTTGTACCGCACGGGGGCCCGGATTAGCGAAGCGCTCTCCGCCACCTGGGGCAGCATCCGGTTGAGCGATGATGGGGAGTTCTACTGGGACGTCGTGGGGAAAGGCCGCAAGGTCCGGACCCTCTGGATTCCGAATGACCTCTGGGACGACGTGCATGCCCTGCCTGGCCGACACGCGGCCGGCGACCGCCTGTGGCCCCACCATCGCCAGTGGGCATGGGGAATGATGCAAAAGGCGGCGAAGGGGGCCGGGCTCCAAGATCACATCGTCAGTCCGCACGTGCTCCGGCACTGCCATGCGACCCACGCCCTCGAGGCCGGCGCGAACCTCCTCGAGGTGCAGGAGCAGTTGGGGCATGCGAGGCTCGACACGACCCGCGTTTACCTCACCCTGCAGCCCGGGCCCCGCTCCGGACGGTATATTCCACCCATTTAGACACGCACGCCATGAGACGCGCTGAGAGCCCCGCTGAGGCAGTCGGCGCGTTTCGCGTATGATTGCCTGTTTCGCCTCCGATTTTCGCCCGCTTGCCCCGTTCCCGCGGGTGGCTTTCTGACAAAATGAGGACCGCCGTTGTCGGGGGACCTTGGGCGATATAACGATGCCCCTTGCCTATTTTTAATTCCCTGTAGCCACTGTACCCATCACTGTATATAATAGCGGTGGATAGATCATACTAACCATTGTAGATAAGAGAGGTGAAAAAGCATGCCAACGGGAGGGGCAACCGCCGTGGATGATGAACACCGGGTGTCATTGTCGGATCTCAATCGCAAGTTGAGTCGGTACGTCCATGACATCAAGGATGGTCCCGTCACCGTGACGCAGAGGGGAGAGCCGGTGGCCGTCCTCGTGGACTTTGCGGAATATCGGGCGCTGTTGGACATGGAGGATCAGGCTGAAGACCTGTATTGGACGGTTGTCGCTTTACGCAGAAGCCTCGAGTTTATAAAATCGCCGAAACCTCTGGTATCACGCGTCGAGGTCGAAAGGCGGGCCCGTGACCACGATTGACTTCGTGCCTGAGGCCGCCGAAGAATACATCAAATTGGACCGCACTATCCGTCTTGAGGTACAGAAGGCGCTCCAAAAGCTGGAACGCGATCCCCGTGGGTATGGCGATCCCTTGGGGAATAAGGCGGGTATCAATTTATTCGGTTGGTTCAGTATTCGGGCGGGCCACCGCATTCGTTTAATTTATGAGGTAGAATCCGATGAGAGTGTAGACCATGTGATTATCTGGGCCGTCGGACGCCGTGAAGGATTTACCGTTCATCAGACTGCCCAAGCACGCATCCGGGCCTTCACCGACGCGACCGCTCAAGAGATGAAACAACTTCAGGCGGTATTGCGAACAGCGGGTGACATGCCGAGTTGATGGCATACGCGGGCGGCGGGGATCGGTACTTCTCAGTTGCCCGATGCTATATGGGCGGGGCGCAGGCGCGTGCCCCGCCCTGTTTTGCCTTGGATAGGTGATGTCAGCGGCCCCTATCCTCCTCCACCATCTCCTCCCACGGATGGGCCGTCATGAATGCCCGCAGGGCATCCTCAACAATGTCCCGCATCGGTCGCCGGGTCTCAAAGGCATAGCGGCGCAGTTGCTCATAGAGTTCCGGGTCGAAGTTGGAGAGACTCACCTGCGCACTGTCCGCACGTCGGGGCACTAATGCCACCACCCTAGCACGGTGAGCACATGCACCAGGGCGTCCGCTCCCCCGTACCCCAACGCGGCATACACCAGCGCCTTCCACGGGAAACCGTGCCGGCGTCCGCTGGGGGGCGTCGGGGCCGCGGCGTCGGCGCTGGCGGGCGGGGCGGCCGACCGAGCATTGGAGGCCACAGACGGCAATGGCACCACCTGCCCCCGGCGCTGGTTCGCGGGACGGGCCCGGCGGGGCATCGGGTACGGCGTGGACAGCAGCCACTCACACGACGGGCAGAAGGAAGCATGAACGGGCGCGGGCTCGCCGCACCGCGGGCAAGGGATTTCGGATCGGGCTATCATGCGGCATCGTCCTCCTACGGATAATGTGTCCTCTCTGACTATCGTACTAGTATCCTTTCTCGCGTTCAAGCAAAAACAAAAACGAAAAAAACTTTTTCCTTTTTTCTTTTGCGATTCCTGAGCGTCTGGCCGCGCTAACCCGTCAGGTCTGAGTAGAGGACAAAAGCCGCGTTATGTCTTCCGTGTCTCACGAAATGTGCGCAGCGCATCAGGAAATAGGTATAAGAACAAGCGGCCGGAAAAAATTTCTTCCCGTCCTATTGACTGGGTACTAGTACCATAGTGCAGTAGTCACATAGAACATACGAGGAGGAACTGAGATGCAGACACACGAGACGATGATTGCCGCGGGATATCGCCGACTGTGGGACACGTCGTCCATTCAGATGGGCACCTATCAAATGTCCCAAGATTTCGCGGCTCTGGATTACGTCCCCAGCATGGCCCATTTCGACCCGTGGATCGACTAAGAAACCCGTCCCATTTGGGACCAATTTTCGGGACTATTTTCCGGATTTCCAAGAACCATGGTCCCAAACGAATCCCGAAAGCCTTGCTACGAAATGGTTTGAAGTGGAGCTGGCGGTGGGACTCGAACCCGCAACCTGCTGATTACAAATCAGCTGCTCTACCAATTGAGCTACGCCAGCACCTTCGAGACTTTATAATATCACGGGTCGCCCCATCTCTCAATAGCTGGAACGCATTTGACATACTTATTTTGCTTAATTATTGTTTTTGTATGACTTAAAGGTTAGGAGGTCCTAATGGAATTTCCTGAACCGTTAACCGTTGAAGACGCCATAACACGTGTCCTCGATATGCAAAAGCGTGCCTTTGCCTTTTTTATTGAACGCCGCGGAGAGCGTCAACCGGAGGCGCCGACCCGATTTCAAACGTACGTGCTGCGTATGGTACAAGACCACGACGGCATTTCCATTTCGAAATTGGCCCACTCCTTAAGTGTGTCCGCCCCCACCGCGAGCCAATTGGTCAACGGATTAGTTGATAAAGGGTATCTTTCCATAGCCCTGTCGCCACTTGATCGTCGCCGCCATGAAGTACATATTACAGCAAGTGGACGGCATTGGTTACACCAACAAATAGAAAAACGTCTAGGCGACGTGAAGCGGGTGCTCGAAGAATTTAGTCCCGAAGATCGGGCCGAATTAATCCGGTTGTTGGACAAAGCTATTAGCCTGTGGCAAGTCCATTCGTCTGAAGGGAGTTCCATGCATGGCAGTTGAAACACAAACGGAGCCGCTCATTCTTGTCAGCGACTTGACCCGGAAATATGGCGAAGGGGAGGCCGCGGTCCATGCGCTTCGCGGGATAAGCCTTTCCATTGCTGCGGGAGAAATGGTGGCCCTGATGGGGCCGTCAGGCAGCGGCAAATCAACCTTGATGAACATTTTGGGCTTGTTCGACCGCCCGTCAAGTGGTTTGTATCGATTAAACGGACAAGACATGACGCGTCTTTCCGCTCGCCAGCAGGCGAGTTATCGGGGGCGCCGTATTGCCTTCGTATTTCAAGGGATTCACCTGCTGCCGCGTTTGTCAGCCTTGGCTAATGTTGAGCTGCCCATGAGCTATGCTCGCATGGGTGCCGGTCATCGGCACGATGCGGCCATGCATGCCTTGGAGCTCTTGGGTGTTGCCCATCTTAAGGACCGTTACCCCAGTCAGATGTCCGGCGGACAAGCTCAACGTGTCGCCATTGCCCGGGCCATTGCGCCGGGTCCGGACCTGTTGCTGGCTGACGAGCCTACCGGTGCGCTGGACCGCAAATCCGGTGAGTTGGTGTTGCAGGCATTTCAGCAACTACACGAAGAAACGGGCGTCACCATCGTCATCGTCACCCACGATCCGGTCGTAGGACAACACGCAGCTCGCATCGTATCATTAGAAGACGGACAAATTATTGATGACCGCCCCGTAACAGACCGGCTGCGGCCCCAGGGAGGTCAGTCATGAATATCTTTGCCATTGCTTGGGATTCCATCTGGCATCATCGCACCCGCAGTTTTCTAACGGCGCTCGGCATCATTATTGGCGTTTTCGCCGTGGTCACGCTCACATCGCTAGGAGGTGGCGTGCAAAAGTATGTTAACCAAAAGTTTGCCGGAGTCGGAGCTAACCTCATAACCGTGATGCCAGTGCTGCCCAGTGTGCACCAAAAAGGGCACCAGCACAAATTTGGCGGCGGCGGAGGATTCGCCAGCGTACCGAGTGCCCTCACACCCACCGACGTCCATGATCTAAACCACAGCGGCAAGTCTGTGATTCGGTCGGCTGCGGGGGTCATAACGGTTCCTGATTTACTCAATCGACCCCATCAGCAGCCGATATCGGCAAGCATTATGGGAGTCTCCTCGCCCTACTTTAGCATGCAAAAGCTTACAGTGAAAACGGGCTCGCTAACGGGCTCGGGAATTGTGTTGGGTCAGAAAGCCGCCAAAGAATTGTTCGGCCGCCAGAGTGCTTTGAACAAAACGGTGGTTGTGAACAACCAAGCCTTTATCGTGACAGGGGTATTAAAGTCAGCTCAGGGATCTCCCGGTTCAGACCCCGACAACACGGCCTATCTCCCCTTATCCAAGGCTCTTTCAGTGTCGGGTCAGAAAACCGTCTCTGAGATTATCGTTGCCGCCTCGTCCCCACAAACTGTCAGTCAGGCGGTAACGGATGCACGACACATTTTGCTAAAGAACCATCCTAGCCATAATTTCCATATTATCACCGCGCAGGAAATTCTTAACACGGTGACAAGCACAACGAAAGTCATAACCGACTTCCTGGCAGGAATCGCAGGAATCTCGCTCTTAGTGGGTGGAATCGGCATCATGAACATCATGCTGGTGACGGTGAGTGAGCGCTTTCGCGAGATCGGCATTCGAAAAGCGCTCGGAGCTCGTGACGGAGACATCCTTGTCCAGTTTCTGACCGAATCGGTGCTCCTGGCGTTAATCGGAGGGTTCATCGGAACCATACTAGCGGGTTTGGCCACGCACGTGGTGGGGAAAGCGGTTGGCATCCCTGCCAACTTAACCACGAGTTCAGTGGTGACCGCCGTCCTCTTTTCCATTGGGGTGGGCGCGCTCTTTGGCGTACTACCCGCCATGCGCGCCGCCCGTTTGATGCCTGCAGAAGCACTCAGAACCGAATAATGTCTATTGTCCCAAGATCCCCGGCTGGCGCCGGGGCCTTTTTTTTGAAACCCCTTGCTTTTCGCTGGCGTTTTTAGAGCGGGGCACAGGATTTTCTCACTACACCCCGAATAATTATTTAAATGCGACGAATGAGGGAGTGCACATGGTGAACCGCCCAACGGCTACGGACCCGCTGGATGCATTGAATCCGGAACTTGATGGCATAATAAAGAATCTAGAGAAAGTGGTTGTCGGTAAACGGAACGTAATGGAGCACCTGATAACAGCTCTTCTCGCCGGAGGGCACGTCTTGCTGGACGATGTTCCTGGCGTGGGAAAAACCACCATAGCCAAGACACTAGCAGAGAGCGTCGACCTCACCTATCGGCGCATCCAATGCACACCGGACCTGTTGCCGACCGACATTACGGGTGTGACCATTTTCCATCCGGGCACCCACCAGTTTGAGTTTCAACCCGGCCCGGTATTTGCCCACCTGGTGCTGGCGGACGAGATTAATCGCACCTCGCCCCGCACTCAGTCCGCCTTGCTGGAAGTCATGGAGGAGGGGCAGGTGACGGTCGATGGGGTCAGTCATCGCCTTGCCCAGCCTTTTGTGGTCATTGCAACCCAAAATCCGATTGAATACGAGGGGACCTTTCCCCTGCCTGAGAGCCAATTGGATCGATTCCTGTTTCGCTTGAACATTGGCTACCCAACCGTGGATGAAGAGACGACCATCTTGGCGCGCGCTGAGGCACGTGAATCACAGCCGGTTCCTGTGGTTATGGATCGGGGGCGACTCTTGGAGCTCATGGCCGAGACTCGTGCTGTGCACGTGTCCCAGGGAATTCGGCGGTATATGGCGGAAATCGCCTACGCCACGCGTCATTCGGCCCGTATCTATCTGGGCATGAGCCCCCGTTCTACCTTGGCCCTGTATCGGGCCACGCAGGCCTGGGCACTCTTGCACAGCCGAGATTACGTAATCCCCGATGATGTCATCGCTCTGGCGCCCACGGTTGTCGAGCACCGGTTGATATTATCGCGCAGCACCGCCGCTCCTAGCCCTGATATGGTTCACGAGGTTTTTTCGGAAATCTTACGGAGCATCCCGGTGCCTGGACCAGAACGATGAGCCGAGCGACCTGGGCGGTAATCGGCGCGGTCTGTACCGCCACCGTCCTCTATGCTGTCTATCAGGGAGGCAGGGTTGCTTGGCATCTCCTGGGCTTCCTAATCATGCTTGCATTGGTGGTCGCCGTCACACAAGGAGGACCGCTCTCCTCCGTCGAGGTTCGCCGCCGCATCGGACCCGGCCCCTATTTCGCTGGTGACGCCGCACCGGTCGACCTAGAAGTCTCTATTAAAAGGCGATGGTTTTGGCCCCAGCTAACGGTGACGGACCAGTTGCCGGCCGAACTCGGGGTGGCTCAGCCTAAATTTCTCTTAGCGCGCGTGGGAAAGCTCACTTCCCTCGCCTACCAGATTCCCCAATTGAAACGCGGAGTCTTTGAGTGGGATCAGGTGGTGCTCTCCACCAGTGATGTGTTCGGTCTGTTCCCTCGCAATCGGCAAGTCAGCCTGCCATCACGTCTGGTGGTGTGGCCTCAAACCGTTTCCCTAACCGGGTCAGATCTCTTTTCCCGGGCCTGGCGAGGAGAGAATCTCTCGCCTCAGCCCACCCGTCAAGAGTCCGCCCATCTTCGAGGAATTCGGGAATATGTCCCGGGCGATCGCTTATCGCATGTGCATTGGAAGACGTCTGCACACACCGGAGATTTTAAAGTCAAACAATTTGAGCCCGAAACCAAACCGGAATTCACCGTGGTCTTGGATGCAGCCCACTATTTTTCGGAACAGGATTGGGAGCTGGCCATTTCCGCCGCCGCCTCGCTCGTGCGTTATGCCCACAGCGCACGAGAAGCCATCGGACTGGCCGTTCTCGACCGCCCTGAGTTGGTCTATCCACCGGCTCTGGGACAAACCCATCTCGCCGCAATGATGAACCTTTTAGCGGACTTGGCTTGGGATCCGCATTCGAGCCAATCTACAATCGTCCTACCCGACGCCCGCCGGGTCGTCATTACTCCTAGCACTCGAGCGGAGCGTTGGACCCGCCAGGCCGACATTCTTATCGCCATCGGCATGGGGGGACTGACCCATTTGTCTGACCTTCCCCATTTGATTCGCCCCGCCCGAGTCGGGGGACAAGGAGGGGTCACGTCATGAAAGCGCTTATTCCGTTGCTGTTGGGCGCTTGGCTAACCGCTCTTTTCTGGCCGTACGCGCATGCCGGCGGATATCTGCATCCGGCCATTTTGGCGCTGACGCCGCTACTGTTAAGTACGGCCGAGCTCTGGCCCCATTGGGCCCTTCGCGTCCTGCACTGGGCCATGGTACTGTGGGGCGAATTGGCGCTGGCCTGGAACGTTGCTGCACCCTGGCACCTTTTGGGTCAAGTGATTGGCGGTGGGGTGCGCAAATTGCTGGAACTGCCGATTCAAGACTGGAATCAGCTAAGTGCCCATTTGGCGGCGCCCCTGATTCTGGCTGGAGGATTTCTCGGGTGGTTGCTCTTCCGTCAGTGCCGCGGGTATCGCCAGGCGATTGCCTTAGCAGTTCTAGGAGCCTTCATCATTGCTGTTAACCATGTTTTTTGGCAGTTGCCGGGAAATGGCCCGCTAGCCGCCTATTTGCTATTGAGTGGCGCGATTTTGGCGGTGTTTCATAATCAGCGGCTCGCAGCCGGGGCGTATCGCCTCCCGCGCCCCAAAACGCACTATGTGCTCTGGGGAGTTGCCTTGGCCGCTCCCGTGGCAATCGGTTTTCAGATGCCAGCCCAAGCCGCCACGGATCCGCTGGGCCTCTTTTCCGGGGCGTCCGTATTGGCAAGACTAAGCGGCGGAGGCACGGCCATTACCGGATACGGCGCCGGGGTCACCAATATCGGCCATTCCCTCACGGCCAGCCGAGCTCCCGTATTCATCGCGAAAACCGCCAAACCCGAATATTGGCAAGCCGCCATCTATACCCATTTCAACGGATCTTCCTGGTCCAACACGGGGCCCGTCTCTTCGTATGACGCCATACCCAGCAACGAATCCTCGCTGCTGCCGCTGATCGCCGCGCCATTCGCCGGAAGCCTCATGACGGAAACCGTACACGCCACCATTGTGGACGCCTCCTCCACACCGCTAACGACCCTGTTTTACGCCGGCACACCGACAAAGTTTTCCGTCGAGGCAACCGTCCACCCCCGATCCGAGCGCTTCCGCGCCCAGGGTGTATCACGCTACTCACTGTCCGCCTTGATGCCCGATTATGGTGCTACTGGGCTAGCCACTACGCCCTTCACCAGTCCACCTCCCGGTTTGGCAGCGGATCTGCAGATACCCGCTAACGAATCCCCGCAAGTCAAGAAGCTGGCGTTGCGCGTGACGCGTGGCACCGTCGGTCCCTGGCAAGCCGCTAATGCCATCAAACACTATTTGGACACCCATTATCGCTATTCGTATCACGTTACACCGGCCAGCGGAAACGTGGTCAACCACTTTTTGTTTGTTGACCGCCAAGGCTATTGCGACCAATTTTCCACCACGTTCATTATGATGATGAGGGCTCTTAAGGTTCCAGCGCGGTGGGTGGTCGGCTATGCTCCCGGAACATGGGATCCAACCAAGCACGGATATATGGTGCGCGCGGTGGATGCCCACTCTTGGGCAGAAATTTGGATTAAGGGGCAAGGATGGGTGCCATTCGATCCAACCCCCGGATTCCATTTCACCTTAAACACCGTTTCACCCGCCGGTCAACGGCCTATCATTACGCCTGCGGGAGTCTTGTCACACCCGACCAACACGGCCAAGCCGCCCAATCTTAAACCGGCCGCGGCTCCCCACATTCACCACCCGGGCGGGCCATCTGGCGTCACAGTCACGAAACAGCACCGTGCAAAGCCAAAAGTCGCTCTCCTGGTGCGATTGACGGTCGCGGCCATTGTTGCAGCGATAATACTTGCCGGAATCGGATTAGCAAGATGGAAAAACCGTCTGCCGCTGGAAGCCAAAATCTGGCGCCAAATGCAAGGTCACGCCCATCGAAAGCTGGGCATCCGCGTCCCCATCGCCCAAAGTCCCCGTCAATGGGGGAAAGCCTGGGTCCGCTACTTCCCTGAGGACGCCCAAGAGGTCTGGCCTATGGTCCTTTTGATGGAAGCCGCTTTTTATCGTCACAAGCCGCTAGACGCCCGTGAACGGGAGACGCTTCACTCGCTGTGGATGGAACTGAAGCGATCCCGCCGCCGGGGCGCCTAAGCCCTGACAACGGGATCCAAAAAAGAAGATAAGACCGTTATAGATCGTCGTCGGCAGGCCGGAACGAGGACAGCGGCAACGCCAGGCGACCGTCGAGATACCGCTCCAACTTCCGTTTCACCCGTTGCAAAGCGTTGTCAATCGACTTCACGTGGCGCTTCAATTCGACCGCGATTTCCTGATACGACCGACCGTCCAGGTAAGACATGAGAACCTTCCATTCCAAGTCGCTCAGTATTTCGCCCATTTTCTCCTCGATATCGCCAAACTCCTCACGATTAATCACCATCTCCTCGGGGTCCGACACCCGCGAGGTCGAGATGACATCCATTAAGGTACGATCGGAGTCTTCCTCATAAATCGGCTTGTTTAACGAGATATAAGAATTCAGGGGAATATGTTTTTGCCGGGTTGCGGTTTTTATCGCCGTAATGATTTGCCGCGTAATGCACAATTCGGCAAACGCCCGAAACGACGCCAACTTATCATTCCGAAAGTCGCGAATGGCTTTATATAGGCCAATCATACCTTCTTGAATGATGTCTTCGCGATCGGCCCCAATAAGAAAATAAGAACGGGCCTTGGCTCGCACAAAGTTGCGGTACTTGTGGATAAGGTATTCCAACGCTTCGCCGTTGCCCTCGCGCGCCTCGTTGACAATGTCCTCATCCAACATTGTCTCGTAGCTACTAGTCAGATTATGCACAGGGCCAACGCTCACCCACATCGCCTCCATCGCATGCAGACATCGTTGCAAAAATCAGTCTTTTACAACAACCGGAATTCCCGATCTGACATTCGCCATCATCGGAACATAATCCAGAATCTATGTGCCATTATAGTCGGGGCTTTAAATGCGCGTCAACAAAGACTTTTTGCGGAGCCGTTGTCGAACCGCCTCGAATCCTATCACAGCCGCAGCATTGGACGCGTTTAATGACGAAACATGTCCCAACATGGGCAGTTTAATCAACCCGTCCGCCCTGCGCTTGACCAAGGGCCGAATGCCACGCCCCTCAGCACCAATAATGACGGCAACCGGCCCTGTCCAATCCACCTCTGTGTACAGTGCCGTCGCTTCTGGGTCGGCCGCGTAAACAAATACCCCCATTTGTTTAATCTTGTCGATGGCTTGGGAGAGATTGGTCACCCTCACCACGGGTACATATTCCATTGCGCCCGCCGACGCCTTCGCCACCACAGCTGTCAGCCCAGCGGCGCCACGCTCCGGAATCACGACAGCAGCGGCACCGGTGGCATCGGCGGTCCTTAGAATGGCGCCGACGTTGTGCGGGTCTTGGATACCATCCAAGATATACAGCATAGGGGTTGGTAATGCCTGAATAATTTCCGGCAAATCATCCAAACTTAAGGTCGGTTTCAACGCCACTTGGGCGGCAACTCCCTGATGGGGCAGCTCTCCGCCAAGACGATCCAAAAAGGCCTTGGGCACCTCAGTTACTGGCACATGACGTTCCCGACACAAGGAGACGATTTCTCGAAGGCTCCCCTCTTTCAATCCCTCTTGAAGCCAGAGCCGGGTGATGGCGCGCTCAGCTCGTAGCGCCTCTAATACGGGATGGCGGCCCACCAGCACCGGGGTATCTTCTAAATCCTCGAGTGGCTGCCGATCGTCGGCCAGTCGAGGCATTGCCCGCCGATCCTCGTCGCGTCGTCTGTTATAAGAATTGGAGCCTGAGGGATTTTTCCGCCGCTTATGGTTGTCCCGTCGCTCACGCCCCATCGCTTCGGCCTCCTCTCATCACGCGCCGAATCCGGGTCCCTTCCGGCCCATCCAACACCTCGTAACCGCGATCAATCAGCACAGCCCGGATACTATCCGCAAGGGCAAAGTTTTTTTGCTGGCGTGCGCGGTTACGTGCCTTGACCAGATCTTCCGCCCAGTCATCGGCGGCCGTTTGCTCAACCTCCTTGGGCAAAAATCTCAAAAGCTCATTAGCCAACGTCAGATTGCGGCGCGCGAGGCCAAAAGCCGTCACTCGATGCCCGCTTTCCACACCGCGATACGTCGCTTTGACCATGTCGAACACCTCGGCGAATGCCCGTGCGGTATTAAAGTCCTCGTCCAACGCGTCGAGCAAGCGATCCTCGAAGGTCACCAGCGCCGCCGCCCACTCCGCATCCACGATCTCGCGAGCCGAGGGGGCGTCTTTCACCTCTTGCCATAGACGCTCAATCCGTTCCAAACCTGTCGCCCAATCGGCAATGAAGCGCTCCTCGAAGTCTAGCGGGGAGCGATAATGGACGCTGATGAGATAGGTGCGGACAACATGGGCGGGATAACGGCCTAAGATTTCCGCGAGCGTCACGCCATTTTTCAGCGACTTGGACATCTTCACCCCGCCTCGGGTGATGAGTCCGTTATGAACCCAGAATCCTACCGGTTCTTGGCCAAGGTATGCCCGCGACTGGGCCCGCTCATTTTCATGATGCGGGAAAATGAGATCCATACCTCCTCCGTGCATGTCGAAATGCTCGCCTAAATAGCGAAGCGACATGGCAGAGCATTCAATATGCCAACCCGGACGTCCCGGTCCCCAGGGACTGTCCCAACTGGGCTCACCCGGACGCCCTTTCTTCCACAGCGCAAAGTCGCCCGGGTATTCCTTGCCGGGCTCAACGTCTACACGCACCCCTTCCAGCATTTCATCCAGGCGGCGTCCCGAGAGCCGCCCGTATTCGGGATCCTCACGAACGCGAAAAAAGACGTTGCCGTCCGCTTCGTAAGCCGCCTTTCGTGACACCAGCGCGTTGATGTATTGAATGATATCGGTCATGTTTTCCGTCACTCGCGGGGTAAAATCGGCCGGCATCACCTCTAGCCTATCCAACAGCTGATAATATTCTTGAATATAAGTATCGGCCAACGAGGCGGGTGGCACCCCTAATTCCTCCGCCCTGCGAATAATCTTGTCATCAATGTCGGTGAAATTCTGGACAAAGGTGACCACATATCCCCGACGGCGGAGATGCCGCCGGATCACATCCCATACCACCGCGGGTCGAGCATGGCCTACGTGGCTCGTGTCGTACGGGGTCACGCCACAGGTGTAGATGCTCACCCGCCCCGGAACCCGAGTGACTAAAGGCGCCAGACGGCGAGTCAGGCTGTCGTAGACCTGAATGGCCATTTTCCCATCTCCCTTGGTCGCCAAAAAGCCGCCTGATGAGGCGACTTTAGACCTCTGGAATTTTTTTCACTGTATCGAACCGCGCCCCAGTCGTCAATTACGCGCCTTACAGCGCGGTGATCGCATGCCAAATCCGTTTGAGCCAGATGACCAGTTGTTGCCAAAACCCTGGCGGTGCAATTCTGGCGGCTTGTTGTTCCCATGCGCGCAACTGCGTGGACAAGGTGGATGCGTCAATTGGCAACCGGCTAATCGACACCATCAAATTGGTGATTTCGTTGATTTGTGTATCGGAGAGCTTAATGGAGAGATTATTAGCCTCCCGAATCACCACCGGCCGAATGGCTGACGCCGTGGTCAAGTGCTGCTGCAGCACGATAGTTTTGACGCGCCGCATCAGGGTTGCCGCGGCCGCCTTGCTGCCAATTTGGTCACCCAAACTCCCGGTGGTCATCATCTCTTGCGCCGCTGTCCGTTCCTGACCATAGGGAATAACATGGCCGCTCGCCGACTGGTAGGCGGTGAGAATCCCCGCCAAGGCCGCTGTTCCCGACACAGGAAAGGGGGCGGCGGCCTGAACGCGGGCATTGGTCACGCCGGCTGTGGCCAATGCATTGGCATACATAGCGGGCGTAACCCAGGTGATGTTCTTGGTCGTCACCCGAATCCCATAACCCGACCGTTCAGTTTCGACAGCGCTCGAAGAAATAGACCGCGTGCCAATTTCCGACTGCGGTGCCACGCCGCGCAACAAGGTCTCTTCCTGGCTATGATTGATGGTAATGCGGCGCGCCGACTGAAAGGCCGTCCCAAAGCTTTGGATCATTGTCCGTTGCTCCGCTGCCGTCAGATTAGCCCCCAATGTCACCACCCGGGATTGGTCCGCAGCGTGGGCTGTCGTGGTCCACAACAGCACAGCCGCCCCGATACCCATTAACTGGCGGTGCGTCACGTTACTCCACCCCATGCCCCGCCTCCCCAAAAAAATTTCCTCAATGTAGCTTTTCCCATGTTTGGGGCGTTTTATATGTGTCGGGATCGGCACGCATTTGTTAAACTGGGCACAAGGATTTTAAGGGAGAGATTTTCGCAATGCCCCAAAAGCTCACCGGCCGCCGGGCCATTTTTCTGTTGTCGTTTATTACGGCGGCTTTTGCCGCCATTGGCTGGAGATTTTGGGATCTTGAGGTGGCCCACGGAGCCCACTACCAGGCGCTGGCCCAGCAAGACGAGCTGCGCCAAATTCCCATTCCCGCACCCCGAGGCAATATTGTCACGGCGGACGGAGTGCAAATCGCCACGTCAAAGCCATCCTGGACGCTCTATTACATTAACCAAGGCGTTCCGTTGCCTGCCAGTGAGGTTCGCCAATTGTCCAAATACCTGGGCATGTCCGTCCAAACCATTGATCAAGAGGTCAAGAAGCAGCTGGTGGCACTGCCGTCGTACCAGCCCTTGGTTATTGACTCCAGCCTCACACCCAAGCAAATGACCGTCATCGAGGAGAACATTGCGAACCTCCCCTATCTTCGTGTGCAGCCAACGGCCGTTCGCTGGGATCCGTATGGTAGTTTAGCGGGAAATCTCATCGGATTCTTGCAACAGAATACCGCGACAAACGATAAGGGCCTCACGGGGTTGGAAGCCGAATACAACAAATACTTGTCCGGCCACTCGGGTGGTGAATACGCAGAAGTCACGCGAACGGGGCAGCTCGTCAAGCTATTCGGACACACGGTGCCGAAACCCGGCGACACCCTGCACCTCACCATCAACTGGAACTTGGAAAAGACCGCCTATAATGCGTTGGCCTACGACATGTATGCAATGCAACACGCGAATCCGGCCTTGAACTCCTATTCCGCCAACGCCAATCAAGGCGGAGTGGTGGTAATCAACGTGCATACCGGCGCCATCCTCGCCATGGCCAGCCTGCCCAGCTATAATCCCAACAAGCTTTTGCCCAACGCCCCGTCGCGGGCCAAGTACTACGATCAGCTGTACAAAAACCCTAACGCACCCCTTTGGGACTTTGTCCCTATCAACGTGCCGTTTCCACCCGGCTCCACTTTCAAGCCAATCATGGCGGTATCGGCCTTGGCGTCTCATGTCATTACCGCCACGACGGAAATTTTCGACCCCGGATATTTTCCCAAAATCCCCTCATTCCACAGTTGGGAGTACCCCGGCTCATTTGGCTGGCTGAACGTCGAGCAGGCCATCGGACTTTCCGACGACACGTTCTTCTATACCCTGGGGTATGACATGGGGATTAATACCATGGATAAATGGATGAAGAAATTCCTGATCAACAAGCCGACGGGCATTGATTTCCCCGGGGAAATAACGAACGCCCTGCCCAGTCCGGCATTGCTGAAAAAAGTTCAAGGTGTGCCGTGGACTCCGGGACAAAACCTCAACACCGTGATCGGGCAGGGGTTGGATAATTTCACCATGATTTCCCTGGCCCGAGCTGATGCGGCCATTGCCAACGACGGCACGTTGTATAAACCGTACCTGGTCTCGGAAATTACGACGCCCAACGGCAAAGTAGTCAAAAAGTTTAAGCCAGTGGTTCAGGGGAAGATTAATCTGCCGACCTCTATCTGGAACACGGTCCATACGGGCATGGAGTTATCGGCCCAAAGCCCTAACATCAACAACACCGGCACCAGCGGTACCGGTTATGGGGCGCTTAAGGGATTCCCTATTCCACTAGGGTCGAAGACCGGGACCGCCCAGGTCAACGGCAAGCAAAACAACGCCGTCTTCCTAACCTTTGGCCCGATGCCCAACCCCCAAATTGCGATTCTCGTCTATGTCAAAGCGGGGAACTGGGGCGCCGACTCCGGGTTTGTGGCGCGCGCGATCTATGACCAGTATTTCCACGTCAAGGATCCGAGCGCCAAGCCCTTGTTTGACTCCGTGTTCGGCAGAAACTTCGCGTGGCCCTTCGGATATCAGGCACCGAAGCCAAAGGGGCCATGATGTAATGCGGGTTCGAACCATTGCCCTGGCGGCACTACCCGTTGTCCTCCTATCCGGCTGCGGCTGGTTTACCCCGCCGGACACGCTGGCAACCACAACCCCATCCCGGGAACCATTGCGCCATACCGTGCTGGTGCCGCAGGTAAAATGGTATCCCGTTTCGGTGGGCGATCCGGTGTTGCTCGCGGAGGGCGCTCAGATTAGCTCGGTCCTGATGGGGCCGCAAAATCGCATTTATTACGGCACCACCAACCCCTTCGGCAACGCCGATGTTCTAGGGTGGATTAATCCCAGCACCCTCAGAAATCAATGGGTATCGGTTCCCTCCGCAAATCCACCATTCCCCCCCAATTCGGGACTAAACAATCTGAGTCCGGAAGAATCCGCCAGCTGGGGTGGCGTATCGTTAATCGTCAGCGGATCGCACAATGTCTGGTACCGAACCTGGGGATATGTCGGCGCCTGGTCCGCCGACACCGGGCGCTTTGTCCCGGGCGGCTATAATGTGCCCGGCCCCACCGTCACGAATGGCACCTGGACAGCGTCCGTAGCCAGTAATTTCGTTGGACAAAGCCACCTCACCCTCATGAATGTTCGCACCCGGAAGACGTCAACCATCACGTTGCCTGACAATGCTGAGCCAGTGGCGGTATCATTAACGTCCGGATCTGGACAAGCTCAGCCCACGGTATGGCTAGAGACGAATCAAAGCTTGTTGAAAGTACGGCCCGGGACTCATACGTTAACGCCGGTAGCCACGCTTCCCACAACCGATTTCTTTGTCGCCATGGGGCTCTGGGGTTCGAGCGTGTGGACGGTTGATGCCGATGGAAATATTGCCCGTGCCGCAGAGGGACAGCTTAAACCCATCGCCACGGTCAACATCTCCCCCTTGAACGCCGTCAGTGCGCCCAACGGGGGACTTTGGATGATATCCCCGCATCATCTGGCTCTTTGGGAACCCCATCAACGCTTACGAACATGGGCAGAACCGCAGTCGGCGTATACCGATCCGGCCACCAGTTGGCCTATTAGCGGCTCCAACGAGCCTCCCAATTGGCCGCCGAGTCCCCACTTGAGCGGGGGAACGGCGCTATCCGCCATCGTCGGAGACGGGACTTGGATTGGGATTGGACAATTCGTGAAGAAGACGGTGATTGATAAATGAGGAGGTTGATGGTGTGACAACCGACGAACTGGTAGAGGCCTATTACACATTCGCCGCGGAGGGCGAAACGCTCATCCCCTTTGTCAGGGAGGTCTTGAAGGGGAGTTATGGTCCCCCAGAAAGGCAGCCGCTCCTGCACTTTATCGACACCATCGAAGCCATCATCATGGGGAATATCGAAACCCGCTTCGACGAAGGACCCGGGTTAGAAGCTAATCCGGATGCGGTACGTGAAGAAACCGAGCGGGAAACTAATGAAGCTCGGATGTTGGTTTTGCACACCTTGCCCGCCGAACGCACGCCTTGAGTGTGTCCGCCTCACCCTAAACGCCAGAAACGGGCCGAGCACGAGAAGCGCTCGGCCCGCCCTGTTTGTCACATGCTATAACGTCCCAGGTATCCCATCTTTCATGGGCCGATCTGTAGTTTTGGCTATGCGCGTCCACTCGTCCCAAGCAATGGCGGACGGTTGCTCTTTGCCTAACGTCAAGGCCAACAGAGCCAACGAGCGACGCAGCTGATCCTCCCGCTCCGGTGCGGCATCCGGGAGAGCCCCATCGCGGGCTAACCAGGCGGCCGTCAGCGCCAACAAGAGAGACCCGACGCTGGCCGTTTGGGGTACCTCACGGGACTTTTCTTCTAGAGCATCATCGTAAATGAACCGCTGGCCCCGAAACACCGAAAGGATGGATGACAGCAGCGACATCCCGGCCGCGAATAGGAACACCACGCGCAGTGCCTCCATGAACGGATGAGCGATGAGGTGGGGGAAAAATTGCGGGCTCATCAACCGTATCGCCTGCTGATGGGGCAGATGGCTCAAGATGATGCGACCCCTCGCGTTAGAAGCCAACAAGGTCTTGAGGGGGTTATACCCCAAGAGCGCAGCAAACAGCACCGTCAGGGGCGGCAAATGCGCCACGCCGACAATCACGCTATGCGGCAGGGCAAACCGAGACAGTCCCCGAATCATAGACCCGGGAAGACCCGCCGAGAGCGAACCGATGACCATCGAGAAGAAAATACCCATCGACAGCATCATGCCCGCATTCATGAAGGTGGAGCGCATTCCCGAAGCCGAGCCGCGAAATCGCGCGGGCACGGCGCTCATGATAGACGAGGTGTTGGGCGATGCAAAAAGCCCCATGCCGGCACCCACCACAAAAATATAGACAGCGAACAGCCAATAGGAGAAATCCGCGGGCAAGGTATTCAGCAAGAAAAACCCCAAAGCGCTGACAAACATTCCAACGGTCGCGAACCACCGGGCCCCGAATTTGTCCGACAGCCGTCCGCTGATGGGGCCAAAGACCAAAAATCCGGCCATCTGCGGAATTGTGTCAATCCCGGCTTGCAGCGGCGTGTTGGCAAATGAGACGCCGTGCATCGGAAGCCACACCCCTTGCAGCCAGATAATTAACATGAAGGAGAGTCCTCCTCGGGCAATGGAGGCCATCAGACTGGTAAAATTGCCAATCGAGAAGGCTCGAATGCGAAACAAATTCAGGTGAAACATGGGATCGTCAACATAATGCTCGATAATCACGAACGCGATGAGAAGCACCACGCCTCCAATCAGGCTTATCAACACCAAGGGGCTCTGCCAACCCATGGAGTGCGTTTGGTAGGGACGAATGCTATAGGTAAGCCCAACCATCACGCCCATAAGTCCAATGGCAAACGTAAGATTCCCCCACCAGTCAATTTTTTTGCCCTCACGCGTCGTGGCCGTTTCCCGCAGCATGAGGTAGGCCCAGATGGTCCCGGCTATTCCCACAGGCACATTGACCAGAAAGACCGCTCGCCAAGAAACCGCCGACAACAAACCGCCCACAATGAGCCCAATCACGCCGCCCCCAATTCCGGCAATCTGGTTGAGCCCTAATGCCAGCCCGCGTTCGTTGGCGGGAAAGGCATCCGTGAGGATGGCAGCGCTATTAGCAAACAAGAATGCCCCGCCAATGCCCTGCACAAATCTGAAGATAATGAGCTCCCACTCGCCCGAGGTGCCCTTGCCGGGTGTCAGAAACAGCAAAATGGATCCAATGGTGAAGACCAGGAATCCTAGATTGTACAGTTTGACGCGTCCATAGGTGTCTGAGACCCGGCCGAAGGACACCAGCAAAATGGTCGTGGCCACGTTAAATCCCATGAGAATCCAGAGAAGCAGGCTTAGGCTAGATTGCCCGCTATGAAGCGGGTTGATCTGAATCCCCCGGAAGATTGCCGGTAAGGAGATAATCAAAATAGTTTGGTTGATGGCCGCCATCAACACGCCCAAAGTGGTGTTCGTGAGCGCAATCCACTTATAATTCGGGCCAGGGGGTTGTTGGGCTCGCCGTTGGGCCCGTGTTCTCGAGACAGAAATCGCAGCCTCAGCCATCGCGGTGCGTCCCTCCTCCCCGAGGCGAGAGAAGGTCCCGAGCGCAGGCGATTATCGACGTGACGGGTAGGCATCACGCCGCGAGAAAGTCCCGCGTTCGGCTCGCCTTCGGAAAATAATTGCCGTCACAGCAACGATTCTTACATGGCGATCATACCATAAACACACAACGCTGCGATTCTGTCCAACCCCATCCCCGCATAGATAGCATGGGGGGATGTCGGTTGTCCAAGCGATGGAGCATTTTAGCCTGGATATTGCTGTTTGGCGCGTTTTTGATGATTGATCGGGCGCCAAATACGGTCGCGGCGGTGCAAAGCCCCACGCCCCTGGTGGTGATTGACCCGGGACATGGCGGGTGGGATCCGGGTGCGGTGCGCGGCAGTGTCTATGAAAAACGAATTACTCTGGACGTGGGATTAAAATTGGGAACGCTATTGCAGCAGCGTGGCTATCGCGTCTATTACACTCGCCAGAATGACCGGGCGCTGTCCAATACGGTGATGCGCGACTTAACCCAGAGAGCTGTACTCGCCAACAATCTCGGCGCGGCCCTTTTTGTCACCGTGCATGTCAATTCTGAGCCCACTGGCAGCATGGCGGGCCCGATTGTTTACTATAATCCGGTCAGCCCTTCGTCGTATCAGTTAGCCCGGGCGGTCAGCAAGAGCCTCGCCCCTGCGGTAGGTCTTGTGCATGCCCCCCGCCCCATCCGGCAATGGGTCTTGCGGGTTGCCCGCATGCCCGCTATCAACGTGGAGATCGGATTCATCACCCACCGTACTGATGCGCGGCGATTGCAGCAAGCGTGGTATCAGAATCTCCTCGCGCAATCCATCGCCAACGGCATCAGTCGTTATGATTCTGCAACTGCACTAGCGCTAATGCGGCCAGCCCTTCTTCTCGCCCTAGCCAACCCATTTGATCCGTGGTCGTAGCCTTGATGGAAATATCCTCCGGAGCCGCCATTAAAATCGGGGACAGCGCATCGCGTATGCTCGGGACCAACGGACGAACCTTGGGCTTCTCGCCAATGACGGTGGTATCCACTTGCGCCACGCTATATCCTCGCTCACGCACCATTGCCATAACACGCATAAGCAAGTCGGTTGAGCGGGCGCCGTGCACCGTCGGGTCGTCGGCCCGAAACCAGGTGCCTAAATCCCCCAAGGCTAAGGCCCCCAGCAAAGCATCCATGATGGCATGCGTCAGCACATCCCCATCGCTGTCTCCGTCCAATCCTTTGGGATGCGCCACCAATACCCCACCCAAAATTAAAGGCCGGCCCCCCACGAAGGGATGGGCATCAAACCCCTGCCCGATGCGCATCGGGTTCACCCCCTTGATTCAACAAGGCAGTCATCAAGACCACGTCTTGGGGCCGCGTCAATTTCTGATTGATGGGATCGCCCGGAATCGTCATCACAGGAAACCCTGCCCTCTCTACGACCTCCGCGTCATCGGTGGGAACATCTTGCCCCAAAAGACGGCTATAGGCTGCCTCAATGACGGCCTTATGAAACCCTTGGGGTGTTTGTGCAAGCCGCAGGGTGTTCCGGGGCACCGTCGCGGCAACCCACCCTTCTGAATCGACCCGTTTCACCGTATCAGGGACTTCTAGCACGGGCAAAGCCGCGCCATGATGTCGAGCCGCCTCCGCCACCTGGCGGATAAGCTCGGCGGGAACCAAAAAACGAGCCGCATCGTGAACTAGCACCACGGTTGTAGGCGATACGTTGGGCAGCGCCCGAAGCCCCGCTTGAACCGACAGAAAGCGTTCCTCGCCCCCGGGCGTTACCGCATACGCAAGGTGTAAGGCCGCCAACAGGTCCTGGACGCGCCTTACATCCTCGTCTCGGGTCACCACTACGCCATTTAACACCCCGGCCTCTTTGAACCGCATAAGAGTCCACTCGAGCACCGTTCTCGAGTCAAATGACATCCAAATCTTCTTGGTCCCGCCCATCCGACGGCTCTGTCCCGCAGCAACAATGATGGCCTGTGCGTCCGTGACCCTCGCCTCCGCCTCCATTCTACAAGAAGCAGGGTCCGGAATTCACCCGGACCCTGCTTTCCATCCACCCTATTGCGGACCCAATACCCGGTTAGCGGGCTTCCGCTTCCACTCCAGCTTGGGACTTCAGCTTGGCAAAAATCATGCGCCCAGCCGCAGTTTGCAATACCGACGTTACCAGTACTGCCACCGTCTGTCCAATGAACTTGCGACCGCCATCTACCACAATCATGGTACCATCATCCAAGTACCCGATTCCCTGTCCCGATTCCTTGCCGTCTTTAATGATGTGGACCACCATTTCTTCCCCGGGCAGCACCACCGGCTTGACAGCATTGGCCAGTTCATTGATGTTCAGTACCGGAACACCTTGGAGTTCTGCCACCTTATTGAGATTGAAGTCGTTGGTCACCACTTTGCCGTCCAATATCTTGGCCAACTTCAAGAGCTTGGAATCCACCTCCATATTGGGGTCGACCTCCCGCTCATAGATCTGGACGGAATTCTGCTCCTTTTGAATCCGATTGAGAATATCAAGTCCACGTCGGCCACGGTTGCGCTTCAGCACGTCCGCGGAATCCGCAATGTGGCGGAGTTCCTCCAGCACAAAAGCTGGAATCACCAACGGACCCTCCAAGAAACCCGACTGGCAAATGTCGGCAATCCGTCCGTCGATAATCACGGAGGTGTCCAAAATTTTAGGCTTGATAGACTCAGGCCCGTTGCGGTGCTTCATCCGGGCCGGCAGCCATGACTGCGGCCGCATGATATCGTCCTTCCGCCGAATCGACACGCGCAGTCCCACGTAACCAAAACCGATGGTGATGGCTACACGTAGAATCGTGCCAAAGGGTCCAAGACCACTGAGGTCGGTCCCAACCAAAAAGGCGATGACCAACCCGACAATGAGCCCGATCGATCCGGAAAGCAAATCCTGGGTCGGCGTATGTTGCAAGCGAGATTCCACCCACACCACAGCCCGAGTGGCCCAGGCTACCAAAATTGGGCCCACCAGATAACCGACAAGTCCCCCGGCTACCAGGCCTGCCGCAATGAGAACTCCTTCACGGGCATGCCCAATCGCGTGTAGCATCGGCCATGCCGACCACGCGGTATGGTTGCGCAATACGACGCCGAGCCCAACGAGCGCTCCCACGGCCGTTAAAACTTGCCGCAAAATCCTGTCCATATCGACCACCTCCTCATGCGACTATTCGGGTCGTTCTTTCCAAGCAACCCATTTTTTAGTCTTCCCGGAGGCGCGCATAAAATACTAAAAATTAACAAGTGCAGGGTCTTTCTTTTGCGCCTCAGGAGGATCATATCATACCAAACCGATCAACGTCCGAGGCGCCCAATTTGTTGCCAGAACAGCCCTCGGAGCAAAGATTTATACGACATAATTCGTTCCGAGAACCTCCTTTTGCGTCCACGACGAGGCATCCTAATGGTCGTGCCGTCCGCATAGGATGTCCTTTGGGAGGCGATCAGGATGTCCAGTTCCGGGCTTCGGCCGGTCATCGGCCTGGGGCGCTTGCTCGGTCTCACCTTTGCCCTGATTGCCCCAGCCTCCTCGGTCTTCCTCACCTATTCCACCGCCTACCGGACGGCCGGTACCGGGATTGTGCTTGGTTACGCGGCGGGTGCGATGATGAATCTGTTGGTCATGCTCTCGTACGCGGAAGTGGGCAGTCGATACCCGGAAGCCGGGGGAGATTACGCCCTCGCCGCCCGGTCGTTGGGGCGGAGTGCAGGCAGTGTCTACGCCGTGTTGTTTTTCATCAAGGGGCTGGCCATCCCGGCCCTACTGGCGCTCTCGACGGCCACCTATGCCCGTCAAGCATGGCCTCATCTCCCCACGGGACTAGGCGCCGCGGCCGCGCTCCTCCTCTGGATGCTGTTGGGGAGCCGCGACATTCGGACATCCAGTGCCGTGGTATCGATCATGGTTACCGTGGAATGTGCTGTTTTCCTCTTGTTCTTGGTGACCGCTCTCTCCCACCTCCATCAACCGGCATCCGTGCTCATCCGCCCCCAAACCGCATCAGGTCCCATCCTGTCCGGCAGTTGGATGGAGGCGGCGGTGGCGGCCCTCTACGGACTCAATGGACCACAGGCCTCGCTCTATTACAGTGAAGAGAGCACGACTCGCCCCCGACAATTGGGCCGCGTCATTTGGGGGTCGGCGCTCGCAACCATCGGCGTGGAACTAAGCATGGTGATTGTCGCCACCTTGGCCCTGCCCACCCTGCATTTAGACGCAGGGTCCCTACCCTTGGCCTCATTGGTTACCCGCAATTTGTCCTGGCCCTGGGCGCGGCTCCTTCTGTTGATCGGCATTGTGGTGGCCCTATTCGATACCGGGCTCTCCACCTTAATGAGCTACAGCCGGATTTTCTTCGCGATCGCCCGCGATCAGCAATGGCCACCCCTCTTGAATCGCTGGGCGGGCTGGATCAGTGCCCGAGGCGTGCCCATGGGGGCTCTCAGCCTTCTGGGGTTGCTCAATCTTGCCGTACTCGCGCTCTCTGGAGTCGACATGCTGGTTATGCTCGGCGGAAGCCTCATCATCATCATTTATGCCGGCGTCGTCGCTGCCAGCCTCAAAAGCCGCTGGGACCGAAGCCCCGCGCCGTATCGCCTCCCGCTCTGGCCTCTCCCGCCGCTCATGGCCCTGGCTGGTCTCGCGCTTCTCACCGTTCATCTCTCGCATCCGACGCTCATCATGACGGGACTCGCGGTGCTGTTGGGACTGGCCTGGTCTTTATTAGCGCCCACGGCTGGATAATGCACGTGGTAGAAAAGGTAGCGGGTAGTACGGTCCCAGCCAAGGTCCCATGGAACCCGATAACGGTCGGCGGAATGGCTAATCACCACCGGATAGCCGTCGGGGTCAAAGCCGACTACGATCGCATTGTGTACCACCCGCCCGGTTTCAAAATAGGCGATGATATCCCCGGGATTAAGGTCGTCGAGCGCCGAACGACCATCGGGCCCGGGCTGTATTAAGCTTGGGAGCGTCCCGCTGGCAAACACGGTAGCGCGGCCGGATCGACGAAGATATTGGGCAAAGCGGGTGGCATTGATCCAGGCCGGCGTTCCGCCGTAACGCCCATTCCATTCGCCGTTTTCCGGAAATCCCCCCGCGTGCAGCACTTGCGAAATAAAGTTCGTGCAGTCGCCGCCGTTCCAGTTATAGTCGGCATACTCCGGATGGTAGCGATTGTCATTGCCGCATCCAGGCGCAGCACCACAGTACCGTTCAGCATAGTGAATAGCATCCTTCGCGCCTTGGGAGAGCGGTTCCTGACGGCGATGCTCGGGCTTTACCTGAATGACGGCGGGAGCCGCCGCGCCCTTGAGACGGGTGTCTTGATTTAGCGGATCGATAAAATCGTCATCCTTGATGTACCAGACGCCATCCTTCTGAGCGAGAATATACCAATGGTACACGCCAATGCCAAACCGACTCTCCGCCGTGTTGCCTACCTTATGATGATACCGGTACTGCGCCTGATCGGCACCGTACACGCGGACCTCGTCAGGGCCGAGCCATCGGATTTTGCCCGTACGCACGTGAACCAAGACCCCATCAAATTGAATTTGTCGGGCTCGAGACCAGTCTTTCAGGTAGGCGGCACGTTGCAACGCTTTCTCATAAACACGGTGGGCCTGGTCGCTCTGGGGCCAATATACTTGCTCCAACATCCTACGGTTATCGGTTAGCGTGGCTGAGTCCTGCTTCTGCACTAACTGGTTGACGACAGTGGGTATGGAGGCCGTTGAAGCCGCTGGCGCAACCACGCCCTGGGCCATGAGCCAGAACGCCAGCAGCAGCCTGAGAATATGCATGTCCCTCATCCTTTAGCCTAAGAATGAGGATAGAATGCCCTCTGGGCACAGACCCATGCAGAATGGTCCCAAAACGCTAATTGTTGTCCTGCGGATGCAATGCGCGGTAGATGAGCGAGGCGCGCTGAGGACCGACGCCTTCGACTTCATCCAAATCGGCGATGCTGGCCGATGCCAGCGCCCGAACGTCTTGATAGCGCTTGATCAATTGTTGAATGATGCCATCCGGCAACCGCGGCACCTGATGCAGCACCCGATATCCGCGAGGAATTAGGAGCCGCTCGCCAGACCTTTTGCTGTATCCAAGGGCTTGATACCAGTCATCATCGGTCAATTGGGAGGCATTGTCGCGCAGGTTGATCGGCGCGCCGTCTTCCGCCTGATAGTCATGCCAAATCCAATGCCATTCACGGAGTATGTCGGGAAACTCCTCCATTTGCAAGTCGATAAGATGGCCATCCTTTCCCAACTCCACAATGTAGCCTTCGAGCTCTTGGCGGATTTCATGCGCAACCAACCCACGGCGGAGCACTTCCACAACATCTTCCAACATCACCCCGGCGTATAATTCCGCCTCCGCCAACCGGCGGCTTGCGCCCCGAAATAGCCGGTCGTAACGCGAGAGCGAGTTTACCGCCCCTTGTGCCTTGGTCAAGATGTAGCTCAAATCGTGCAACACAAAGCGTTCGCCTTGGAAGTAGAGGGAAACCGTGCCGCGACGTTCTGAAATGGCCACCACCAAGGCGTTGCGTGTTTTTGCAACGCGGTCGGCCGTGCGATGACGGATGCCGGTCTCTGTGGTCGATGCAGCGAGATGCGGCACCATCTCCACATTGGCCATGCGAATGCGGCTCATGGTACTATCCAGCAAAATTGCACCGTCCATTTTGGCCAACTCATAGACGAGGGACGGATGGACCGGAACGTCCAAGCGAAAGCCTCCTTGGCAATCCTCATCAATATCCGGCTCCCCGCCGATAACAATCATCGCTCCGGTGCGCGCTCGAATAATGCGGTCAATGGCATCCCGAAGCGGGGTTCCCGGAGCCACCTTGGCTACTTGCTTGAACATCCCGTCCATACTTCCCCTCCCCTCGTCTAGTCCCGCTCGTTTAAGCCGAGACGCGCCATGGCAACATCCACCTTGTCCGCCGACACCACTGTGAGGCCGGGTTGAATTTCGGACAGGCGGCCAGGAATGAGGGCCCGGCGAAACCCGAGGTTTTGCGCCTCGTTAAGACGCTCACCCATACGGCTAACCCGCCGCAATTCGCCTGTCAATCCAATCTCGCCCGCCACAACCCAGTCGGTCGGCACCGGATGGCCGGTGACACTGCTGACGGCTGCCGCCATGATGCCGAGATCCAGCGCCGGATCATCGAGCGATACCCCACCCGTAAGCTTGAAGAAGGCATCCATTTCTGATACCCGAAGGCCAAGATGCCGCTCAATGACTGCCAGCACCAGCGCGACGCGGTGCGGATCCATGCCGGACACCACCCGGCGCGGCGTCCCATACGAACGGACCAGCAGCGCCTGGACCTCCACCAATAGCGGCCGACTGCCCTCAACGGCGGCCACGACGGCTGACCCCGGCACATCCTCCGGCCGTTCCGCCAAAAGAGCCCGGGATGGGTCCTCAACGGGAACCAACCCGTCACCCTCCATGGCAAACAATCCGAGTTCGCTGGTCGAGCCAAATCGATTCTTGATGCCCCGCAGCATGCGGAACACGTGCTGTCGATCGCCTTCAAACATTAATACCACGTCCACCAGGTGTTCCACCACCCGAGGACCTGCTAGCGCATTGGACACTGTCTTCATCCTGACCTTGGTACCAAGCTTCTTCACGGTGACGATCAAACCGAAATCCCAGCTCAACGGGTAGCGGGTGCGACGCAGGGAACCGCCGACCGGGGTGGCGCAGCATTTGCGAGGCCAATTCCCAGTCAGCCAGCGGCAGCTCCTTAAACATGGCTGGGTGCCGTCCCACAGCGCCGATAAGAGTTAAGGACGCCTCCACGCTCGAAACCGTCAAGATCTCACAGCACCCCGGACGGGGCCATTCGAGCAGCATGCGCCAGCCTTTGGGTCCCAGCCGCAGTGCTAAATCGTGATGAAGAGACCAACGACCGTCCCAGTGCAGGGCGGCCTCGGCCCGGTGTCTCAGAATAATGACGGGATCCCGCGCAATACCTTTCTCCACGTCGGAAAGCCCGGCAATGGTAAACCAGCGCTCCCCAACCGCCGCCACCAGCATCGGTGATGCGAGTGGTACCGGCAAAACCGAAAGCCCCCGTTCCACCATACGCCGTCCCAACCGCCACCATCCATCCCAGCGATCGTCTTTGCGGCTGCGATAATGCTTCTGCCGGCGAAAAAGCTTGGAGCCCTCCGACCATAGGGTCAGGAGCTGGGCATATTGTCTCTGAGGATCCAAGGCCCCTCCTTGTTTCCTGCATATTGGCCCCAGCCAAGGACTCTCGTGCTTGGCTCATTGGGCGTTTCATGCATATAGCCCAGTGCTTCAGCCTAAGTTGCCTTAAGCTGCGGGCCGCATTGACCCTTCCTTGTTCACATGTCCGACCAAAAAGACCGGACATCCTTTTTTCGCCGCCCGCATCACCTGAGACGCGACATCGCGCACCTGCGCCACCGAGCCCGGCGCCGACTCCAATTCGGGGTTAAAGGTGGTTTGTAATGAGTCGACCACTGCCATCAACCAAGGACGCGACTGAATGGCCTGAATCACGACGCCGATATCGCCCTCTGCCAAAAGGAACAAGTTGTCGCTTTGAACGCCGAGCCGCTCCGCACGGATCCGTGTCTGAGCCTCCGATTCCTCGGCGGTCACATAGAGAACCGGGCCCTCTTGGCTAACGTGGGCCGCGATTTGCAGCAAGAGGGTTGACTTGCCGATGCCCGGGTCACCCCCCAACAACACAAAAGCACCCGGAACAATCCCGCCACCAAGAACCCGATCAACCTCTGCAATGCCTGTACTTTGCCGGGCAATGGGGTCGGTTGACACGTGGCTCAAGAGGACGGGATCGCGGGCGCTATTTTTAGCCGAACGAGAATGACGGTCATCCTCGACAGTCTCCTCAACCATGGTATTATAGCCACCGCAGCCCGGGCAGCGCCCCAACCATCGGGCGCTGCCGGTGCCGCACACTTGGCAGCTATAGCGCGTACGTTCCCGGATGAGTGTCACGATCCTTTCTTGGAAGCGGCAGCCCGTGGCTTGCTCTCTTCCATTTGGGTGAACACCAGGCGACCATCCTTCGCATCAACCAGGATATGCGCACCTTCTTGGAACTTGCCAGCCAGAATCTGTTCGGCCAACTCGTCCTCCACCAGATGCTGAATGGCACGGCGTAGTGGGCGCGCCCCAAAGACGGGGTCGAATCCTTCCTTGGCGATCACCGCCTTGGCATCGTCGGTGACGCTCAGATGGTACCCGTTTTGCCCAATACGCTCTTCGACCTCCTTCAACATAATTCCTACTATCTCCGACAGATGTTGTTCGGAGAGCTCATGGAAGACAATAATTTCGTCCACACGGTTGATGAACTCCGGCCGGAACGTGTGCTTGACCTCATCCATCAAGCGATCCTTCATGTCGCGATAGGCGGTGTCTTCACTGTCCTTGCGGAAGCCAATGGTGCCTTGGCGCTTGATGACGTCGGCTCCCACGTTGGAGGTCATGATGATCACCGTATTGCGGAAGTCCACCGTCCGGCCCTTGGCTTCGGTCAACCGGCCTTCTTCCAGCACTTGCAGCAGCACATTGAACACTTCCGGATGGGCCTTCTCAATCTCGTCCAACAGGACCACCGAGTACGGATGGCGTCGTACGGCCTCCGTCAACTGACCGCCTTCCTCGTAGCCAACATATCCGGGCGGAGCCCCCATCAAACGGGAGACGGCGTGCCGCTCCATATATTCCGACATGTCGATGGTAACCATGGCATCTTCATCGCCGAATAGGGAGGCGGCCAATGCCTTGGCCAACTCCGACTTGCCTACACCGGTCGGGCCCAAAAACAGGAAGGACCCAATGGGACGCCGCGGATTCTTGAGTCCCGCTCGCGCCCGCCGAATCGCTCGGCTAATCGCGTGCACCGCCTCATCCTGTCCGACCACACGCTGATGCAATTCCTCTTCCAGGTGCAACAGGCGTTCCGATTCCTCGCCAGCCAGCCGCTCGACGGGGATGCCGGTCCAAGACGACACAATATGGGCGATATCGTCGGGAGTGACATTGATGGTCTCCACCCGCTGGCGGTTGTGCCATTCTTGAGTCTCGTGGTCCAATTGTTCGCGCAGCTTTTGCTCCTCGTCCCGCATCTGCGCGGCCTTTTCAAATTCCTGCGCCTGTACCGCCGCTTCCTTTTCCTTGCGGACTTCCTCCAACTTTCCAGCCAGATCCTTCAAATCCGGCGGGGCCACATAGCTTGTCAGACGAACCCGCGACGCGGCCTCATCAATCAAATCGATCGCCTTGTCGGGCAGGTAACGGTCCGATACATAGCGGTCGGACAGGCGCACCGCGGCTTCGATGGCGTCGGGCGTAATGTTGACGCGATGATGCGCCTCATAGCGGTCGCGCAACCCCATCAAGATCTGCACTGCTTCCTCGGTAGACGGCTCTTCAACCATGATTGGCTGGAATCGCCGCTCCAGCGCCGGATCGCGCTCCACATATTTTCGATACTCGTCGAGAGTCGTGGCGCCGATAGCCTGAAGCTCTCCCCGGGCCAAGGCCGGCTTGAGAATATTGGCCGCATCAATGGCCCCTTCAGCCGCGCCGGCACCCACGATAGTGTGCATCTCGTCAATGAAAAGAATCACGTTCTTGGCTTCGCGAATTTCGTTCATCGCCCGCTTCAAGCGATCCTCGAACTCGCCGCGGTATTTGGAACCCGCTAGCATGGCGCCCAGATCCAAAGCCACGACCCGTCGGTCTTTAAGGATTTCCGGCACCTTGTTCTCCACAATGCGCTCCGCCAGTCCTTCCACCACGGCCGTCTTGCCGACGCCTGGCTCCCCAATCAACACCGGATTGTTCTTCGTCCGTCGACTGAGAATCTGAATCACGCGCTCCGCTTCCTTATCCCGGCCAATCACTGGATCCAGCTTGCCGTCCCGGGCCATTTGCGTCAGGTCTCGTCCGTATAGGTCAAGCGTGGGCGTGTTGACTTGCTGCGGCGACTCGCTCGAGGCAGCATTGGTGCCAACATTGCTATTTGCATGCATCAGCTGGTGGCGGACCTTGTTTAGGTCGGCACCAGCAGCCAAAAGCACCTGTGCCGCCACCCCTTCGCCTTCGCGAATGAGACCCAAAAGAAGATGTTCCGGTCCGATATAGTTCTGATTCAAGGCCCGTGCCTCTTCTCCCGCCAACTCCAAAACCACCTTTTTTGCCCGTGGCGTGAAGGTGACTTCCTCATTGGGTCCGATGGCCGGACCACGCCCAGTAGCCTTCAGCACCTCTGCTCGAACCGTCTCCAAATCTAATCCGATAGATTGGAGAATTTTCGCGGGAAGCGAGTTGCTTTCACGAATAAGTCCCAAGAGCAAATGCTCGGTGCCGACGAAGTTGTGGCCCATGCGGCGCGCTTCATCCTGCGCGTGGATGACCACGCGGCGTGCCTTTTCAGTAAACTGTCCAAACATGCTATCCCTCTTTCCCTTCACAATACGTTGAAAGTCACAACTCATGCAGAGCCCGGTCCCCCTAATCTTTCCCCAAAAGATGGCGTCTCAGCGTCTGGGCCCGAATTTGATCCCGCTCGACGGGGCTCAGTTCACGGCCCGCCTCAATTTGCAAGTAGGCCGGCCGGGTCATCAGGGTCAACTGAGAAAAAGTGCACGGCAGTGGCCCTTCCAAGAGGTTGAGGTCACTCCCTAACTGCACGTCCGACAAGAGCTTTAAGGCCTCATCGGAGGTCATCACCCGTGCGTTGGTCAAGATGCCCCAGGAACGGCCCACGCGGTCCGCCAAGGCGAGACCCGCGCTGGACATTAAGTGCTGACGGGCATTCCGTTCACGGCCTACAATTTGCTGGGCAACAACCGTGAGATTGTGCACCAACTCTTCTTCGGTTAATCCCAAGGACACCTGATTAGAGATTTGAAAGATGTTGCCGAGTGCTTCCGAACCTTCCCCGTATAGCCCCCGAACCACGATCCCCACCTGAGCCAAGGTCGTGAATACCTGAGACGCTTGCCGCGTCATGACCAATCCCGGCAGGTGCAACATTACCGACGCTCGAAGGCCAGTGCCCAAGTTTGTGGGCCATGCCGTCAAATATCCGCGGCTTTCGTCATAGGCGAAGTCCAAATGCTGCTCCAGGGCATCATCCAACCGGTTGGCCGCCTGCCATGCCTCATCCAGCTGTAGTCCCGGCAAGAGCACTTGGATGCGCAAATGATCCTCTTCATTCACCATGATGCTAATGCTTTCCCGCTCGTCCAAGGCCACACTCTCATAGCGAATCGGGTTTTGAATCAAGAGAGGGCTCACCAGATGCTTTTCCATGAGCAACTGGCGTTCCAGCGGCGTCAGACTATCCAATTGGCGAAAGCGAATGCCCCAGCCCGGCTCTACCTGGCCCACAGCGTGCTCGACTTGCTCCAGCATGTGTTGGCCTTGTTGATCATCCATCCGATGCGGGAACGGCACGCCGGCCAAATTTCGCGCCAGACGGATGCGGCTCGACAATACAATCTCGCCTTCGGGTCCATGGCCATTCATCCACTGACTAAACCCCGGGGTCATTGAGCCTCACCTCCCGTCAAGCGACGAATCTGGTCGCGAATCTCGGCCGCCTCTTCAAACGCCTCACGTTGAATGGCGTCAGCCATTTTCTGCCGCAGACGCTCCAACTCACGCACTGCCGCAAGATGCTTGGCCCCCCGTCTGGGAAGCTTTCCGCGGTGCTCCGCCCTCCCATGGAGCCTTAGCACTAGGGGGCCCAACTCCTCTTTAAAGGCTTCATAGCAGCGATCGCACCCTAATCGCCCACTTTCCGCAAATTGGCGATATGTGTAGCCGCAATGGGGACATGACCGGCCCTCCGGGACGGTGCGATTGGCGGGCACCCCAGCCTGTCCAATGAGACTGCCCAGCACCTGCTGGACCGTGAACTGCGGACCCAACATGAAATGAAAGGCGCCCTCCTCGCGCGCACAGTCCTCGCACAAGAAGCGATCAGACTTTTCGCCGTTGACCACCTTGCTGAAGTGCACTTGGGCCGGCTTTTCATGACACCGTTGACACATCATCAGTTCCTCGCCCATTGGTCTCCCCCCTACTCGCCAAACGCGGCAGTCAGCATTGCCCGCAATAGCCGGGCACGGACGCGGTCGCGTTCCGGCAGATCAATTTGCAACACGTCCCGCTTCAAGGCGGATTGCATGACACCGGCTTCGCGCTCTGAAATGAGTCCGGCTTCCATCACCCGGACAATCAAGCCGAACGCCCGAGCCTGGTCGATCGCTTCCACTTTGTGCAGGAGCGCCACCAACTCTTGCTGCTCTGCCTCCAGCTTCCGAACTCGAATATTCCCCCCGCCGCCGCGTCGGCCTTCGACGACATAGCCGCGGTCGGGAGTAAACCGCGTCATCAGCACATAGCTAATTTGAGACGGAACGCAATCGAACCGTTCAGCAATCTGCGTCCGTTGGATGACGATCGCCCCATCCGGCGAATTTTGTATCAGGGCTCGAAGGTAGGCCTCAATTTCGTCGGCCATGCTTGCCATTCAATCTCACTCGCTTTGTCTTTGACTTACTTTGTCTTTCCTGATTATAGCATAACAACCAGCGCTGTCTATAGCGTGGGCAAAAATCTGTTAAATATGTAGCCGTCAATGTTGCGCCAAAAATTCGGCCAGCATGGGCTCCTCAAATTGATAGCGGCGAGGGGCGACCCGTCGCAAAACACCCGCGCGCACCAAGCCATCCACCGTCCGCTTATTTTGACCAGGATTAATGCCCGGCACATAGAGGCCTTCTCCCCGAGCCAGCCGCAAAAGCATGGCCCTCGCATAAGGGAGTTGCAGGCCGGCGATTTCGGCTTCGAAATAGCGGGCTAATTCCTCGGCGGCTTCCTGATGGGCCAACCAACAGAGATCGCGGGTAATCACGGGGGCAGTTTCCCGATCCTGAATGCGAGCTAAATGTTGCAGAACCTTCATGGTATCGAACGGATGTCCGCCGGTCCGCACCACCAACTCCTCCAATGATGCCTCCCGCACCGTGATTCCCTGAGCTTCAAATTTAGAGCGCGCATAGACGATCCAATCCGCCACTGGAATAGGCGGAAGGGGGAGGATATCGGCAAAGCGATACAGGGGCTGTCGACTTTGACCAAACAGATCCCGCATGACGCCGCCTTGACTGCCGAGGAAGCAATACGAGGTTCGGCGCTGGCGCTGCCAATGGGCCCGCATCCGCTTCATCAAGGCTTCGCCGCCCAACCCTGATGCCTCTTGGAACTCGTCAAACACCAACGCCATGGGGCGGCCGAGCCGTTGCGCCATGGCTTCGGGAAAATCGAGGGCGCGATCCAACAGTTCCCCCGTCTCAAGTTTTTCCAAATGGTAGGCCCATTTAATCAGGTCGACGCCCAAGATTCGAATGGTCAGCGACGATTCGCGGATTCCGACGGCCAGATCACGATCCACCACGCTTCGAAACCGCGTCCATTTGGCATCAATATTCTCAAGACAGGCGGTCACAATTTTTCGGGACAAATCACGTCCGTCCGCGCACTCAAACAGGTCCACGCTCGCCACCAGCATCTGATGCTGATCACGCAAACGCCGCAAGAGTTCCAGTGCGACGGCAGTCTTTCCGGTGCGCCGTGGGCCGGGAATAAGGATGCTTTGCTGATGAAGCATGCGGTCCACCATGTTGTTTAGAACATCTTCCCGCCCCACAATATCCTCAGCGGGCAGCGGCAACGTATTCAATGGAAAGTCTACGCGGCTCATCCGATTCTCCTTGTTTCGATTTGGTATTATTATATTACGTGTACGTAATATCGGCAACGGCATAAGAAGAACCCGCTCGTGAGGAGCGGGCGTGAAATGACGGGCGGGCATGGCCCGATAATGCCAGGGCCCTGCGGCCCCAGTAGTCTCAGCGTACGTGAGGGGGACAACCGTGTTCGGGATGGAAACGGGTCAACTCCCACGGCTAAACATACCTGCCAAAAAATGGGTCGGCACGGCCTGATGATCCCGGGGCCCTGCGGCCCCAGTAGTCTCAGCGTGCGCGAGGGGGACGACC